>CAISJD010000096.1 GCA_903885605.1 uncultured Chthonomonas sp. | reverse complement strand
TGAAGGGCAGCGTGGCGCTCAACGGCATTAGCGCCTCTGCCACGTTCGCAGACCTGACCGGGTGCCTGGTTGCCAAAGTACCGGAGGCGGCGGTGAAGCGGGTCGTTTCGCCGCCCACGGCGACGTTGACGCTGACCGGGCTGACTACCGGCGGCGCGGCCTTCTCGGGTAGCGCCGTCGTCGCCGTGCGCGTTCGGCCGTAGGCCGAGCAGGCAGTGGCCCTCCGCGATGCATCGCGGAGGGCCACTGCTCTTTCGAGTAGATCGCCGGGCTAGGCCGGCAGGCTCTTCAGACAGAGGAACCAGTCCAGGCACTCGTAGTCGTCGCCTGCCCCGGAGACTCGATCAGCGGCCACGCCGCAGGAGCTGGGCGGCGGGATGATCACCCGGTCACCCGGGCGCCAGTCTGCCGGTGTCGCCACCTGATGCTGGTCGGACGTCTGCATTGCGAGCAGCAACCGCCTGATCTCATCGAAGTTGCGGCCATTGGAGAGCGGGTAGTAGATCAACGCGCGGATCTTGCCCTCGGGATCAATGTAGTACACGGCCCGCACGGCCTGCGTGTTGCTGGCCCCAGGCTGCACCATGCCGTAGGCCTTGGCCACCTCCATGGTGAGGTCGGCGATGACGGGGAACTTCACCTCCATACCCTTCATGCCGTTCCACTCAATCTTCTCCTTGATCGTCCGGAGCCATGCGATATGGCTGTAGTGGCTATCGATGGAGAGGCCGATGAGCTTGCAGTTGAGCGCCTCAAACTCGGGGGCCATGCGGGCGAAAGTCATGAACTCCGTGGTGCAGACAGGAGTGAAGTCCGCGGGATGGCTGAAGAGGATCACCCATTTCCCCTTGTAGTCGTCAGGGAAGCTGATCGGGCCCTGGGTGGTAGTCGCCGTGAATGCGGGCGCCAGTTCGCCGATGAGGGGGATGCGCGGCGCGGCTGGGTTGCAGTTGTTGTCCATCCGGGTCTCCTTTGCAGGGTCGGCGCAAGCCGGTGGGCTCTATGATGTTGCTTGCGTCTAGAAGCTATATACATCCATGGTCAAGCCGCAGGTTCCCCCGGAGCCGAGCAGTTCCGAGCTCCGGCCCGCAATCGCCGGCGCCCACCTAGTGGCTGCAGATGTTGGCGCCGGCCTGCAGGCGGCCATTCAGGAACTCGATGGCGAGATCGGCGACATCGCCGCCCGGCGCTCCTGTCACCACCTCGATGCCCGACCTGCGCAGCATGTCCTGTGCGTGGCCTCCCATGCCGGCAGCAATGACATGGGTCACCTGCTGCTCCCTGAGCCAGGCCGGCAGGACCCCGGGAGCGTGCGGCGGCGGGACGGCAGTGGTGATCTGGAGCACCCTGGCCATGGCGCCGTCGGCATCGATGAGCGCGAACTCCCGGCAGCGGCCGAAGTGGCTGACGAGCTTGCCTGACTCGACTGGCATGGCGATACGCATATATGCTCCTTATGCTGAATGTATTGGTAACATTATATTGGTCATTGGGATACTCGAAGCGATGGGGCCTCGGGTGATCGTACAGCCTCCTGGATGCTCCGCCACACAGCCTCCAGGGCTCGCGCCGACGGGCCGTCGCCAAGGCCGACGACGCTCTTGCCGGCGATCTGGGCTTCAGCAAACGCCTGGTCGTAGGGTATCCGACCGGCGCACCTGAGGCCTGCCGCGACGGCAAAGGCCTCGATCTTCTCGGTTCCATCAGGGCTCAGGTCCCACTTGTTCACGACGACGGCGGCGGGGACGCCAAAACCGGCGACAAGCTGCGCGACGCGCCGCAGGTCGTGCAGGCTGGACGGTGTCGGCTCAGCCACAAACAGAACGTAGGCTGCGCCGGTGACCGACGCGATGGCGGCGCATCCGATACCCGGCGGCCCATCGGTTATGAGCCACTCAGTCTGTCCAGATGTATCGTCTCGGGCCTGCCTGCGCAACAGGGCAACGAGCTTGCCGGAGTTCTCGCTCCCCGGATCCATCTCAGCGTGATACAGGACCCCCAGTTCCGTAGTTGATCGCCGCCACCAGCCGCGCAACGGCGATGTAATGCTGATGGCGTTTCTGGTACAGACGCGCTCGCAGAGGCCGCACCCCTCACAGGCCAGCGGGTCGACGACGTACCTTCCGCCGCCCGCCCCTTGCCAGGAGATTGCGTCGAACCTGCAGAGCTCGGCGCAACGTCCACACCGCAGACAGATGTGCTCGGACATGACTGCCAGCCAGCCGGCCCGGAAGTCGTGGGGCTCAGAGGGCTCGGGCCGCACCACCAGGGCCAGGTCAGGCGCGTCCACGTCGCAGTCCGCCATGGTCACCGGCCGGGCGAGAAACGCCAGCGAGGCCGCGACGCTGGTCTTCCCAGTCCCGCCCTTGCCACTCAGGATCACCAGTTCGCGCATGACCCCTCCGCCAGCAGCCCGTCGGCAAGCTGCCCAAAGCACTCGGCATATTCCGGCATATCCTCGGCGATGACGGCGCCGCGCGCATAGGCCTCGGCGATCCGACGGTCATGCGGAATTCGGCCCACGACCGGCAGGCCGACGCTGTCGCAGAGGCGGTCGATCGATGCGTCACCTATGCCGTCCCTGTTGATGATGACAACCGCTCGGATCCCGAGCATCCGCACCATGCGGACGGCGATCCCCAGGTCATGCAGGCCGAAAGGCGTGGGCTCGGCCACGAGCGCCACAACGTCGCAGCCGCGGAGCGTGGCGACTACCTGACATGCCGCACCCGGCGGTGCGTCGATGATCACCGTCCGTGACGGATCGGCGTGCTTCAGCACAGCCTCCACCACGGGAGGCCCCATGGGCTCACCGACGTTCAGCAGGCCATGGACGAAGCCGGCGTCGCCGGCGTCGCCTATCTCGACCCGCCCGATCTGTCGATGCCGCCACGTGATGGCGCCTCGCGAGCAGACCAGGGCACATCCCCCACAGGCATGGCACAACTCCGGGAACACTATGGTGCGCGCGGGCATCGCGGCGAGTGCGCCAAACCGGCAGAACGTCGCGCACTCGCCGCAATGATCACATTGATCGGCGTCTATGGCCGGGGTCGCGAGCATCACTGGCGTTGACCGCTTGATGCGCGGCCGAAGGAACAGGTGCCCGTTCGGCTCCTCCACGTCGCAGTCCAAGTACTGGACTGGACGTGAACGACCGATGATGCGGGTCAGGCTGACGCTCACAAGCGTCTTGCCCGTTCCGCCCTTGCCGCTGGCAACGCCGATCCGCACGGTGTCAGGCCTGCCTGTCGACGTTGTTCTGGCCGGCCAACCGATGCTGCACCTCGGCCAACTGGGCCGCAAGCGCCGCCACCTGGAGCTGCAGATCGTCCCCGACGACGGCGGACTGGGCCGCTAGAGCGCGACCAAACCCGACGCCACCGGCGTGTCGTCCGCGACCGAGGCCCAAGCCGCACGGCCCGAGGCCGCGCCTCCGTCTACCCTGTCCGTAAGGCCCTGTTCCGTCTCCTGCAGGCATTGCATACCTCCTGCCGTCCGCGCAGGACGGCTGTATTCGGTAGCCCGGCGGCTACCAGTGGCTCTGAACGTCCGGCGCCGTCAGCAAGCGTAGTGAACCGCAAAGGTAGGCTGCCAGCGCCGCCTTCACATCCGTGCAGTCAGTTAATGACACGGTGATGCCCCCGGTGCTGAGGGCTATGTAAGCCTTGGGACCGCAGTGGCCCGTCACCATTGCCGTCACACCATGCTGTGCCAGTAGCAGGGCCGCCTGGATGCCGGCTCCCTGCTCCGAGTCGGCGCCCGCACGGTTCTGGAGCACCTGCCAGGACGATGCGTCCGTGTCGTAGACTGCGAAGAAGGCTGCTCGACCAAACCTGGCGTCCACCCCTCCGCCGATGTCACCCGACAGCGCGCAGATCGCTACTTTCATGGGTCCACCCTCCCTTGCCGGTCGGTGTTACCGGATCGCTAGATGTATTTTACACCTATCCGGACACCAGTGCTACACTCTGGGTGCCGATTTCTGGGGGATTCCGTCCGGGAACTTCGTTGGAAGGCGACGCTGAGCCGTCGCACAGAATGGTGGACGCCATGCCGAGGGGACAGTGCAATAGGCACGGACAGGGGCGGCCCTGCTCGTGCGCCATGGGGAACCTGTACCGGTTCGTGGAGCCGGTGGTTCTCTACCTCCTGCGGCAACGCGAGGCCGCCTACGGCTATGAGCTGTGCAAGGCCCTTCAGTCCCATGCCCTGACCGACTCAGTGGTTGACCGCGCAGCGCTCTACCGGGCGCTTCAGGTCCTGGAGGGCAACGGCATGGTCACATCGGACTGGGATATGAGCCGGCCCGGCCCCGCGCGCCACGTCTACCGCCTGACGCCCGACGGCGAGGCGCACTTGGAGGAGTGGGTGGCGGTGCTGGAGCAGATGTCGGCCTCCATGGCCCGCTTCGTCGCCGAGGTGAAGGGGTCCGGCAGGACCTGACGGCGCCGGCACCGGACCCGTGGCCTTGGGGCTACTGCGGTTTGGGCGACGGCGGAGGCACAGCGCCCTGCCAGCCGGACTTCATCTCGCGAACCTTCAGGCTCACGATGCGCGCCGTGCCGCCGGTAGCCGAAACGGCGACGCCGGATGTCGTCGGCTTTGGCAGGAAGCAGTTGGTGACCGAGAGGCGGCCGTCATTGCCGAATACCTCCAGCGACGTGCGGTCCAGCAGCACACGAACCCGGATGCGGCCATCGATCGCCTCAAGCGGGCAGGGCTTCTGCAGCACGGTCAGCGTCTTCTCGGCGGCCTTCCAGACGACGCTCTCACCGGGGAAGCGTAGCGTCACCTCTGAGGCGTCGCCCACCTCAATCTCGGCATCGATGTCCAGCAGGGCGGAGCGGGTGGCGACGGTCACGTCCTGCCCCGGCTTCACCGGCTGGAGGCGGAGGTCCTGCCCCTTGCCGTAGAGCGACGCGATCTCCTTCACCGGGTTGCGCCGGATGCGCAGGCCCTCGGCGGTGCGATGGAGCGTCATCTCGCAGGGGAAACTCATCTGCTGGTTGAACGGCATGGCCGGATAGGAGCCGCCGTTCATCCAGGCGATCTGGATGCGCCGGCCGTCATCGGAGGGGATGTCGCTGAAGGTCTGGACCGCGTAGTAGTTCGTGCCGTGGTCGGCGATATGCGGCCCGGTTTCGGGGGTGAACTTGGAGCCGTCGAAGCTACCTACGTAGTAGCGGCCGTTGGCGGCCGTGAAGACCCACTTGGCGGCGCCGGGCTCTCCCTGCACCGGCATGGGGAAGAAGTCCGGACACTCGCCGCAGCCCTCCATGGCCAGCTTCTGGATCTCCTTCCACTCCTTCAGGTCAGGCGAGGCGAAGAGGGCGTAGTCGATGCCGTCGAGGTAGAGCGCCATAATCCACTGCTTCGTGGCCTCGTGGCGCACCACCTTGGGATCGCGATTGCCGCCGATGATGTGCTTGAGGACCGGGTTACCCGCGTACTTCGTCCAGGTCCGCCCCTTGTCGCAGCTATAGGCGATGCATTGCGTGAAGGGCTGACCCTTGGACGCAGGCGACGTGTCGCCGGCGGCGGTGTAGACGGCCACCAGGGGCTTCTCCTCGCCGGTGGCGAAGCCGCTGGAGTTTGTCCAGTCGATCACCGCGGAGCCGGAAAAGATGGTCCCCTTCTCGTCGGGCTCGATGGCGTTGGCGATCTGCTGCCAGTGGACCATGTCCTTGCTGACGGCGTGACCCCAGGTCATGTTGCCCCACTCGGTGGCGTAGGGGTTGTGCTGGAAGAAGAGGTGGTACTCGCCCTTGTAGTAGACCATGCCATTAGGGTCGTTGGTCCAGCCCGTCGCCGGTGTGAAGTGGAACTGCGGGCGCAGGCTCTCCTTGTAGAGCGGCTCGCGCTTGCGGGGCGCCGGTCCGGCCGTCGACGGCGTCGCCGCCGGTTCGTCGCTGAGCGTAATCTCGTCCACGTTGATGTGCCCCCATCCTCCGGTCGCGTCGTCCACGATCTGGATTACAGCGGTCTTGCCGGCCAGCTTCCTCACGTCCCAGCAGAACCATGCCAGCGCTTCGGTGCCGCCGGGCCGGTCGTTCGGCCCGGTGGCGGTGCGGACCACCTTGCCGCCGACGAGCAGGTCGACCCGAAGGCGCTGAGGGTCCATGCCGCCGCCGAGCAGGAAGCTGATGTACTTGCGCTCGACCTTGAGGTCCGGTGAAGTGAGAGAACCCTTGGCTCCGTCCTGCTTGATGTAGCCGTTCACGAACCCGTGGCCGCGGAAGCCGGAGACGGGCATCTGGCCGGGAAACGTGCCCTGCGCCGGGCCCGGACCGAAGGCCTCACCCTTGACGACCCACTTGCCGTAGTCGGCGCCCTCAAAGCCCTCGAAGAGGATGTCGGGGCGTTGCGGGCCGGTCGGCGCGGCGGATGCGAGAACCACTGAGAGGGCAACTAGCGCGAGGCTCATGGACGGGCTCCTTGCGTGGGTCTCCAGGCATGTGGCGGCCCCGTAGGCTACCCCGCCGGTTTGGCTTGAGTATACCGGCAGGCGCCGTGTGAGGCCCATGGTGACACCGCCGGGGCTGTCGCGTCGTCCCATGTACGGGCCGCTCCGTACACCGGCTCGCGGAGGAGTGGCATGCGACTTACAACGCCTTTGCGGGCGGGCGCGGCCGGGCGCGTGGCGGCGGCCCTGCTGCTGGCCGGGGCGGCGCTCTGGTTCTGGCCTCGTACCACGCTTGAGTGGCTCGACGGCACGCCCAAGCCCGATCAGACCGACGGAGACCAGGCGGTGTCGGCGCGCATGGACGGCATGACGGCCCGGCTGTTTGCCCGCCCGGTGGCCGGCGGCCGCGAGACCGAGATCGCCCACCACAAGGGCGCCATGCTGGCAGATTGGCACGCCCATGCCGGCCGGGTGAGCTACCTGCTCCTGCGCATCCCCCGGTCGACGGCTCGGCGGGACGCCGGCGGCACACTTGCCGGGCCCGAGGTGGACCCCAGCCAGGGCGGCCCGGCGCAGGTTCTGCCGCGGCCCGTCGCCTCCGGAGCGGCCCCGCGGGTGACGCTGCCCGCGGGCCAGGCCCCGGTGGGCGCTGCCGGCACCGTTGCCACGCCGGCCATCAGCACGTATCTGGGCGTGTTCGCGGCGCCCCGCACGCAGGGCCCGGCCCTGGGCCTTCGCCGAACGCCCGTGATCGAGGGTTTCCAGTCCGGCGGCTCTGCACTCGACTTCTACACGGTGGACCGGCCGGGCGCCGAGCCGCGCAGGATCGGCTCGGGCGCCTATGGGGCGCGAACCTTCGTCGGTGACCGGCTCTATTGGATCGACCCGCGGCCCGACCGCAGGATGCGCGCCGTCCGTGCGGGGCGGACCTGGACCGAGGTGTCGGGCCACAGCCGCATCGTCTGCACGTCGCTGGTCGACGGGACCACGCGCACCGTCCAGACAGGCGTACCGTCCGACGCCAGGCTGATGCCGTTGGCCGACGGCGTCTGCTGGACCGAGCTGAGGCCCTACCCGGACGACCACGTCGACCTGCGGCTGTGGCGCCCCAACGGCTCCACCGGCCTCCTGCGCGGCTACGGGGGCGGCGCCCGTCCTCCCGTGCCGGCCGGTGAGAGGCTCTGCTGGTTCGTTTCTCGAGCGCAGCCGCCGTACAACGACCTGACGGGCAACATCTGGAGCCCAGACGAACTGCACAGCGCGCGGTTGAACGGTTCCGATGAGCGCTTCGAGCGGGTCTCCACTCGGCGCCGCGGCAGGCCCGTGCCGTGGGGACCGGCGACGGATCGGTACCTGCATGCCGACGGCGGGACGCTCTACTGCCTCCTCCGCGAGATCCCGGACGTAGAGCCGCCGCCCGATGAGCCCACGCTCCGAGTGTGCCGCCTGGAGCCCGGCGCGCCGGGACGGTGGGTGGAGGTCGCCGCCCTGCCGCCGCGCACCTCCGACCTTGCATTCCAGGGCCGTTACCTCTATGGGGTCCACGCGGCCGAGACCGCTGGACTGCTCTCCGGTCTCACCGGCAGCGTCTCCGGACCGCAGTTCCGGAACCGGGCGTTCCGCGTCCGGCTCGCCTCTCCGTAGCCGCCCGCGATAGCCGAGGTAGAGTACAGGCGGCGGCGCGCTCGACACGCCGCCGGAGGACCCACATGACTTCGCTACCCCGCGCCGTACTACGCGCATGCCGGCACACCGCCTGGGCCGCCCTGTCGCTCTCGATGATCTCGACGGCCTGGGCCGCGCCGGCCGCGCTGCAGCCCTTCACGCTGGACCTGCTCGATGTTGGGCGCGGGCAGTGGCGTTTCGTGGACGCCTTCGGACAGAACCTGGAGATGCCGGGCAGCCTCACCGCCTGGGCGTACCCGACGGGCAGCGGCCCGCTGACGGTGACCTACCTCTGCTGCGACCCGGAGAGGCCCGAGGAGGCCCGGTGCGGCGAGTGGCGCAAGGCCGCGCAGGGGCCATCGCCCGAAGGCGCCACGGTCCACCGCATCGACGAGCCGTGGTTCAAGGCATCGATCCGCCTGGAGCCGGGACCGGGCAAGGCCGTGCGATGCACGCTGAGCGATGTACGGCTCGGCCCCGCCACGGCAGGCGATCGATACCTCTCCAACCTCTGCGTGCGCCGCGACGGAGGGGCCGCGCCGCTCTGGCTCGAGGCGCAGCGCGGCGGCAGCGTTCGCGTAATGACTGACCGGGTCGGCGGCGTCTTCGGCGAGGCCGAGGCCATGCGCGTCCGCCTCGTCTCCCCGGCTCCCCTTGCCGCGGCGGAACGCCTGTCCGTGGAAGTGCGCGATATGGCCCTCGGCCGCGTCGCCTGGAAGGGCGCAGTTCGGCCGGCGCCCGGCTCGCCCGCGATGGCCGCGCTCGAGCTCCCGGTGGCGCGCCGCGGCGTCTTCGAGGTCGTGGTCCGCGATGCCGCGGGCGTCGAGGTGGGCAGGGGCCGCGTCTGCCGCGTGGCCACGCCGCGCGCCGTGAAGCCGGGGTCATCGACGATCGGCGTCAACCTCTTCCAGCAGCAGGTCTGGTGGTATGCGCATCAGGCGCCCCTGCTGGCGAAGGCGGGCGTCCACTGGATCCGCCCGTGGCTGGCGTGGGAGAACACCTGGTTGTTCCAGCAGCCCACGGCCGACGCCTGGGAGATGCGCCCGCTGGACGCCTCGCTGCGCCGCATGGATCGCTTCGGCATGCGCTACCAGAGCATCCTCTTCGGTGCGCCCAGCTGGCTCACCGGCTCCAGGGACTGGACCGCCCCGCCGCCGGAGAGGATCCCGCAGTGGGAGGCCTACGTGACGAGCCTCGTCACGCGGTACAAGGGCCGCATCCCTGCCTACGAGATGTGGAACGAGCCCGACCTGATGTGGCAGGAGGCCACGCGCCACTCGGGCGAGCACTACCTGAGCCTACTCCGGAGCGGCTACCGCGCCGCCAAGAAGGCCGACCCGAAGTGCGTCGTGCTGGGCCTCTCCCACGCCGGCTACGAGGAGTGGCTGGAGCGCGTGGGCGAACTGGGTGCGGCGCCCTTCTTCGACATCGCCACGCTGCACACCTACGCCGAGCCCGACGCGTTCCTTGAGCAGGTGGAACGGCGAAAGGCGATCCTGCGGCGCACGGGGATGGGCAGAAAGCCGATCTGGTTCAATGAGTTCGGGATCACCGCGAACGACTTCTCAGAGGATTACTCCAAGGAGTTCCGCTGCTCCGAGCGCCGCCAGGCCGAGGTGCTGGTGGCCAACTACGCGCAGGCGCTATCGGTGGGCAAGGGCGCCAAGGCCTTCTGGTTCTGCTCGCTGGACCCGCGCGACCCGGCGCATAGGGACCAGTGGACCGGCGACGCGGGCATCGGCATCCTCTACCTGGGGTTGCTGCCCAAGATGGCCTACGCCGCGCTGGCAGGGGTGGCGCAGCAGCTCGACGCGCGGACCTGCGTCGGCACAGCCGAGACGCTGCCGGGCGTCCGCATGGTGGCGTTCGACGGGCCTGTGAGCGTAGTCTGGGCCGAGAAGCGCTCGGGGCTGACCCGCCTGCCGGCCGTGCGGCTGGGCTGCGCGCCGGAGGAGCGGATCGTGGTCCGCGACCTGCTGGCCAACCGTATCGCGGCCGGGCCCGCGTCCACCGTCACGCTCGACTTCGCCCAGGGACCGCTCTACATCACGGGCAGCAGGCAGCTCGGCGCAGCGGTGCGCGCCGGATCCGCGGCCACCCCGCTGGAGCCGACGGTCACGCTGGAGCCCGGTCAGGCCCGAACGGTGCCGCTTGCGGCGGGGCGCGGCGCCTCGGTGGCCGTGACGGCGACCCAGGGCTCGGGCATTGCAGCGCGGGCCCAGGCAACGCGGGCCGGCTGGAACGTGGCAATCCGGGCCGCGCCGAGCCTGCCGAGGGCCTGCGCCCGTGTCCGGGTGACAACACGGTTCGCGGCGGGAGCCTACGGGCTACTGCGGCCGCTTGCGGTGACGCGCTGGATCACGGTGACCGTCGGCGCGCCGAACCTGGTCCGCGATGGCGGCTTCGACCGCGGCTCCGTGGCGGAGTGGACACCCGAGCGTACCAGCGCCTCTGCGCACGACCGCGCCGAGGGCAAGCAGGAAGCGGGCGCCCTGCGGCTGGACGGTCCCTTCGACCGGAGGCTGGTCCACTGGAACGTGGAGCTGAAGCCGGGCCGTCGCGTCCATATGCGGTGCTGGGTGAAGACCCGCGACCTGCGCGGCGCGGCAGTCACGCTGAACGTGGCGCTCTTCGGCGAGAAGGGGTGGATCGGCTCCCACTGCCTGGCGTCCACCACCCCTGCGCGCAATGTGGACCCCAACTGGCGCGTGGTGGCCGGTTGCGCCCAGGTCCCGCTGGGCACGAATGGATGGACGCTGTTGACCTCGACGCTGCCCGCCGGCGCGGTCACTCAGGACCTGCGGAAGGCGGCGCTCTTCATCGATGCAGCCGGCGGCGGCAAGGGAACCGTTTGGTTTGACGACTTCGACCTATGGCAGGAGGGGCGATAGCCCACCGCGGAGACAGGGCCAGATAGATACCAGCAATGCCGACGGTCGCCGGGCGAGGACCGTCGGCGCGAACGCGTTGGCTGCATCGCACCGTAGTGTCCTGTATCCTGCCGCAGCCTGTCACGGGCACGCAGGGCGCCGTTCGCAACGCATAGGGCGTCCCCGCCGCAGGGGTGTGGGATGCAATGACGACCATAGGGAGGCACAGCCATGCCCAGTCCAGGCCAGGAGCTTTCAAGCATCGACTTCGAGAGCATGCTCGGCGGCCCGCTGGTGGCGGTCATCAACGCCCAGGCCCAGGCGGCCATGTCCACGGTGAACTTCATCAAAGAGGTCGGCTTCAAGAAGCCCGCCGGGACGCAGGCTGCCGGCAGCGACTCCGAGACCATGGAGCCGATTTACGTCACCTTCAAGTACCCGAAGGAGCTGATCCCCTACCAGCCGGCCGTACCCGCCGATCCCGGCGACCCGGGCGCCGACCCGCCCATCCCGGCTTCGGCCGCGAAGGACGCCGTGGCTGCCGTCTACGAGACGCAGCAGCTCCAGGTACCGATCCTCACCATGCTCCCGATCCCCTTCATCCGGATCGAGGAGACCACCATCGATTTCAACGCCAAGATCAACTCCGTTGAGTACCGCAAGACCGACACGAACCTCAAGGTCGATGCCTCGCTGGAGGCCAGCGCCGGCTGGCTCTGGGGTTCGGCGAAGCTCAAGGTCTCCACCTCCTACCAGCGCAGCACCACGTCGGGCAACTCGGTGGACCGAACCTACTCCATGGCCGTCCACATCAAGGCGGTTCAGGACGAGATGCCCGCCGGAATGGAGCGGCTTCTCGGAATCCTCGAGGGCGCCATCGTCTCAACTCCCGAGTGAGCTGACCCAACAAGGAGGGATGGGCCGCGATGGCTAATCTGGGCGACTATCTAGGGCAACTGCTGGCAGAGATCGCCATGGCGCGGCTGCAGGCCGACCTGGAGACCGTACGGCTGGCCGAGCTCTACGCCGCGCACCCGTTGCTTCGCAACATGGCGGTGCCCCGCATTCGGCTACCGGAGGTCGATATCGACCTGCCGGTGCTGATCCAGGCTTCCGAGGCCCCGCGCGAAGGCGAGACGACCCGGGGCGGCACAGCCACCAAGCAGTTGGCCGACCGAATCGACCAGGTGATCGGAGCCCATCTCTCCAAGTCGGGCATCAACCTGGCGCAGGCGCAGCGCAATCGTGTCCGGACGTCGCTGCACGAGCAGGTCGCGGCGCACGGGCACGCCACGGAGACCGGGATCGACACGCGGCGCCTGGCCGATGGGCTAACGGAGGTCGCCCTGCGCAGCCTCTCGACAGGCACACAGACGAGTCGCCTGCGATCCGCCCTCAAGTCCGGTGCGCTCGCGAAGGAGCTACGGGAGGCCGTCCGCATCGAGGTTCTCAAGCTGCGGACGCCGCCCCCCAGGCTGCAGGCCCTCGTCACGAGCGCCGAGATCCGCGAGCAGGGCAACACTGTGAATGTAGCGCGCCTGAAACTCAAGGTGAGCGAGCAGGGGATGGAGTGGGCCACCACCGAGACCGACGGCGGCACGCACGACCAACTGGTACCCGAGTAGTCCATGGCAGCCCTACGAGTTCGGCAGGTTGAGGAGATCGCCGAGCACCTGCTCCTTCTACCGGCGCTGGTGGAACGACAGGAGCAGCGCTCGCCCGACTTCGTGCGCGGCTGTGTGGCATGGCTTAAGGCGCTCGAGGCCATGCTTGCGGCCAATCGCCTCGCCGAGGCAGGCACGATCGCGGCCGTGCGCAGTGGCCTGGTGGCCGCCGTGCGCGGCGCGGCTCCCGCCGGGCTCGAGATTCAGGGCACACGGACCAGGGCCCGGGTGGCGGAGGCGGTCGCCTCCATGGCCCTGCAGCGCGGCGCCGACGTGGCGACCGCGGTCATCGCCCCGCACCAGGCGCGTCTGGCGGAGGCCGATAAGCTTGCGCGCCAGCTTGTAGCCGTGTCGGCGTCGCGCGGCGGCCCTGGTGTGCGCACGTCCGATGAGCCCTACGAGGCCTTCCTCCAGGGTCTCCGGCGCAGTTTCGCAGCACACGCCGACGTGGCCGGTGCGGCAAGCCTCCTGGAGAGCCTCGTGGGGCCTCACGACGCGCTCATCCTCATCGACCGCGCCTTGGCCTGCGTCCTCGCACCGGCTTAGCCCCCCCCTGCAGCCAGGGCCCCCACCCCATCGCTGGAGGGAGGCCCTGCACCGCTTCTGGCGTCGTCGGCCAGACTACAGGGGCGTCGAGGTGACCGTCCGCTGGACGGAGCGGAGTGCGCCGTACGCAGGATCGCAGAACAGCAGCGTGCCGGACTCCTCAATGGCCATGCTGTACGGGTCGCCGAGGTTGCCGCCGTTCGTGTCGGTGAAGCCAACACCTGAGGCCAACACAGCCATGGCGCCGGTGGGGCTCACCCGTATGATGGTGGGCGTACGCGTTGTGACGTAGGCATCCTGCGTGGGGGCGATGGCGATGCCGTTCGGCACAAAGAGACCGGTCAGCAGGTTCGAGGCATGGAAGAGCTTCGAGTATGAGACCGGCGACAGAACGCGTACGCTGCCGTTACCGGCATCGCCGACGTAGAGGCGACCGTCTTCGGCTACCGCAATCCCCATGGGGTGGTCGAACCGTGCCCCGAGGCCCTGCCCGTTGGCGTTGCCGGCCACGCCGGGCGAGCCCGCCACCGTGGTAACGGTGTAGGATGCGGGAGACCGCACGTCGCCGGCGGTATGCTGGATGGAGCGGACGGTGTGCCCGGTGTAGTCCGTGACATAGGCCACGCCTCCGGCATCGATGGTGATGCCGAACGGCGACGTGAACTGGGCAAGGGCGCCCGTGCCGTCGCCGCTCCCCGAGGCGCCTGATCCGGCCACGGTGTAGACCGTGCCGTTCGGCAGGATGCAGCGTACTCGCATGTTCTCGGTGTCGGTGACCCAGAGCACGCCCTGCCGGTCGAGGGCCACGGAGGTAGGATAGGCGAACCGGGCCAAGGCGCCGACACCATCCGCGAAGCCGAGCGTCCCGCCGGCAAAGGTACCCACCGTACCCTCAGTGTCCACCCAGCGCACCGCGCAGGCGGCGTTGTCAACCACGAATGCGCGGACCGGTTTGCCGCTGCTCGTGCGGTAGAGGCTTCGCATCGATCCGGGCACCGCCACGACGCTCGAGGGAAAGCTAAACTGGGCGGCCTTGGCATTGCCGTCGCGGTACCCGGGCACGCCGGTGCCGGCGATCGTCGTGACCATGGAGGCTCCCTGCGCGGGCAGGTTAACGACCGACGAATCGGTTTCGATCGTAGCAAGGAAGGTGAACCCTGCCACTCCGGCAGGGATATTGAACTGCAGGTCGGCCTGGTAGGCGCCCTCCGCCTCGGTCATGACCTTGGAGTAGGCGGCGCGGTTGGGAACCTGGCCGTCGTGGTTCACCATGGCGACCGCCTCAGCTGAGGTACCCGCGCCGCCGCCCGACTGGAAGGCTCCCGTGGGCACCGCCACGGTGCGGATGCGGTTGCCGCCGGAATCGGCGACGTAGAGCATGGCCGATCCACCGGCCTTCGTCGTCGCGACAAGGTGGCCTACAGAGCCGAACCTGGCGGTAAGGCCATTGCCGTCGGCGCTGCCCAGGGAGTCGCCGGCAACGGTGTTAACGACGTACGCGCCCTTCTGCCTGGGATCGCCGCCGGCGGCGAAGTGGACGACCCGGATGCGATAGTCCTGCGCTACATAAAGGTCAAAGCCGCCATCATCGAGCCGTACGCAGGCCACGCCGCGCACGAAACCCAGCCTGGCCACCGAACCGGGGCCGTCGGTTAGGCCCGACACGCCGTCGCCGACGACCGTCGTCACCCGGGCGACACCCGCCGGCGTGTCGATGCGGCGTAGCGCCGAGTTGAAGTAGTCGGCCACGAAGAGGGTCTCGTTCGCCGTCCCATCAGTCATGAGGGCCAGACCCCGCGGATAGTTGAAGCGAGCAGCGGTGCCGAGTCCATCTACGAACCCGGCGGCCGCCGCCGAACCGGCCACCGTCGTCACCGTATAGGACGAGCCAAGGTCGCGGCGTGTACCGGTGAACGTGAGGAGGCGAATGTTGTTCGTGCCGAACGTGGCGGCGTAGATGCGGTTGCCGTCGGCGCTGCACGCCAGCGCGACCGGCGCGTTGATAGTTGCCACATCGCCTGCGCCGTCAGCCGAGCCGCCCACGCCCGTGCCTGCAATTGTGGTAACGTCGTAGCTTGGCGTGATGCGCCGGATGCGGTTATTGCCGGCATCGGCCACAAAGATGTTGCCCCCCGCGTCCGTCGCGATTCCGTTGGGGCTGCTGAACCTGGCAGCGGAGCGTACCCCGTCGGCAAAGGCAGCCGTGGAGACGCCTCCGGCGACGGTCGTGGTCAGCCCGGTTGCCTCAACCCTGCGAACGACCTGCCCTGTGAACTCGCTCACGAACAGGCCGTGCGCGGCGCCACCCTGTCCGGCGGCTATGCCGTAGGGGTCCGCGAAACGAGCGGAGGCGCCCACGCCGTCCACGGTCTCGGGTGCGCCGCTGCCAGCGAGTGTGCCGACCTGGACGTTCTCGCGCCAGCGTGTGACCGAGGCGTTCTCGATGTCGGAGACCACCATCCTAACCTGTGCGCTGCCCCACGCTTCGCCCGAGTTGTTGCGCGCCGTGACCCTGATAAGGCGCTTGCCCGCATCGCCCCCAACACTCAGCAGGTCGGAACTGGTGAACGAGACCGCGCTGCCGCTGAAGACGGCCCGCGATGCATCCAAGCCCGTCACGGTGACCTTGCCGCTGGCTACGTCAACGTCGAACCGCGCCACGCCTCGTGACGCGGAGACAGGAGGCGCGGGCGTTCCGACCCCTCCGCCGCAGCCTGCCAGTGCCAGGCAAGCCACCGGTACCGCCCAAGCCCAACGAAACCGACCCATAGCGACCTCCAGTACTTATTGCAGCGGCGCTCAGGTACTCACGCCCTGCTACAGGTAGCTGTACGAGAGCCGGAGCGGTCCTGCGGCCATTTCAGGGCGGAAAGCCTGAGGTAGCCGCCAAAACGGCGCGGGCGCCGCCTCGGCAGAGCCTAGTGCGCCCGCATCATCTCCCACGCGGTCAGGGACTTCAGCAGGGCAGGGCTCCCCACGGCGCGCAACACGACGCCGACGCTGTCGGGCCGCGAGGGATAGACGCGGGCGGCGACGCACTGGCGCCCGTTGACGAAGACCTCCACCACGCTCCTATCGATGAAGATGTGCAGCCGAACGGGCTCACCCTCAGGGATGTAGACCGGCGCGGTCTCCGGCGGGCGCGAGGTGACGTCGGGCGCCAGTGACGAACGTGAGGTGTCCAGCGACACGACGGTATCGTTGCCGGGGCGGCCGCCCCGGTTCCAGTAGTGGAAGCCGCGCCGGGGGTAGATGGAGAGGCGCGTCACCTCCTCGCAGCCGGGCGAACGGAGCAGGTCCAGTTCCAGCGTGGCGGCCTCCCTTGGGTCGATGACCGCCTCGATCTCCAGGGCGTTGCCCTTCACGGCCTCCAGCCTCACATCCTGGTTGGCCGGCAGCCGCGTCTCGGCCACCTGGGTCCGGGCGCCGCGCAGCGAGGCGAAGTCGCCGGCCGGCTCCTGCAGCAGGTCGCCCTCGGGGCTCAGCGTCAGGCGGCGGGGCAGCGACATGATCTGGTCCCAGCCGGGCGTGGGCTTGCCGGGGTTCATGTTGAAGATGGCGATGACGCCGCCCTTGCCGTCCGGCGCGGCCGAGGGTGCGTGGACGCCCAGCGGCCATGCGGGGCCGAAGTTGAAGGAGCCGCCGCCGGTCACATCGAGCCGCTGCCGCTGGGTGTCGTAGTGGCCGAGGAGGTACTTCCCGCCGCTCATGTGGCTGAAGTGGAGCAGAATATGGCGGTCGCCGATGGGCCAGAAGTAGGGGCAGGCGCCGTCATCGCCCACCAGGCCGTAGGGATCCTTCTCGACCAGCGGATGCAGGTACTCCCAGGCGGTGAGGTCCGTGCTACGGAGCAGGAAGTCGGCGCGGGTTCGCTTGCCGTCCGGGCCAGGCACGGTGCCACCGGAAAGCGAATAGTAGTATTCGCCCTGTTTCCATATGCATGGGTCAAAGACCCCGAAAGGCTGCGGTTGCCCGTCGCTTCGGCGCTGCGGAATGACGGCCTTACCGGTCACCTTGTCCCAGTTGAGCAGCAGCGGATCGCTGGAGGTGGCGACCATGTTGCCGACCTTGGTGCCGTGGTACATGGCGATGACCCGACCCGGCTCGACCATGGTGGCGCCGGAGAAGCAGCACTCCTCGGGTTTCGGATAGATGGCGTAGGGCAAGTCGCGCCAGTGGATGAGGTCCGCGCTCACGGCGTGGCCCCAGTGCTGGCGCGGGTCCTCCGGCGGGTATCCCTGATAGAAGAGGTGCCACTTGCCCTGCCAGAAGCAGAGGCCGTTGGGGTCGTTGAGGCTGCTCTCGGGGCTCGTGAAGTGGTAGAGCGGCCGGAAGGGATCGGTGGCCAGCTTGGCCCGTGACTCGCGGAACCGTGCAAGGAGCGGGTTGGCCTTGAGCTGCGCCTCCTGCTCGTCCAGCGTCTTGCCGAAGGTGAAGTGCGGCACCTTGGAGGTGTAGTCCGGCCCCTGGTCGATCCGCTCGATCGTCATCGTCTCTACGCCTCCCTTGCCTGCCACGCCCCACCGTTCGGCGAGGTACTCGTTCACGGACTTCACCTCGGCGAATGAGAGCGCCCGGCTGTAGACGAGCGCCTCGGCGATATCGCCGCGAAGCCTCTCGCCGCCGTCGATCGCCTTGGCGCCCAGCCTGAAACAGCGGGAGCCGACCTTGAGGAGCGTGGCATCGACCTGCGCCGACGCGCCGGTTCCGCCGCGAGCGTCGTTGTGCCAGAGGCGGACCATGCCGTTCTTGAGGACCGTCATGACGGTCAGGTTCCACTGCCCACCCGCGTACGGCAGCAGGTCGTGCTGGTCGTTGTTCTGCCCGTTGAAGCCGTAACGCTCGTTGACGGTGAGGAGGCTCGCCCTGCGTCCGGGCCCATCGTCTGCCTGCTCGCAGACGACGGCAGCCCCCAGCGCGTCGGTGCGCCGCCAGACCACGGCGAAGGTGAACTCGCGGCAGTCGGCGGGCAGGACGGCGGGGCCGTCCAGGTACTGCTCGCCGGCGAACCGAACCACGGGCTTTCCGTTGAGCCCGTCGGCCACGAGCGTGGGGCGGCGGGCCGCGTCGGACTGGACAACGTGGGCGCCGCGCCCCGAACGATCATTCCACCGTTCCAGCGGGCCCGGCGCCGAACCCGCGGCCGATGCATCAAGATGCAGAGCCAGCCCGGCCGAAGGCGGCGCCACCTCGGCGCCGTGGGCACGCGAAGCCAGGAGGAGGGCAAGGGCGGCACAAGCAGTCGCAAGCATGGGTCCTGTCATCGTCATCCTCCCGTAGGCGCGGCACACCCTCACCCGGCATTCAGGCGGCGCATACCCAGCATCCCCGCCATCACAGGCCACATGAGGGCATGATTGAAGACCCGATGGGCCTGCCGTTGGGCCTCCAGCCAACCCGGAGCGTCATCGCGCCCGAAAAGGACGCGCGCCTCGTCGGCGATCTCAGCCGCCATCGGGTTGGCGGCATACTGCTCAGCAAGCAACCAAGCCCCCGCGACCTCCGCCTCCGTCACCATCGCGACGATCAGGCAGGCATCGAAGGCATGCTTCGGCGACGCGGCGCGTAGCGGCGGAGGCCGCACGCCGTGCGAGGTTCTGCCCCTCAGCCAATCGGTTGATGCCCGCACCTTCATGCAGAGCCATGGATACGGATGCGGCACGGCTACGCAACGGGCGGCCGCGTCGGCGCCGGCCAGCGGCACGATCACGGGCCGTTCCTCGACGGCAAAGGCCTCACGAACCAAGCGGCCATGCACGCCCACCCCGGCGCCTCCGCCAACTCGAATTCCTCGGACCGGCACGCCGCTCCCTGGGCCCGGCTCTCGCGAAAGCAGGTCGATGACCACCTCGCTGGCCGAATGCCTGAACTGCCACCGCGGGGTGACTTCTAAGTAACCTAGCCGTCGCAGCATATAGATGATGCCGCGACCGCCATCGCCGGCGCCGAACAGCTCAAGCCGCAGGAACAGGTCAAGATCCATCGTCGCGCGCGCTTCCGGAAGGTCCGGGCAAAGCGTTCGCGCACGGGTCTCTAACAAGTGCCGGCGCTTCAACGACAGCCCGAAGCCGCCCGCGAGGATCAGTCCTGCCGCCTCAGGCTCGGCCAGGATGCCGACCAGCCCTTGCGTGAGCGGGTCGTTCACCTGACCGGCTCCACGGGACCGGCCATGGTCCGGCGCAGCAGCCGGCGGGCAGCGTCTTGCTCGCGCGGGCCGGCCAGGGCCAGTTCGAGCCATGTCTGGATCGGCGAAGCCCAGGCGACCGGCCCGGCCGTTCGAGCGTCGAAGTACTGAAGATGCTTGCCGGCTTCGATGATCTCGATATCGGCAAACGCGGGTCCTTCGGTCACCTCCAGCAGCTGAGCCGCCCTGTCTGGGTCGGTTGCATAGAGGCACACCCGGTCGACGCCATGGAGCGCTCCATAGGCGGCCGCGGAGGCCAGTCCGGTGGCCACGCACCTGAACCCACGATAACCCACGGCGGCAGCCAGGCGCTCCCAGACCGCCTGCCTCCCCAGGCGCACGATGCCCACAATCCGTCGCGGCGCAGCGACGGGGGCCCGCTCGCGCAGGAGGTCGGCCAGCCGGTCGGCATCGACAAGCCGCAGAGCACGACCGCACCGGGCGATCACCAACTCCGCCTCAAGCGCCGAGACGACCTTCGACGCCGTGGACAGTCCGAGCGCCGCTTCGGAGCCGCCGGTGGCGCCGGGCGCCCGGGACCGGGCGAAGGCCTGCAGATCGCTCAGGGAGCCGAACTCCGGCCGGAGCAGGAAACACCGCGCGAAGATGGAGCTATCGCCCGCGAACGGGTTGCGGAGCGGGCGGGTGTCGCGGAACCTGTTCGGATTGCCAGTGCGCCACAGCCTGAACCCGGATGCGACGACCACGCCATTGCCACATAGGTCGATGCCGCTCAGGCCCGCGGCCTCAAGCTCGGACAGGACGGCGTCGCCAAGGAAGGGCGCCATCACGAGGCCATGCATTCCCGTTGCGTTCATCGCCGCCCGAGCCCTGAGAGCAGCCTCAGCCAGCGCCCTGGGTGTGCTTGATGGTTGATAGACCGCCGCGTACCGTGCGGCCTCAGGGCCCCAACCCACCGAGACCCCCAGGGCAGAGCCGTCGGCGAGGGCTGCAGGCGCCGGTTCCAGCGGGCCGATAGTGGCGGGCGGGAACTGCACGGCCCCTTGCTTGAGACGCGCCACCCAGTCGGCGACAGGCCACGGCCGCTCATAGCTCACTATCGACCTGGTTGGAGTTGACGCCATCCTTACCTCGCGCTGCCGCCTGGCCGAGCCATCGAGTCACTGGTTTCCTGATACTACCCGATTTCCCGTCCGGGAAATCCAGCCATCCCAGGAAACCTGGACCACTCGCCTACTTCGCCTTCGCGGCGGCGGCGGCGGTGCGCTGCCGGAGCTTCTGTGCCGCCAGGTTGGCCTTGCGCATGCGCTCGACCAGGGTCACCTTGGGCCGGTCGCAGAGGTCCACGACGCCGAAGGCATAGTGCTCACCGTAGACCAGCGCCGTGCCCTTGCCGGGGCCTCGACCCGTGAGCGGCTGGTCGCGGTACTGGAACCAGATGCCTCCCACGCAGTAGGGATCGGCTGCGGCGGCGCGGATCCAGCGGGCATAGGCGTCGCCGGACTCCACCTCGTCCGCCACGTGCGTGGGGTAGACGCCGAAGCCCCGTGTGCCGCGGTAGGTCGGCGGGAACGAGAACTCGCCGCAGAGGATGGGCTTGCGCGTCTCCTTCACCAGCGCGGCGGTCTGGGCGTCCATGTAGTCCAGCGCGTAGCGGTCGTAGCCGATCACGTCGCAGTAGGGCGCGCTCACCCGCCAGTCGTCGGCGTTCTCCCACCAACCGGGGACGATCCAGAAGCCCAGGTAGAGGTGGTCGGGGTCAATCTCCTTCACGGTGGTGTAGATGAACTTGTAGTAGGCGTCGGCGTAGTGGAGGCGCATCCGCTCCAGATCGGCAGGCGAGGGCGTCGGGTCGGTCTCCATCAGCGCCCCTAGCGTGCCGGCGGCGACGTGCCAGGCCTCGGCGGCACGGGCGGCGTCACCAGCGTAGAGCGTCGCCACGCCGAAGCGGATCATCTCGCGCTTGGCGGGTGTGGCGGCGGGCTTGCGCAGGATGTCCTGGATCTCGGCCTTGGTCACGATCTCGTCGTACTCGTTGCCGAGCGACCAGCCAAGGACCATGGGGTCGCGGCGCTGCGGCGCGATCTGCTTGCGGAGCGTCTCACGGAAGCGGTCCCGGATGTCGGCATCGAAGATGTCCGGGTGGCGCGCCACGTTGGGGATGTCGTAGTGCGCCAACACCGGGGTGCAGGGCAGGTCGGGCACAGAGCCCCACTTGCCGCCGCCCGCAAAGGCCCACTGGCGCAGGCGGCGCGAGGCTGCGGTCGTGGCCGTCTTCTGCCAGTCCGGCCCATACTTGCGCAGCATATTTGCGGCCTGGATGGCGACCGTGTTGCCGCCGTCCGTGCTGCCCCAATCGTTGCGGTTCCATGCGGCAGCGTAGGCGCCCGTGCGCGGCGGGAGCCACTGGAAGAGGAACTCGCGGCCATCGACGGGCGTCCGCTCCCAGGCCAGCCCGCAGAGCGAGTTCATCCCGGTGTAGAAGCAGGGGTTGCCCTCGGGCGAGACAAGCCACCAGACCCCGTTGCGCCGGGTCACGCGGAAGTAGCCCGTGGGCTTCTCCTTCCAGCCGGCCAGTGTCCAGCCGCCGAAGCGGTCGATGCCGGTCGGCCTGGACCATGTTCGGGCGCGGACGGCCTCGTCGGCGGTGGCGCGCTTGAGATCGGCATCGGAGCGCACCTTGCCGGGCCACCGGGAGTGGATCGACTGGCCGTAGGCGTCGATGAAGGGCGCCAGGCTCCTCACTTCGGGGTACCGCGAGATGCGGAACTCCGCCTCGATGACCAGCGCCTGCCCGACGGCCGGCGCCAGCCTGGCGGACTGAGGCTGCTGGGGTGCGAACAGAGCCAGGGCAGGTGGTCCATCGGAGGCAGGCACGGTGGCGCGAACCAGTGTACCGGCGGGTCCGCTGACCGAGAGCGAGGTCTGCTGGATGGCGTAGTCGGCGGGATCGGAGGCCCAACCCGGGACATCCGAGTAGGTCAGCGGCCCGCGGGCGGGCACGTAACCGCCGTCGATGCGGCCCACCTCGACGCCGTCGAGGAGCAGCCGCCCCGTAGTCGCGGTCAGCTCGGCGCGGGCGCGGTACGTGTGCTCGACCTGCCAGTCGCCGCGCCTCTCGGCGAAACGCCACTGCTTGCCGTCGCCGCCGCCGAGGATCATCCGGAGCGACGAGAGGCGGCAGGGCCCGGGCCCCTCGGCGGCGTTCTCGAAGTTCAGGTAGAAGCCGCGTTTGGCCTCGAAGTCGTGCTGGCTTGCCAGGTAGAAGCGATGGTCGGCCGCGGCAGGCCGGAGCAGCAGGGCGGCGAGAGCCGCGCAGGCGAACAGGTGGCGCATGGTTACCTCCGCGCAGAGTGACGGTATGGGATACCCTATGCTGCATGAGGACGCGACGTCATGGCGCCGGACACAGGATATGGCGCGGCTACCCGCCGCTACGGCATAATGAGTGAAGTAGTCCGAGACGCACCGTCCGGCAAGGAACGGAACCATGACAACGCTTGATGCGACCATAGCCCAGATTCGAACGCTTCCCGAACCCCTCGCCCGGGAGGTCAGCGACTACGTGGACTTCCTCGTCACCCGCCACAGCGCCGCGCGGTGGGAGGCATGGCAGGGCTTCGAGGAAGGCATGCAACTCGCCGATCGTGGCATTGACCACTACCTTGCCGATCTGGTGAGTTACGAGGGCCAACTGGAGCGTGGAGAGATCGTTTGGTAGCCGCGCCCTTCGCAGGCCGCGGTGGGCCGCCCCTACGGGGGCGTGGCGATGTGCGAAGGAGACAGGCCATGTGGTTGGCAATCTGGGTTCTGATCCTGGCGGGCGTGCTGAGCCGTCCTGCCTCTGCCGGCCCCGTGACCGCCGACGGCGCTCGGGTCGTGCGCCTGGCCGACGGGTTCGCCTTCACGGAGGGGCCCACCTGCGCGCCGGACGGCGCCGTTTACTTCACTGACCAGCCCAATGATCGCATCCTTGTCTGGAGCGCCGACGGCAAGCTCTCCACGCTGCTTCAGCCCTGCGGACGGGCCAATGGGCTCTGTTTCGATGCCACGGGCACGCTCTGGGCCTGCGCCGATGAGGCCGGCGAGCTCTGGGCCATCGATGTGCGGACGAAGAAGGTTAAGTCCACGGTGAAGCGGTTCGGCGACGGCCCGCGCCTGAACGGTCCCAACGACCTATGGGCCCACCGAGACGGGAGCCTCTACCTCACCGACCCCTACTACCGGCGGCCGTACTGGAGCCACTCGGCCCAGCCGCGCGCCAAGCAAGCCGTCTACCGCGTGGATCGGGACGGCAAGACGGTGACCTGCGTGGCCGACGATCTCGTACAGCCCAACGGCATCATCGGCTCGCCGGACGGCAAGACGCTCTACGTGGCCGAAATCGGCGCCGGCAAGACCTATGCCTACCGCATCGCCGCCGACGGCTCGCTGGCGGACAAGCGCCTCTTCTGCTCCATGGGCTCCGACGGCATGACGCTGGACGTCGAGGGCAATGTCTACCTGACCGGCCGGGGCGTCACGGTCTTCGACCGCGAAGGCCGGCAGATCGAGCAGATCGCTGTGCCCGAGGGATGGACCTCCAACGTCTGCTTCGGCGGACGCGACCGCAAGACGCTCTTCATCACCGCGGGCAAGGCGCTCTACAGCATCGGCATGCGTGTCAAAGGCGCAGGGAGCCAGTAACGGCGAGGCGAAGCGCCACCGAGGCCACGCCCCATTCGCGGTGGAGTACGTGAGGTACCCGACTGCTCCTGGCGCCCGGCAGTCCGTACACGGGCGGTTGATCACCGTTAGGTCGACACTGGCATCCCGCACGGCATCTATCGGCACCGGACCAGCCACTTCAGACTGCATGGAGGTCATGATGACCCACGTACCCGCCTGCTGCCGGGCCCTGCTTGCGACGGCGGCCCTTGCGGCGTGTCTCATCGCGATGACTGGCCGCGCATACGCCGACCTGGTCTGGTGGGACGGGTCGCGCGATGTCGCCGCCGGGCCGCCCGGCAAGATGTTGAGCGACAACGAGGGGTACTGGGGCGACTGCGTGCTGACAGGCGTGGAGTACACGTATGAGACCCCGCCTGACAACCCGGCCGACGTCTACCGTGAGGATGCCAAGCGCTTCGGCCGCCGGCTTCTGGACGGCCGGCCGTCGGGCAACTGGTGGGTACCGGTGGGCGCCTCGCGCGGCCCACTGGTGATCGTGTTCGACTTCAAGCGGCAATGCGCCTTTGCCGAGATCGACCTCTGCACGCGCAGCAAGCAGGCGTCGGTCCTGCTGCAGGTCCGGGATGATGAGGTTGGAGGGTGGCGGACGGTCTATCAGCGTAGCCGCACTGAGGCGCCGGACGCAGCCTTCCATCGGATACAAATGCCTGCGAAGCCGCACGGGCGCTATCTGCGCGTGAGCGTTGAGGCCTCAGGCATCACGTACCTGGACGAGGTGATCGCTTGGGGCGACGCACAGGCCACGGCGGCCCAGCCCGAGGCCTACCGGCCGACGGCTCCCACGCCGGCGGCATCGGAGGCCGCGTTCAGCTCCATACCGGGCATCCAGAAAACCACCTTCTCGGATGCCCGCTTCTGGGACTGGCAGGCGGGCCTGGGTGCATGGTCGAAGCAGCCTGCCGTCTGGTCGCGCGCCGCCACATGGGACAGCATCAGCCACGCCCCCCTCCTTCCGGCGCCCGGGAGCATCTGCCGCACCGTGCAGAGGAGCATGCCGCGCAACGCGACCGACAACCTCGCGCTCGTGCTGACGAACACCACAAGCCTCAAGCCCGCCACGTTCACCCTCGCCGTCGGCCGGTTCCACAGGCAGGGCAGTTCGGCGTCCGCTCCAGGCCTCACCGGAGAGCTTCGGGTCGCCGGCGCCATCGGTTCGCGCTACTACGGGGCCAACCTCGGACCGCTCTTTGCCGCGGACAACATGCTCCCCTCGAGCCTCATGCAGCGTTACCTGGCCAATGGTCCGGGCATCGCGGATTTCCCACGGGTGACGCTGTCACCCGCGGGCTCGGCGGCGCTCTGGCTCTCGATCACCTCGCACGGAGCGAAGCCCGGCGTGTACGAGGCGCAACTGGCATGCACGCCAGGCCCCTCGCTCACTGTACGGGTGGAGGTACTCGACGTCACGCTTCCGCGCCCGCGGGTGTGGCTCCAGACCTGGTGCGACGGCACGTCGATGTTCCCGTTCGTCTACGCCGATCGTGCGGCGCGGGAAGTGGCCTACAAGCAGTCGCTCGGGGTGACCGTCTGGACCGGGTGGCCGCTGCCGGGAAGCCTCGCGGAACTGGCACACAAGCGCGGCACCACCATACACGACATCTGGGGCATCGGCGACTACGGGCACCGGCTCTACGGCGGCGCGATCGATCCCGACAAGCTGACGGCCGACGACGAGGCCAGGATCGCGGCTATGGTCCGCGGCCACGTGGCGCAAGCCAGGGCACTGGGCCTGGGGTACGCCGACTGGTACGCCCAGCTGACGGACGAACCGGGCAAGGGCAACTCCAGGGCCTTCGGCGCGCTGGCCCGCCTGATCCGCACGGCAGACCCGCGTGTCCGCATCTACTGCAACCCCAGCTTCTGGAACGGCACAGGCGTAGAGCCTGACGCGGTGGTGGGCGCCGCGCTGGGCCCCTGGTACCGGGAGGCAGTCGACATCTCGGCGCCGATCTATCTCCTGCTGCGCGACCGGCCGAAGAGCCTCGAGCTGTTCAACTCCCCCCGGTCGGTGCGCGCGTTCTACACCGTGAGTACGCAATCGGCCAAGAGCGAGAGCGCCGAGCAGCTGGAGCTCTACACGCGGCAGGCTTGGGACGCATTCAAGCGCGGATGGAACGGCTGGGGCTTCTACTCGTACTATGCCCCGCGCGGCGATCCGTGGAACGACACGGACGCCGAGTGGCTGACCGGCGAGGACCTGCCCGACTACCTGATGGTCTATCCCGGCCCGCGTGGCCCCATCCCCACCAGGCAGTCGGAGGCAGTGCGGCAAGGATGGCAGGACTACTGCCTGCTGACGCTGCTGAAGGGCCAGGGCAAGGCGCGCGAGCTCCAGGCCATACTGAGCGACTACGACCGAGGAGCGTCGCTGGAGACGCTGCGGCTACGGGGCCTCCGGATGGCGGCGCGCACCGCTCCGGCGCGCATTCCGGCCGACGCGAGGAGGGAGTAGCTGACCGCCTGGAGCCTGCGGGCCACCTGAGGAGGCGTTCAGCCGTCGGCATCAGGCCTCTCCGGCGCCGACCAGGGACGCGACGCAGCGGGTAGCGGCGGCCGTGGCCACCGAGATGGGGCGCTCGACGGGACCAACAGGGTGGGCCAACCATCGGCGTAGAGCCGTCACCGCGCGGCAGGCGGTTCGGGCCTCTGCGACGTGGCCGTCGGCGAGGATCCGGCAGGCGACAGACAGCGAGTCCACCAGCCACGGCAGGCAGCCGGAGCCAATGCGTGCGGCCAGGCTTTGGGCCAGCAGGGCGCAGGCGCCCGGCACGTCGCCGTACGCGTGGGCGATCTCCGCCTGAGTGTGCCTGCAGGAGTGCGCGGTCCACTCAAACTGCGAGCCCGTGATGACCGTCATCGCCTCGGCGCACGCGGCTGCCGCACCGTCCAGATCGCCGGCCGCAAGCTGCGCCCGAGCCAGGCCGCAGAGCGCGACGGAAGTCCACCGCGGGTGACCCTTGCCGCGCCAGTGCGCGAGGGCCTCGCTCCAATGCGGCGCGGCCTCTTCCGGGCGCCCCTCCGCCACCAGCAAGTTGCCCAGGCAGCCGAGCAGGTCGTACACGGCGTCGGCATCGGCGTTGATGGAACGCCAGGCGGCCAGGCTCTGCTCCAGGCACGCCCGGGCAGCCGGCAAATCACCCTGAAGGGTGTACAACACCCCTTGGCCCCGCAACGTGATGGCCACACCGGGAGGTTGCTGTAGCCGCTCGTAGGCGGCCATGGCCTCGCCATACTGGGCCCGTGCCCGGACCACGTCACCGCGCATGGTGTTGCGGCCCGCCGCCTGGATGAAGGAGTAGGGCTCTCCCTCGATATTCGCCGATTCGGCGAGTGCGGCCTCGCAGAACTCCAGCGCGAGCCGGTGGTCGCCCAGGGCTTCCATGCACTCGCCGAGGTGCCCATAGAGCACGGCGAGGTTGCGCTCGAGGGTAGCGCCCGAGTGCATCTGCCGCGCCGCGTTGATGGCGCCGTCATACAACCGCGCCGCAGCCTGGTAGTCGCCGGCGTGGTAGGCGACCTGCGCCTGAAGCGAGTTCGTGGCAACGAGGTTGTCGTCGGTGATCGCGGGCTTCGCCTGCCGGTGGTCGAGAGCCAGTCTCTCCGCCCCGTCGCTGTCGCCCGCCCCCAGCGCAAGCCAGGCGCCGTGATAGAGCAACTCCCGGATAGAGCCGCTCGCGAACTCCTCGCGGCGGGCGAGCAGGCGGTCGATGTAGGATCGCGCCTCGGCGTGGCGGCCGCGCGTAGCCCAGTAGAGCGTCAGGTTCGCGACGGCGCCTGCGGCCGCCTCCAGCTCGTCCTGACCGATCAGCCAATCCAGCGCAGCTCCGAAGTGGTGCGCCTCGATATCGGCCGCGGCGGCCATCTCGGGGATGCGATGGGCGGTCGCCCCCAGCTCCGCCGCCAGGCGCACGTAGCGGCTCGCGTAGCGACGGGCCGGGTCATCCAGCAACCCGCGCCCCAGGATGTCGGGCGCCGCGCCGCGGATCACATGAAGCAGCCTGAAGCGCACTCCGGCGTCGCCCGCTACCGTCTCCAGCAGCGAGCAGCAGCAGAGCCGGAAGAGGTCCTCAAGCATTTCGTCCTCGGTCTCGGCCACCGGCGAACCCGCACACACCTCCATTGCGGCGTCGGCGGTGAAGTCGCCGGAGAAGACGCACAGGCGGGCAAAGAGGGTCCGAAGCCGCGGGGGCAGGAGGCCGATGCTCCACGCCATCGCCGCGCTCAACGAGCCGTGCCTGCCGGTGTGGCCCGCCGAGCCCCTCCAGCCGTGGATGGCCCTTGCCAGCCGCTCGTTGACCTGCTCGGCAGTGAGTGCGCCGCATCTTGCCGCAGCCAGGACGATCGCCAGTGGCAGCCCCTCCAGCCGACGGACCAGCTCGATCACCGCCCGGCGGTTGCGCTCGGTAAGCCTGAACTCGGGATCCGTCAGGGTCGCGCGCTCTACGAACAGCCTGACGCTCGGGGAGAGCGCGGCCGGGTCCAGGGCGGCGTCGACATCGGGCAGCGCCAGCGGCTTGAGCACCACGACCCTCTCGACCGGCAGCCCCAGCCTCGAGCGCGACGTCACGAGGACCCTCAGGTCCGGCATCCGCGCCATCAGTGCGCCGACCTGAACCGCTCCGGCCGCGCGGAACTGCTCCATGTTGTCCAGGATGACCAGTGACGGCTCGCCGGCCAGCAGGGCAGCGATATCCTCCAGCGGCTCCGAGCCGGACATCTCGCGACCCGCGACGATCTGCCGAATGCGGGCATGGATGAGAGCGGGATCGGTCAGGTCATCCAGCGGCACAAAGTGGACGGCAACGCGCAACTCAGCCCAGAAGCGCTTGCCGACTTCCATGCTGAGGCACGACTTCCCGACGCCGCCAGGCCCGGTCAGGGTCACGAGCCGGTCGCCGGTGCGGAGGCGCTCCATGATGCGCGCCACCTCCGGCTCGCAGCCGATCATAGCGTGGGTAAGCGCAGGCAGGTGGGACTTCGGTGGCCCGGACGCCGGACGCCGGTCTACCGGCTGACCTACGAGAGGCTCCGGTTCGGGCGCGACCGTGTGGCCGCTACGATGAGCCGCTTCGACCCCCAGATCGCGGGCGGCGGTGCGGAGATCATCCGAGGGCCCTTCATCCATCTCGTCACGGAGCCGATCGACCAGGCGCGAGTAGGCTCGCGCGGCGACCGAACGGCGACCGCAGCACACGGCGGCCTGCATCAGTCGGAGCGTGTGCTCCTCCTCCAGCGGGTCGGTTTCTATGGCCACCGTCGCGTACGCGATGGCAGCGTCGGCGTCGCCTGCGGCCAGGCAGAGGTCCACCAGGCGGGTCAGCGCCTGAATATGGGCTTCGGCGTACCGAGTGCGTATGGCCATCGCCCAGTCATCGTACAAGGTCGGCGCCACCTCGCCGCGGTAGAGGGCGACGGCCCGCCGAAGGTGGAATACGGCATCGGCCTCTGACGCCCCGGCCGCGGTCGCGACCTCGGCGTCAAACTCCGCGAGGTCGGTGGTTACGGCGTGGGGCAGCAGCTCGACAATGTGGCGGTCGGCGCGGATGATCGGCTCCGCCGCCGGACCGGACAGTCGTAGCGCGGAGCGCAACGTGCTGAGGGCATCGCGGAAGCTCTGGCGGGCATGCTCGTAGTCGACATCGGGCCAGAGGAGATCGGCGAGCTGGTCCCGACCATAGGCGATGCCGAGAGGATGCGCCAGACGGACCAGGAGGGCCGCCGTCTTCTGCGTCTTGAAGGCGCAGATGATGCGCCCATGGTGAACGGCGCGAACGCCGCCGAACATCTCAACGCGCCATACTGAGGGGTCCAATGGGCGCTCCGCCACGGCAAGATAAACCAACCAAAATCGACACTATATCGGCCACTCAGGCTAACGCGCCTGCTGTGGCTGTTGCTGCCGCGACGGCCATTAGCCGGGCGCGGCTGCTCAGTAGATTACCACGCGGCAACCCCGACGGCCAACCGGCCTGAACCCCCGATTCCGCGCAAGGTTACCGGCACGCTGACGGCGCTGACGCAGTCGTGACTGGATGTACGCCGGTGACGATATCTGTGTCCCCGAAAGCCCGAAAGACCTGCCCCCGCCGCGCCGCCGCCAACGTGGGCGCCGCGAAGCGATGGCCGGCGGCCTCCTCAGCATGGTAGGCCAGCAGCCCGGGGCCCACGATCATCAGACCCAGCGGCGGCAACGTCCATCCCGGCTCCGGGCTCCAGGCGTCTACGCCGGTGTTCACGGTCACGGTGACGGGTCCCCTGGGGGTTCGGAACACCGTCTGTTCCCGGTAGAGGCTGCCGCCCACAAAGCAGTGGCCGACCATGGGCGCGGCAAAGACGGCGTCGGCCAGCCATGCGCTGAGCTTGCTGACGGTTGCCAGGAGCGGCTTCACGTCAAGGCCCGACCAGCCGCCGCACTCCTGCTTCGCCCCGGCCTTGTAGCTCGCGAGGATGTTGAGGCGCAGGTCGTCCGAGTAGAAGCAGGGCGGCAGCGTGCCCGCGCGCAGCGTCTTCAGGAAGATGCGCAGGTACCGGAGGAAGGGGTCCTCGGTCTCCATGGGCGTGTTCACGTGGATGGTCGACTCACGGATGCCCAGGATGGAATCGTGGTAGACAAGTTCCCAAAGCGGGACGATCTCGCCGGCGAGCGCGTCCACCGACCAGCCGCCGTCGCCGCGATGCTGGTACCCCTCCTCGGCCATGAAGGCGGCGTCGAGGTACTCGATAGCCCAGTCCGTGATCGACTCGCAGACCATGAAGCGCGAGAACTCGCGTCTGGCCACGCGTAGCGAGCCTGTTCGCGCCGCGATATCCGCGGCCTTCGAGATCGGCGGCGACGTGGAGTGGTCCTCCAGCGGCGGGTAGGAGGTCACGACATCGAACAGGTAGCCGTGCAGCCGCGGGAAGCGCTTGGCGACCTGGGGCATGTTCCGCTCGGCGAACCGCGTCTGCGCCTCGGCGGTGGCGATGCGGTACTGCTGCTCTCGATAGACGCCGCCGTTGTGCAGTTCGCCGTTCGGAGCCCGGGCGGCCAGCTTTGCGTTGAAGCTGGGCGAGTCCGTGGAGATGATCGCCAGGTCGTCGTGCGGCGTGCAGACGTAGCCCAGTTCGTCGATGGCGTCGGTCAGCCGCCGCATCCCCTCGTCGCCGCCGCATCGCGGGTTGGCGGGCAGGATGTCCGGGTAGTGGCTGTCGTAGCCGTCGCGGTTCCATCCTCCGAGGTGGAAGATGGCGCGCTCGACACCCGCCTCCTTCAGAGCCCGGATGCGCGGGATGAACTCGTCGAACGTGGTCACCGTCGGACCGCCGTAGTCGCACGGGATGTGGCCGAACATCTGGGCGCCGCCGATCTGGCGAGGCGAGCAAGGGCGAGTTCGGGCGGTCAGCGTACGCCACTCGGGCCGACGGCGCATCCAGTCGCGGTAGGCCGTCGCGACCTTGACGTAGCCGCCGCGCAGGAAGCGGAACTCCAGCGACTGGGTCCGCACCTGCGCCGCTCGCTCGAAGAAGGAGGGTTCGCCGATGTACGAGAAGCCCGCGACGCCCTTGTCGCGCCGAATCTCGACGAGCCGCTCCAACGAGTCCTTGAGGATGGCGAGGCAGGCGGGGCTGTCCGGCTCCAGCGTCTGCGTCAGTCCCATGAAGCGCATCGACAGCGGACGCTGCCAGACCGTGCGCCGGATGGCCAGGTCGGGCCCTTCGGCGGGAACGAGGAGACCCAGCCACTGCGGCACGACGACGCGCGCGGCGGGGCCGCGAAGCCGCGGGGAATAGGGGAAGACGACGTAGGTCACCTTGCCGCAGTCAGGCCCCTTGAGCTCGAGGCGGCACGTCAGGCGGTCGGAACCGGCCAGAGCGAACGCGATTCGCACCCTCACCTTCGCGCCGGGCACGGCGCCCTCGGCGCCCAGGCCGCGCTTCCCGGCGGGCGCCCAGGTCAGCGGCACACCGTCGGCGGCGCCCAGGGCCAGGGGCTTGCCCTCGAGGCCGAGGTACCCGAAGCCGGCGGCAGGCCCCGCGAAGGTCCAGGCCGTGCCCCCATGGTTGACCGTGATGGACCCGGAACCGGGGTCCAGGCCGGCAGCAAACGCGCCGGAGCCGAAGGTGAGTGGTTGCATGGATGATGTTAGCCCATGCGGCCACGCTTCGGACCTGTGTGCGCGCCAAACCAACAGGTATAACGCCACCGTCGGGCGCATCGCCCCGCGCAACTCGGAGGTTCCACCTATGCACCGCACCGCCCTGGCGGCGTCCATCGCTGCCTGCCTCGCCTCGACCGCATCGGCCCAGACGCGGTTGCCGCTGACCGGCGGCTTCGCCGAACTGGCAGTCGGGCCGGGATCGCCGCTAACGCTACGCGGCCCCTCCGGCAAGGTCATCGCGCACACCGGTGAGCCCGGCCTGTGGCGTGCGCGGCTGCGGAACGGCAAGGTCATCGATGCGGCCCAGTACGCGCCGAACTCCGGCGAGCGGCGCTTCACGGTCGAGCGGGCTGCGTCAGGCAAGGCGGCGACGCTGAGGTTCACAGGGCCCGATCTGGACGTGACGGTGACGGCACGGGCGGCGGGGTCGGAACTGGACCTGCGGGCCGCCGTGACCCCGCACACCGAGGCGCTACTGGCCTTCGAGCTACCGGCGCGGCTCCGGTTTGAGGCGCAGGGCGTGCGGAGGTTCGTCTTCCCTTGCGATGGCAACCAGTCCGTCGGCATGGAGTTCAACAGCCGCTTCTTCCTTCCCCAGCCGCCCGAGCGATCCAGCGCCTGGGAGCCGACCATCGCAGGCTCCGAGCACTGCGCGGCGCTCTACGGCGGCCCGCCCGTGCAGCGCCCCGACCAGGACGCACCGGTGGCGCTGCGTCCAACGGAGACGACGCGCCAGTGGCTGGGCGACAGCCTGGCCCAGCGCATCGCGGCCGGCCGCGCCGTGGTCAACCGGCCCTGCGCCCCCGGCACGTCGGACGTGACGCTGGCAGCATCTGACAACGGGCCGTGGCTCAGCGGCCGACACGTGGGGAGAGGCTGGGCCTGGCGCGTCGGCGGGGCTGTCAGCGCCGCCGAGGCCGGGCTGGCCCGCGACGCGATGGCCCGCGTCGCCGCCCGACTGGCGGCCGAGGCCCCGGCCCAGCGGCGCAAGGTGGGCGTCATCGCGCTCCGTCGCGCTCCCGCCAACGGTGGTTGGTCGGCTGTGCCCGCCGTGGACTGGGTCGAGGCGCTCAAGGGATCGGCCGAGACCGTTCTGATCCAGGACCCCGCGCAACTGGCCGAGACGCTGCGCGACGGCGGATGCGCAGTGATCATCAACCCCTACGGCGAGTGGTGCCCCACGCTGCCGCAGGCCGACATGAAGGCCACGGTAGCGGCCATCGCGGGCTTCGCCGAAGCGGGCGGGGCATGGATCGAGACCGGCGGCCACCCCTTCTTCTACGCCATGGCTCCGGTTCGGCACTACCGCTTTGCCGGGCGCTACCCGGCGCTCTTCGCCGACTTCGCGCACCTCGACGCCCAGACGGGTTCCGCGTCCATCTACCGTGTCCAGCCCCTGCCGGCCAAGCCCTGGACCACAAAGGAGCTCTTCACGCCGGGCGAACTGGCCTGCGGATCGGACGCCGAAGGCGGGTACTTCGACCGCGGTTACGCGCCCTTCGTGAAGGCCGGCGCGACGTGGCGGTCCCCCATCACCCGCATCGCCCTGGGCTCCAACGCCGAGGCCGGCCTCGCGCGCTACGCCGCCGCCAACGGCATCACGCGGAAGCTCATAGCGAAGATGCAACCCGCCACGCTGGAGCGCTTCCGTAACTCCGTACTCCTCTATCTCTCCGGCGGCGCGCGCGACAAGGCCGCCGCACTGACCTCCCTGCCGAAGCCCACGCTGGTCCACTTCGCCGACTACCTGCACGGCGGGTTCGACAAGCAGTACCCCGACCACCTGCCGCCCAACGCCGGCTTCGGGACACTGGCGGAACTACAGCAGATGACCGCCCGGGCTCGGCAGTTGGGCCACCTCGTGATGCCCTACACGAACCCAACCTGGTGGTGCGACAACCCGCGCGGACCCACCTTCCAGGCAGCCGGCGAGGCGCCGTTGGTAAAGGACCTGGCGGGCAAGCCCATCTACGAGAAATACGGGCCGAACGATGGATGGACCATCTGCTACTGGCATCCCGCCGTCCGAGAGGCCAACCGCAAGACCGTGGCGCAGTTCACCGAGACCGTGCCCGTTGACCTGCTGTTCCAGGACCAGTGCGGCGCGCGCACGTGGGCCCATGACACCAGCGAGGGCTCGCCGGCGCCGGACGCTTACGTGCAGGGCCTCCTCTCCATGGTGGCCGAGGATGCTGCCCGGGCGCCCCTCTCCACCGAGAGCGGCTGGGACCGCGTGGCCCAGTACGAGGCCCAGCTATGCGGTATGACCTGGAACCTGGTGCCCACCGAGCACGCGCCGGAGTGGCGCCGCCTGCTCCGGGAGACCATCGCGCCGGAGACCTGGAGCGTCTATCCGATGGCCCAGAGGCTGGCGCACGACAAGGCCTCCATGATCCACCACGACCTTGGCCAGTTCGTCACCAACGAGGAGACGCTCACGTGGACGCTGGGCCTCGGCTTCGGGCTCAGCTATGCGGCTTCGGCACAGGCCATCGCGTCCGACGGTCCGGCGAAGCAGTGGCTCCTCTGGCTCGACGCGCTGCAGAAGGCCGTGGTCTCGCGCTACGTCGGGGCGCCGGTGGGCGCGTTCCGCCACGAGCGGCCGCAGGGCATGTCGGAGGCAGGCGACGACGGCGTGATCCGGGCCACCTACGGCGACGTGAGGATCACCGCCAACCTCGGCCGCGGCGCCACCTCCGGCCCCGACAACCTGCCCGGCTTCGGGTTCCGAGCCGAGGCGCCGGGAGTGCGCGCCGGCAGCCGCTTCGTCGCCAAGCTGCGGGCCGACGGCCGCTCCGCCGACGTCTGGCTCTATGCGCCCGCGGCGGCGCGGGTCTCCGTCGAGCTTCCGAAGCCCGTCTCGGGCGCCGCGATTGTGGGCTTTGACGGAGCCAAACTCGCCACCTCAGCGGCCAGGGCGGGCAAGATCACCGTTTCCCTGCCCGTCGCCGACGCCGAGAAGCCGCTGGCGCCGCCCGCTGACGCCGTCGGCGTGGCCCCCAGCGCGTGGCCCGGCGCCAAGCCGGCCATCGGGGTCATCGACCTCGGTCCCGGCCCGGAGCCCACGTGGACGCGCATCCGGCCTGCCGACTGGGTGAAGGCGCTGGGCTCTTCGCCTCTGGCGACCAGGCATGGCCTCGAGGTGAAGGTGATCACCACTGCCGAGCAGCTACTCGCCGCGCTGCAGGCCGGCCGGAGGAGCTGGTTCGCCGTCGTGAACCCCTACGGCGAGGGCTTCCCAGCCACCGCCGCCGACCGCTGGACCGACACGCTGGACGCCGTGCGCCGCTATGTGGCCCAGGGCGGATGCTGGTGGGAGACCGCGGGCTATACGCACTACGCGGCGCTGGTCCGCTCCGCCGACGGGTGGACCTCCACGGCCATCGGCCCGGCAGGCGTCGCGCGCATCGGCGTGGAGGTGGGCGACGGCCCCGTGGACGCCCAGCCCGCACCCCTCCGCGTGACCGATGCGGGTCGGGCCATGCTGGGCTTCGACCTGACCACGGCGCTAGAGGGGTCGGCGGCGCCCACCAACCGCGGCTTGGCCGGTTCCGGACCAGCTGCGCGCACGACGCTGGTCACCGGCGGCGGCAGAGACTACATCGGCGGCTACCGGCTGGGCGGATGGGGCTGGTACTGGCGCATCGGCGGCTTCTGGCCGGAGCCCGGCGCCGTCCTGCCGCTCGTGAGCAAGGTGGTGGAGCATCTCTACACCACCGCGCCGGCGCCTTCACCCCTTCCCAAGAACCCCAGGCTGCGCCACGCCGTAGTTCGGTGGTAGGCGGGGATGGGAGTAGCTGACGAGGCCCGCTGGCCTCGTCAGCGCGCTGCCGCCACCTCCTCGGTCATCTCCGCCTCGACCGTGTCGAGGAACATGCCCTGGAACTGACCCGGCGATAGCATGGGCAACTGGAGCTCAAAGACGTGCTTGGCGTCGGGCGAGAGGTCGGTGATGTCGGCCATCCATCCCACGAAGGTGTTGGCCGGGTTGCTCCTCACGATGCTGGTGTAGGCCGGCCGAAGCGGCACGGCCTTGCCGTCGATGCTCAGCGTGACCCGCATACCGTCGTTGGGGTCGGCGACCTGGACATAGAGGATGAGGCGATCGGAGTTCAGCCACGGCGCGGCACGCTCGTCGGCGGTGTACTCCACGGGCCATGTGCGCTTGCGATCGGCCAACTGCCGCCAGACGCGAGCGGGGACGGCTGCCTCAGCCCGGTATCCGCCGCCCGTGAACGACGGATCATAGGCGCCGATCTGCCGTCGCGCACCGCACGGCGTGCCGGCGAAGCGCACCGTCGCATGGACCATCGCGCCGGACTGCGCGAAGGGAACGGAGACGCCGTTCACCTTGAGCTCGCGAACCCGGCCCGCAGACGGCAGCACTACCGCCACAGCCCGGTCGGAGCCCGGCTCGCCCCTGGCTCCGATCACTGAAACGATGCCGTCCTGCAGAGACGCCGTTCCTGAGCAACCCATCACCACCGGCCCCGCCGCCGGCGCGCTCGGGGCGATCTCGAACACGCGGACCGAGCAACCGGGCATCGGGAAGCTCAGCCTGTCACCGAGACGCCACTCCGAGCCGGAAGTCGGCGGCAGGAGCGTCCCGGCCTCGATATCGGGATAGAGCTGCCGGATGCTCATGCCCGCTCGGCCGGACAGGCCCAGTGCGGCATCGAGGCGAAGGTCGGCCGGCAACGCGCGGTAGTTCGGGTTGAACAGGAAGAGGAAGCCGCGCGAGCCGGAGCAGGCCGACCAGCCGTCCACTCCGCCGACGCGGGGCTGGCCCAGCGACGCGATGGGCTTGCCCGCACGCAGCAGCTCCGTGTGGCGGTCGGTCCAGTCGAGCCAGCCGCGCAGCCACTTACGGTCCGCCTCGCCGAATGCGGCGAACTCGCGCGAATCCCTGGCGGGCAGCATGTTCACCACGTGGTTCAGCGGAGCCGTTGAGATGGAAGACAGCACGGAATACTTCCAGCCCAGCAGGTCCCAGTCAGCAGGGCGGAACCGGGTCCGCATCGTCTGGCCCTCGGCGGTAAGGCGCGGCGTCTGGTGGAGCATGTAGCCGGGCATGATCTCGGCGGGAACGAAGCAGTTGTTGCGGAAGTACCAGGCCGTTCGGCGCTGCCGGTCCGCCGAGGCCCGGCTCCAGTGGAGGTCCGGGAACGCGCGGAAGCTCTCGGGCTGCTCATCCGAGTTAAGCGGATGGGGATAGCTGCCCGCCAACCAGGTCCAGACCCCGAAGTGATGGATCTGCTGCCGGGTGTCGATGACGGCGTCCGGCTGCCGTCGGCGTAGCTCCTCCATGATCCGCCGGGCGCCGGCCCACTGCTCGTAGCGGCTGCTGCGCGTCTCGTCGTAGGCGATCCACCAGTGGTCGAAGGAGTAGCCGCCGGCTCCCGTGCCCTTCGTGAAGGCGTCCATCCTGTCCAGGAGCCAGTCCTGGAAGGTGCGCTGGCCGGTGTCGGCGCCCAGGTAGCCGCCGGGCCTGCCGCCGGGCACCCAGGAGGTCCATGCCGGGTCCTGCATGAAGGGGAGCGACGGGTAGACGTACGCGACCATCTTGACGCCGCGGGTTCGGGCATACTCCACCAGCGACGCGATGCTCCCCGGCAGCGGCTGCTTGGCGGGATCCCACTCGCCCTTGCGGAGCTTCTGGCCGATGCTGAACCAGAGCAGGTTCTCCCAGCCCCAGGCGTCGCGGTTCTCCTCGAGCGGGGCATCCACGCTGTTGGCGGGGTCGAATAGGAGGGTGGTGCAGCCCACCGCCGCCGCCTGGTCGATAATCCGCTTGTACTCCTCGCGGCCCTCAGCAGTGGCGATGTCGATTTGGTAGTCGTTCTCGCACCAGCCCACGTGCAGCCTGGCCGATCGCTGCGGCTTGTACAGGAGGAACTCGCGCACGCAGGCCAGCACGGCGTCGACCTCGGCGGCGTCGATGCCCGGCCCGGCCGCCTCGCCCTCCGGAGCGGGCGCCTTCCATTCGGGCAGGAGCGCCGCCGGGTAGGTGGTCCCGCTCATCCGGTACGGGCCGATGCAGACGCGGTCCGAACTGAACTCGCCGGCGTCGGGAGTCCACGCCAGGTCCGGCACGTAGGCGCAGGAGAGGGCGTTGCCGGAGCGCATGAGCTGCAGGAACGGGTTCTGGAGGGCGACGAAGACCCCCCAGTCGACAGGAGCGCCCGGACGCGAACCCATGCGAAGGAAGGCCACGTCGCGGACGCGCTGCACCTCGGCGATGGGAGTGGCGAGCACCGGCCGCAGTAGCTCGACCCGACGCACGCGGACCGGGCGATCGCCCTTGCCGGCCACCGTGACCCTCTTGGTGAGGAACCGCCGGCCCGGCTTCAGTTCGTAGATCGCCCGCGCAGTCCACTGCCCGGAGCGGCGGGTGTAGGTGGCGGTGTCGCTCCCCATGGCTGGACCCACGGCCGGTGCGTAGGCCGTGTCGATGGTGGCGTCGCCCACCAGGACCGAGAAGCCTTCCTCCCTGACGCTCAGCACGCGGCCGGTGGACCTATCGCGCAGGGCAGCGAGGCCGCGAGGCCCAAACTCGGCTCGCACCAGGCCGTTGTCGAGCACCGCGGACTTCGGCGCGGCCTGAGCGCAGATCGATGACCCGGCCAGTGCGGCCACGAGCATGACGAGGGCGAGACGGACCATGGGGCATACCTCCGGGAGCGATGCGGCGGGGGTCGCCTGCGCCGCTCCCGGAATATACCGCGTCGAGCCACCGGACGCGTCGGCTGTCCGCGCACGGTGGCTCGGCTGACGGCATTTACGTCACGGCGCCACGACCGTGGCGGTGGTGTCGGCCTGGGCAGGGGCTACGGCCGGGCTGCCGGCGTAAGAGGCGCGGATGGTATGTGTGCCGACGGCGACGCCGGCCGACGCGGCTTGGAGCGTGGCGATGCCGGAGGCATCGGTGACCGCCGTGCCGAGCGAGACCTGGCTCGGGCCCGGATCGAGGGTGAACTCGATGGTCAGGCCGGGCTGCCAGGTGTAGTCCGGGACGGTCCGGACGAAGGCCCGAAGCGGCCACGCCTCGCCCTGTACGACGGAGCGGACGTAGGGCCAGATATAGAGCGCGCCCATGTCCAGGGTCAGCGAGGCGTGGGTGTGCGAGGCCGTGTAGCCGTTGTCGCCGGCGAAGTCGGCCCGCATGGCGTGGACGCCGGCTGCGAACGTGACCGGGATGTCCCAGAGGAACATGGCCCGGCCGTTCCCGCCCACCTCGGGATCGTTGGTGACGCCGGAGCCCACCGTCGTGCCGTCAACCTGGAACTGGAGCGTCTTGTTGCCGACCGGGCGGTTGTCCATCCGGTAGAGGTACGCGGTCAGGTAGGCCCGGCTGCCGACCTGGTAGGGCCTGCCCGCCCGGTCCGGCATGTACATCTTGGTGGCGGTCTGTGTGGCGGTCAGCGTGGCCGCGGCCGAGCTCGGCGCGAAGGCGGCATCGCCTGCGAACGCACAGGTCAGTGCGTGCGCTCCGGGCGTCACCCAGCCGGCGATGCGCCAGTTAACGGCGGCCTGGCCACCCAAATCAGTCACACCGGACGCCACGTCTGTGCCGTCCACCGAGAAGGTGAGCAGTTTGCCCTCCAGGAACGCCGAGGTGTCCGAGCGCCGCAGCCAGCCCTTGAGCGTGACGAACTCGGTGCCGTTGCCGGTCCGGTCGACGGTGTAGATCTGCGTCGGGTAGCGGGACACCGTGAGGACGGCGGACGTTGAGCAGCCGCGGTACTCGGTGTCTCCGACGAACTCGGCCCTGAGCGTGCGCGTGGTCGGCCCGAGCGTAGCGGTCCATCCAAGCGCCGACTGACCGCCGGCGTCGGTGGTGGCGGACCCTACGGCGGTGCCGTCAACAGAGAACGTCACCGGCTTGGCGGCAAGAAACTGCCTGTCTGTCGTGCGCCAGAGGTACGCCTTCAACGTCACCAGGCCATCCAGCGACCCGGCTCGGTCTGGCGCCCAGGATGCGGTATTGGGCCGGAAGTCCGCGGTGGGCATACGGGCCAGCACAACTGTGGCGTCCAGCCGGGCCAGGGCCATGTGCAGACCGTCGCGTGCGACCGCGATACCCTCAACCCCGGTGCCCATCTCCTGGTCGTACGACCACATGAGCGCGCCGTCGAAGACGCGCCAGATGCTGACGCCGCCGTACGATGCGCCGCACACAAGAAAGCCGCCATCCGGCGTGAACGCGGCGGTGTAGGTGATGAGGCCGCTCCAGGTGATGGTGCGCTGGAGTGTGCCGTCGGACACCCGCCAGAGGCAGATCGTCCGGTCGGCGCCCGACGACACGACGGACGCCCCGTCCGGTGAGAAGGCCACGGAGAGCACGTTGCCCGTATGCCCGGTGATGGTCCGAACGAGACCCCCATCGGAGACGCGCCAGAGCCGGACCGTGGCGTCTGCGCCGCCGGACACGATGGTGGAGCCGTCGGGCGAGTAGGCCAGAGTCTCAACTGCGCCGTCGTGCCCGGCGAGGGTACCCAGGGGCGCGCCATCGGACGCGCGCCACAGCCGGATCGTCTTGTCTCCGCCGCCGGTCGCCAGTGTCACTCCGTCCGGCGAGAAGGCGACGGCATACACGCCTGTGGGATGGGTCAGCGAGTTGAGGAGTGCGCCATCCGAGGCCCGCCACAGCTTCACCGTCTGGTCGTAGCTTCCGGCAGAGGCCACAACGGACCCGTCCATCGAGAATGCCACGGACATGACGGGCGACGTGTGGCCGATCAGCGTGTGGAGCAGCGCACCGTCCGACGCCCGCCACAGTCTGACGGTGCAGTCACGGAGCGCCACAACGTTGGTAGCCGTGCCTGAACCCGAAGCGACCGTTCCGCTGTCAGGCGAGAAGCCAACGCACCGTGCCGGGCTCCCGTGCCGGGTCAGCTCGGCGACAAGAGCGCCGTCGGGCACGCTCCGGATCGTCACGGAGCAGTTCTCTCCACCCACGGCCAGAGCGGCCCCGCCCGGGGCGAAGGCCACAGACTTCACACGGGTTCCGTCGCCCTGCACGATGGCCCCTGCAAGAGTGCCGTCCGCAACGCGAGAGATCCTCACCGAGCCATCGTCTCCGCCCGACGCCACCGTCTGGCCATCGGGTGCGTAGGCGATCGACATGATGCGGCCGGTATGCCCCGTGATGGTGCGAATCGGCCCTCCGTCAGACGCCCTCCAGAGCTTCACGCTCGTGTCATAGCTGCCCGATGCCACCACGGCGCTGTCAGGCGAAAAGGCAACAGACGCCACACGGCCGGTATGGCCCGTCAGGGTCTGGAGGAGAGTCCTATCGGACATCCTGAACAGCCGGACCCGGCCGTTCGACCAACCCGTGGCTACCGTGCTGCCGTCCGGCGAGATAGCCACCGTGGGGTAGCTGTCGGTGCGCCCGTACGCGCCGAGGCCGGCGCCGTCCGATGTGCGCCAGTAGCGCACATACCCCGCATAGTCGCCCGACACAAGGGTGGACCCGTCGGGCGTGAACGCGATCGAGCCGACGCCGCCCGTGCATCCGGTGAGTGTGCGCAGGAGGGCCCCATCGGACGCACGGTAGAGGTGGATTACCTTGTCGCGCCCGCCGGACGCGAAGGTCCCTCCGTCCGGCGAGAAGGCCACCGACAGAGCGTCGGAGCTGTGGAGCGCCAGCGTACTGACAAGTGCCGAGTCGGTGACGTTCCAGACCTTCACGGTCCAGTCGATACCCCAAGTGTCGCCGGCCCCCGAGATCAGCCGGGTACCGTCAGGAGAGAACGCCAGTGAGTTCACGATCGTGGCATGCCCGCCGGCCATCCACTCGATATCCGGGCGACCCTGGGCGCGGCACAACGTCGGGGCCAACACAAGGAGCGCGCACACAACCCACAGGCGTAAGCGCAGCATCATTTCACAACTCCTTCGGCAGGCTCGGCTGCCGACTCTGGGGGGCGTAACCCAACGCTCCCACGACGGTCTGCCGCACCGTGAGCGCAGGGAGAACGCGCCGTGCGGTGGCGCAAGCAGCACACATGAGACTACCGGCCGCTAGCCGGTCCGGGTGTGCTGGAGGTCGGGGGGGGGGGGGCGGGAGGGACAGCACGACGCGGGCGGAGTTTCAGCCTCCGTCGCAGCGTGTCGGCCGGTACGGCATCTCGTCAGCATGAGCATGAGCCTTCGCCGCTCTCGGTCCCGCCGTATCTGTGAAGGCCGTCGTGGTGGCGGGCGGGAAATCGAGAGTATAGTAGCGTACAGTTAAGTATGCGGCCAATCCCGCTCGGTGTCAACGGCCTCGGTGCGTCCTGGGGCACTTTCGGTCCTCCGTAATGTGGGCGTCGTTGGCCGCGCGGCCGACATCATGCACATGAGTCGAGCGTGCAGACGGCGCCACGGTGCGCTCGGTCCGTATTCGCCCCACAGGATGTATGCCCTTCCATGCCGAACTACGACGGCAGAGACGGTTCGGTGGGAGGGGCATCGGTATGTGGTACCTGGGGTTGCTCGTGTGGCTGGGAGGCGCGGCGAGTGGAGCGCCTTCGGTGGATCTAGGGCCGACCAACGTGGCTAAGGGGCTCGTGGTCCGCAGCTACGGCGACGGGGTAAACCGGCCAGTGACGCTGGGCGGCAGGGCGTGCCGCATGATCGACCGCGACGCCGGCGGCAACTTCCTCTATGTTCAGGCCTCCCCTCGGCCCGCCATGCGGCCGGCCCTGTACGTGATCGTCGAGTACTTCGACCAGGCCGGCGACATCACGCTGGAGTACGACGCTGGCGAGGGCGGCGCCTACCTCGCCTCGCCGGATGTGACCAGGCAGCGCGAGAAGCGGCAGTGGCGCTCGGCCACATTCATCCTGCGCAGGCCGTCGTTCGGAGGCCGGCAGAACGGCGACGCCGACTTCCGCGTGGGGACTACCGGAGCGCTGGCCGTGGCGCGCATCACGCTCACCGACCGGCAGCCCGACGGCTACCGTCCCCCGGCCGACCCTGTGCAACTGCTGGAGGCGCGCCGGGCGGCCGTCATCGCGCCCGGCATGACGGTGATCCAGCAGTGGCAGGTCCACGAACCGGTCCCGGCCGGCCAGCTGGCCGACAACGCCTACCGCGTCGCCCGGAAGATCGGCATTACCAGCCTGCAGAGCTACGTCGGCTGGGCTCAACTGGAGCCCGAGAAGGGACGCGTCACCTACGCCACGTACGATCCCGTGGTCACCCAGATCCGTAAGCACCATCTGAAGTGGCTTCCCTTCCTCATCACGGCGCCCTACGTCGCCACGCCGAAGTGGTTCCGGACCGAGGGCGGCGTGGACGCGGTCTGCCTGGAGCACAAGCAGTCGACGCCGATCCAGAGCATCTGGAATCCCGCCCTGCGCGGCGGCGTGCGCCGTTTCCTGGAGCTGTTCCGCGCGCACTACGAGCCGGGCGTCATCGAGGCGCTGAACCTGGGCATCTCCGGCAACTGGGGCGAGTCGCTCATGCCGGCGGGCGGCGGGTTCGACATGGCCGGGCAACACGCCCATGCCGGCTGGTGGTGCGGCGACCCCTACGCCCGCGCGGACCTCCAGCGGTGGCTCCGGGCGCGCTACGCCACCACAGCGGCGCTCAACGCGGCGTGGCGGTCATCCTACAGCGGCTTCGAGGCGGTCGAGCCGATGGCGCCCGGCTCCGCGCCGTCGCGCCGAGCCACCGTGGACCTCGTCGGCTGGTACACCCAGTCGATGACGGCCTACGCCGAGCACTGGGTGAAGACCGCGCGCGAGTTCTACCCCACGCTGCCCATCTACCTCTGCACGGGCGGCGACGGACAGCCGATGCTGGGCGCGGACTTCGGCGCGCAGGCGAGGATGTGCGCCCGGTACGGCGCGGGCATCCGGATCACGAACCAAGGCGACGATGCGGCGTCGAACTTCGCGATCACCCGCATGGTGGGATCCGCCACGCGGCTCTACGGGCAGTACTACACCACGGAGCCCGGCGGCGACAACTCGGCCTGGGGCATCGCGGGTCGCGTGTTCGATGCGACAGCGGGCGGCAGCCGTGGCGCCTACTTCAAGTACCTGATGGACGCGCCGGACCAGCCCACCATGAAGGGCATCCGGTTCATGGAGAACGCCCGGCGCCTGGCGCCGAACCGCCCGCGGCTGACCGTGGCGGCGATCATGCCCAACTCGTCCATCGCGCTGGACGGGGGCGTGCTGGGCACCTTCCTTGCGCGCGCCGAGAAGCTGCGGGACGCGGTGGACTTCGAGTTCATCGACGAGAACATGATCGCCGACGGGATGCTGAAGCGCTTCCGGGCGGTCGTCATCCTCTCCGGGGACACGCTTGAGCAGGCGTCGATCGCCGCGCTCCGGAAGTGGGTGGCAGGCGGCGGGGTGCTGATGGCTCCGGCCGGCTGCCTGCCGCTCCGGTCGGTTGGGGGCACTGCGGCCCCGTGGCTACGCGGGCCGGGGCAGGACGCCGCGCGAACCGCGGCCGTCATGCCGAACGTCCGCGGTGTGGCCCTGGATATTGGCTCGGGTTCCGAAGAGGCGCTGGGCGGCGCGTGGCAGGCGCCGGAGGGCGGGCAGGCGCCGAAGACGACGCAGAACCCCGATCCCAGCTACCGTTGGACCGGCGGCGACTGTGGCGTGACGCTACCCGTACCCAGGGGCGGACCCGTCGTACTCCGCGTGCGACTGGCCGTGCCCGAGCAGACCGGCGTCGGGGGCGTGCTGAGCGTGAACGGTGTTGCGGTCGCCCGCGTGCGGCCCGGCGCCGACCGATGGGTCCAAGCGCCCGTGCCCGCGAAGGCGATCGAGGGCGCGTCGTCCGCTCGGGTCGGCTTCCAGAGCCCCGTCTGGGTACCGAACCCGCTCAGCGATCCCCGCTCCTTGGGAATGCAGGTGTTCGAGGTCCAGCTCAAGGTCGTCGGCGCACCGGACAAGGCGGTCGTCTCGCTGGGCAAGCCGGCCGACGGCCTGGCCATGCCGCCCAGGAAGGCCATCGCGCTCGCGGCTCGCCCGCTGGGCAAGGGATGGACCGTCGTCTGGCCGGGCCCGTGGGGCTCCTACTCACACCTCCTGAACGCGGCCGTGCATACCGCGGCGGGACCATGGAAGCCCATCGCGGCGCCCATCGACGCAGCATACGACGGCATCCTGGCCTCGCGCGTCGGGCCGACAGTGCACTACTACAACAACACGGACCAGGCGGTCACCAGAACGGTCACCGGCGCCCGCCGCATCACGGTACCGGCAAGGTCGATCGTGGTAGTGAAGTAGCGGCAGGCCACGCTCCGGCAGGCGCAGTCGCTCGCTGGGCCTGCCGGGCTGTCGGGCTTCCTACCGTACGATCTGGAACACCCTCGTCTCAGCCGCCTTGGCTCGGAAGCGCAGCAACCGGGTCCGTGTCTCGGGTTCGCCGGGCGCGAAGAGCTCGCGTACCATCATGTCGGACGGCAGGGCAATCGCCTTGTCGCCTGCCTCGCGGGCGTGGAGCGCGATGAGCCCGCGGCCGGCGTAGAAGGCATCCTCGGTCTCAGAGAAGATATGCACGCCGGCCAACCGGGCCAGGTTGCGAAGCAGGCCGGGAGGCAAGCCCGGCGAGAGGCTGCAGACCGAGGTCCAGCGCGGGAACGCCCGAACGCTGAGCGCCGCGCCTCCGTCCGGGAACGTGCCCAGGACGCGGGAGGCGTCGGCAATGGTGAAGCGCGGCCCTGCCGACAGGTTCGGACCGAACTCAGTCGGCGACATGCCGAAGACCGGCTCGGCGGCGAGCAAGCCATGGCAGAGGGGATCTGCGTTCAGGCGCACCCGGAAGGAGCCCGGTGCGATAGGCTGCAGCCGCTGCCCGACCAGCTTGCCGGCCGCTTCGAGGTCCTCTGCCATGGACCCAGACCGCGCCGCCCCGCCGATGCCCGCGGTGTAGACGAACACAATAACCCGACCGGACGACTTGAGCCGCTCGATGGCCCGGCGCTGCGATGCTGTGAGGTCGAACGCGTTCAGCAGGACCACCATGCGCGCGTCAGGCATGCGCTCGATGTCCTCCAGCAGGTAGAGCGCGGCCGGAGCGCCGATGCGGTTGAGCGCGGCGACCTGGGCGGTGAGCGCGGGAAACCAGAAGTCGCCCAACGCGCCGCCGGCCTGTCTCAAGACGCTCCGCTCACTGAGGACGACGGCGATCTCAGGCTTGAACTCCGGTCCGGGCGGATCGTTGAGCGCCTGCCGGCCGAGCCGGTTCATCTCGCCGAAGGTCGACAGGATGGCGGGGTCTGAGAACCAGCCGTCGCCCATGTCGAACCACCACTGCCCTGCGCCGCGCGTGCGGACGGCGGCATATTCGCGCTTCAGCACGCCCAGCGTCTGGTCCAGATCGGCGCATCGGCCTGTGGCGTCCTGCTGCAGGTGCGTGCGGATGTCGGATTCGTTGAGCCACAGCTTGCCGTGCAGCCGGACCGAGTCAGTGAGCGACATGAAGGTCGATGTGCCGCCGGGCCCGCGGTCGGTGTACATGGCGGGCGCGCATAGGAAGTCGATATCGGCGCAGTCGAGCACGGCCTTGAGCGCGAGATGCTGGGTCTCCGGCGCCAGGCCGCCGTACTGCGGCGCGTAGCCGTAGAAGACACCGGCGAGCATCTGCCCCTGCGAGGCGCTCTTGACGGCCCGGGCCACACGGGCGATCGCTTGCGAGGCCGCCGCCGCGTATGCCCCGTAGAAGTCCAGCACCTGGCTCTCGGCAGCAGGATCCAGCAGCAGCCGCGACGTCGCCTCCCTGCGGGCGCGGGACGGTACCGATGCCGTGTCGAGCGTGACACCGTGCAAGCCCCATGCCCCTGCCAGGGCGGCATCGGCTTTGTAGCGCGTGCGCAGCCATCGACGGAAGAAGCCTGCGAACGCCGGAGAGAAGTCGCCGCGTCGGTTGTCCCAGAGGCCCCAGCTCTGCCACTCGGCCGAGTAGCCGGTGCAGAGGTGAAGGCCGATGACCCGGTCGGCAAAGGGACTGCGCCGAAGGTAGGTCACAAACCGACGCAAGTCGCCGCAGATCAGGTCAAGCCACTTCTGTGAGGCGAAGGACTGCGGGCCCACAGAGCCGTCATCGTAGACCACACGTTCGTCGGGGTTCGCCGCGAGCCACGCGGCAGGAGGCTCGAGCTGAAGCCTCAGGATCACCAGGGCTTCGGGGTCCCGCGACAGCACCTCCTGCAGGAGCTGCGCGGGCTCGCCGGCGTCGAACTTGCCGACCGTCTGGTTGCCCATGCCGCAACCCACGGTGTAGAGGTGGGCGCCCTGGGCGGCGAACTCGCCGTAGTGGCCCGCATGGACCCCGAGGAAAGCGAACGGGAAGAGGGCCTTGCCGCCGACAGTGAGCGTCGGCGTGCCGCGATAGGTCTGCACCTCCGCGACGACCGGTTCCGGGCAGGGCGCCGGACCGAGCTTGACGCTTGCCACCGTGTGGTCCCCCTCCTCTCGGCCACGCCACTGCAGGCCGCCCAGCTCGACCGATAGGTCGTACTGGCCGGCCGGTACGAAGCGCAAGGGCGGGACCCGGCACTCCACGCGCAGGCGCTCCAGGCCCGAGCCGGTGACGCCTTGACGGACGGGCGCCAGCTTCTGCGACCAGACGACCTTCCGCTCGCGCCGCAGGGCCACCCAGCAATCGCCCGGCGCTGCGGCCGGTGCATCGAACGAGGCCGCCGCCGTGCCTCCGCTTCGATCGACACGAAGGCTCGAAGAGGCCAGGCGCAGCCGCGGTTCGCCGCTCGGTCGGTACGAGGGATCGGGCACGAACAGGAAGCAATCGCAACCCGTGTTCCACGAATCGGCCTGATCGAGGCGCAGGACAACGCGCCCGCCGTCGACGGCTCCGAGCTTCTGCCAGCACCAGGTACTGGCGAGGGGCTCCGTGGTCCCTGCCCAGCGCTCGACCCCGTTCACCATCACGCGGTACTGGTAGTGGCCCGGGTAGTGGCCGTTGTCGGTTCCGCGGACCCAGAGCGTGTACCTGCCCTGCGGCAGTTCGACCGTCGTCTCGGCGACCTTGTCCGGCTGGTTGCAGCGGAGCCACTGCGTGCCGCTGGCCAACGGCTCGTCGAGCCGGTACCACTCGCATCGTCCGAAGCTCTCCGCTTCCACGACAACCGACCCGGCTGGGGGCGGCGCAGAACGGCCCACATCGGCCTGGGCGAACCCCAGCGAAACCAACGCGGTGAGCGCGTTGAGCGCCGCCCATATCATCATGGCTTGGCTCCGGGCCCATAGTGCTGCTTGAAGAGCGAGAAGAAGGTGTGGAGGCTGACCAGCTCAATCTCTTCGCCGGGGTACTTCGCCCTGTAGCCATCGACCACCGCCTGGATCTGGCTGGGCGTGACCCAGACGCAGCGCCAGTAGGTGAAGCCCGGCTCGTTGGGCTTGCGGTTCTGGACCATGTCGTGCAGCACCCTGACGCTGTAGTCCGTGTTGTTCGGGTCCATGTGGTTGATCAGCCGGACCACGGGCATGCCCTTCCAGACGTGCGGGTCCGGGTGGCGGCCCTTGCGCTCGTGCATGTCATCGACGATGGTGGCGAAGCCGCCGGGGGAGAACTTCAGGAAGGCATCCTTGACGGCGGGCGAGGGCTGGTCCCAGTCCAGCACCATGCCGGAGATGCTCATGTCGGCCTCGCGGTAGAAGCGGCGGTTGTGGTTGACCAGCAGCGGCAGATGCTCCGGCAGCACGCGGTTGGGATTGATGTAGCCCGCACAACTCGCGTCGGCCACGAAATGGTCGTTGGGTGTGGCGGTCTGGTAGAACGTCGAGATGATGTCGGGGTAGGTCTCCAGCAGGTTCGGATTGATGCCCCAGCTGAGCGGCAGGGCGCCTCGCTTCGGGTCCTCCCAGTTCTTGGGCAGGAAGTGGTAGAGCGGATAGGCCGAGTCGTAGTCGGCCATGAGGATCGCCACGTAGTTCGTGTTCCGTAGCTTGGGCGCCGGGGCCGGCGCGGGCTTGGGCTGCTTGAGGGGTTTGCGCGGCGCGTGGCGGTGGAACGACTGGTTGTAGCAGAACTCGGTGGCAGTGTTCTGGTAGCAGTTGTAGGGCGAGATGAGCCAGACGGTCTGCCATTCGGTGGGTACCGGATCGTGCGCACTCGGGTGATCCGGCATATTGGCGTACTTCGAGAAACTGAAGAAACCGGTCAGTTCGGTCATCCTGCGGCCGCGGGCCTGCTTCTGCGTCGCAGCAAGGATCATCTTGTAGGTGGCGAGGTCGGTTCCGAGGGCCTGGCCGAGATCGTCGGCCGGCTTCTCATCGCCCCAGGGAGACAGGTCGAAGACGAACGAGCGGTTCGTCACCGCCCAGTCACGCACGATGTTGTAGGCGTTCTGCCCGGCCGGCCGGTCGGCATAGGCGTCGGTGAAGAGGCTGAGCCAGTGAGGGTCGCACTTGCCGGTCTCGATGTACTGCCGGATGGCCCACCGGTAGGCGTCGTTCTTCCTGCTGCCGGTCTCAGCGCCGGTGAACACACCGCGGAAGTCGCGCAACACCCGAAGGCCCCAGCGCACAGCGACCTTCTCCGCCATATCCGGGCTGAGGACGACGGCGTTCTCCACTCCCGCCGCCGTAGTGGCGACGTTGACCGTCGCGGGGACCTCTGGATCCCAGATCACGGCGCCCTTCACGTGTGGCTTGGCCAGGGCGAAGACGGCATCGAGCGTGTCGACCTTCACCTGCTCCCGGCCATGCAGCCACTGCCCGTCAGCCACAAGCCGGTCCAGCCAGTACTTAGGCCGCCCGTAGCCCGGGTTGTCGACGTACAGAAGCGGCCGCGCCCGGTTGATCAGGCCTTGCAGCGATGTGAGCGTCGTGACCTCGTCATACGCCGCGGGACCCTTGGCGCCGGGATCGAGGGTGTAGACATAGATCGGCGGACGAACGGCATCAGGGCGCGCCGCGGCGGGCAGGGCCTGCACGCAGGTCAGCGCCGCAAGCAACGATAGCCGGCAGAGGGTCATTCGGGGTCTCCAGTCGGATTGGTCTACCATCGCAGGCATGGGGCGACACGCCGCACACCGGGACTATACCGCGCCCGGGGCCTCCGCTCCGATATACTGACTGCAACCCGGCCTCAGCCGCGCACTGGGCGGACCGGGCTCACTGCCATGGGATGCCGCGCGCCGGCCAGGAGGCTCGCGGCGGAGGAGCATACGCTATGCCCATCGCCTTAATCGCCCTGCTCTGCCTCTCCGGGGCGCCACGCACCATCGATCCTCCCGCCGCCGACGCGTCGCCGGAGGCGTTCTTCATCAAGGCCGCGCAGTACCGCAAGGCGCCGCCGGGACTGGCGGCCGCGTCCGGCCGCACGCTTGTTCGGGCCGCGCGCTTCCTCATGGCCGACACCGGCATCGGGAAC
>CAISJD010000095.1 GCA_903885605.1 uncultured Chthonomonas sp. | reverse complement strand
GAGGGGCACTCCGCCCGGCAGGTCAACGCCGGCGGCCGTCCCGCGGCCCAGCTGGACCTGACCCTGCGCCGCGCCGGCCTGCGCGTTCGCTACCATGTGCTGGCTTTCCCCGGCACGCCCATCCTCCGCCAGTGGGCCGATATTGAGAACCCCACCGCCGCCGAGGCGCCGCTGCGGCCCTTCTCCGGTGCGTTCGGCCTCAGCATCGCCGCCGACGGCCCCGCACCCTATCGCGCCACCACGCTGGTGGGCGGCAACAGCCAGCGCGACCAGGGCAAGGTCCTTGAGGAGACCATCGGCGCGACCCACCGCCTGCAGCTGGGCAGCACTGCGTCCATCAGCCGCGTCCCGTGGATCGCCCTCAGCCGGACCGGCAAGGGCGGCGACGGCCTCTTCGTGGCGCCGGACACGCTGGGCGCGTGGAAGATCGCCCTCGAGCGCGAGGCCGGCGGACCCATGCGCCTCTCCGTGGCGCTCTCGGACCTGGCCGGCCGGAAGCTCGCCCCCGGCAAGGGCGTCAGCCTGTCGCCCGTCACCCTCGGCGTCTTCAGCGGCGACCTGGACGACATGGCGCGCCGGATTTATGACTGGCAATATACCTACCTCTGGGACCTGACCCACGACGACTGGTACGGGCTGATGCAGTTCACCACCGCCTGGTGGGCCGACAGCAAGAACCTGCAGGAGCAGTTCGCCGGCCGCCTCGCCTACCTCGACATGGACTGGACCGAGTATATGCGCGAGGCCGGGCTCGACGTGCTATGGGACGACGCAGGCTGGGCCGCGCATCCCAACATCTGGGTGGGCAACCGCGAGGGGCCCGACTTCGCCGAGACCAACCGCTACATCGCCAAGACCGGCATGAAGTGGGCGCTCTGGTTCCCCGGCGACCCCACGCTGGGGATCATGGATGCCAAGCATGGCGCCTGGGGCGACTTCCAGTGGCGCACCGACGGCCTGCCGCTGGGCTACGACCTGGACCAGCCCTTCCGCGCCGAGGTCGAGGCCTGGCTGCTCAAGCACCCCCGCTCGTCGTGGCAGACTTGCAGCGGCGGCAGCACCTACTCGCACACCTTCGGTATCCAGCGCCTGGGCGACGCGCACTACGACTCCGACGGCCCCGGCAGCGACATCACCAACTACGGCTTCTCCTATCTGGAGACCCCCGACCGCGCCTTCGACAACCTCGCCACCTGGTCGGGCAGCGGCGTCCGGTACGACCCCTGGACCGGTCGGCGCATGCTCACCATGTCGCCCAAGTGGGGCCTCTACATCGAGCCCAAGGACATCGGCAACCTGCGCTGGATCGCCGACCTCTATCGCTACCTTGTCGGCGTCGGCGTGGCGGGCCGATGGTCCTACATGCTCCATCCCGTCGTGCAGGGCGACGAGCCGCACTACTACCACCAGCGCATCAGCCGCGACGGGCTGCGCTCGCTCATCGTGGTCAAGCACAAGCCCGCCGCCGACACGCTCGTCTTCCCCAAGGGCCTCCGCGCCGATCAGCCCTACCTGGTGCAGTTCGCCACAGGGGCAAAGGAGTACACCAAGCCCGGCGGCGACCTCATGGCCCGGGGCATCCGCATCCGGGGAGAGGAGCCGGGCGAACTGGTCTTCCTGAACCTGCCCCGCAGGCCCGGCAGCCGCTCCGACGGCACAGCCCCGACGGCTCCCGGCCGCGTGCGCTCGCGCCGCGAGGTCAACGT
>CAISJD010000094.1 GCA_903885605.1 uncultured Chthonomonas sp. | reverse complement strand
GGCGGCGGCGGGCCGGGCGCACCGTGGCGGTGCGCCCGGCCCGGTTAGCCTCAGCCCTTGCGGATGCGTTCGATCAGGCCGCGTGTGCTGCTGTCGTGCTCGGTCACGACCCGGGGTGTCCGGATGTCGGAGTAGACCTCGCCTGCGAGCTTCTTGCCCAGCTCGACGCCCCATTGGTCATAGGAGTTGACGCCCCAGATCGTCCCCTGCACGTGGACCTTGTGCTCGTACAGGGCGATCAGCGCCCCAAGGTTGCCGGGCGTCAGCTTGTGGATAAGGAGGGTGTTGGTGGGTCGGTTCCCCGGGAACGTGCGGTGGAGCGGCCGGCGCTCGATCTCATCGGCCGGCATGCCGCCCTTCGCGAGCTTCTGGAGTTCGGCCGGTGTGACCTCGAGCTTCGCCTCCTCGGTCGTCTTGCCGGTCATGAGCGCTTCGCCCTGGGCGAGGCAGTTGGCCAGCAGCAGGTCGTGGAGGTTCGCGACCGGGTTGTGCGTCTTGGTGCAGGCGATCAGGTCCGCCGGTATGAGCTGCGTTCCCTGGTGGATGAGCTGGTAGAAGGCGTGCTGGCCGTTGGTGCCCGGCTCACCCCAGAGGATCGGCCCGGTATCGTAGTCGACGGCGACGCCGTGGCGGTCGACGCGCTTGCCGTTGCTCTCCATGTCGGCCTGCTGCAGATAGGCGGGGAAGCGTGCCAGGTACTGGTCATACGGCAGCACGGCATGGGTTGCCGCGCCCAGGAAGTTGCGGTACCAGACGCCCAGCAGTCCCAGCAGGATCGGCATGTTCTTGTCTGCGTCAGCGGTCCGGAAGTGCTGGTCCATCTCGTAGGCGCCGCGATGGAACTGAACGAAGTTGTCGAAGCCGATGGCGATGGCCAGGCTGAGGCCCACTGCGGACCAGAGCGAGTACCGGCCGCCGACCCAGTCCCAGAACTCGAACATGTTCTCCAGCTCGATGCCGAAGTCCAGGACCGGCTTCGCTTCCGAACTGACGGCGACGACGTGCTTGGCCAGCGCGTTGCGGGGCAGCTGCGCGGTCAGGTAGAGGTCGCGCACGACCCGCGCGTTGGCCAGCGTCTCCTGCGTCCCGAACGTCTTGGAGACCACGATGAAGAGCGTCGTGGCCAGGTCCAGCCGGCGGAGGGTCTCCGCGATGTGCGTGGGATCCACGTTGGAGACGAAGTGGAACCGGAGCCGGTCGTGCGTATAGGGCGTCAGCGCCCGCACCGCCATGGCCGGGCCCAGGTCCGAGCCGCCGATGCCGATATTCACCACGTCGGTGAAGGGCAGGCCCGTGCTCCCGTGCCGTGCGCCGGAGCGGACCTCTTCGGTGAAGGCCTCCATGCGCCGCAGGACGTCGGCCACCTCGCCCCGGACATCCTCAATGCACCCGTCGGCGCGGGTCAGGGTTAGCGGCTCGTCGCCCTGGTAGCGGAGCGCCGTATGGAGCACGGCCCGGCGCTCGGTGTTGTTGATGGGCTCGCCGGCGAACATCCGGTCCCGGGCGCCCTCTACATCGCGCGCCTTGGCCAACGCCAGGAGCAGCTGGAGCGTCTCATCGGTGATCAGGTTCTTGGAGTAGTCCAGGAACAGGTCGTCCAGCTCTACCGAGAAGCGGCCGGCGCGGCCGGGATCGTCCTCGAACGCCTGGCGCAGGTTGAAGCCGGCCATCCCGCGGGAGTGCTCGGCAAGCGCAGCCCACTGGGGCAGCGACGTAAGCTCAGACATAGTGCGGTCCTCCGTGCCAAGGATAGCACACGCCCGACCGGCGCGATCCTTAGCCGAACCCGCTGGCTGCTACGGCCGCCGCACAGGCGCCCAGCGCGAGTAACGGCAACGCCGCGCCTGTGATGGCCCCGGCGGCACAGGCGCTTCGCCCCTGCCGAAAGAACCGGGCGATGAGGACGGTGGCCGCGATGAGCCCGGCCAGTACCGCCAGACCGAGCAACGCACCCACCGTGGGCAATGCCGCCAACGCCAGGCCCGCCAGCAGGGCCGTAGCGATGAAGCACCCGATCCCGCACATCAGGCCGATCATGAACTCGGCCAGGTTGTTCCTTGGTTCACTCATTGGCTGTCTCCATCCCCGCCGCAACGCCCGGCGCCCAGCGCACGGCACAGGCCGCGATAAGCGCGAGGCACGCCACTTGCGCCAGGGTCAGGCCGCCCACGGCGGGCTCTCCGGCGCGCAGGAACTCGACCAGGAACCGGAACGACCCGTAGGCGACCACCAGCAACCGGAAGAGCGCGCCGGGCGCCGGGTGCGAGCGGCTCATCCGATGCAGCCGTGCCGCCAGCGCCAGGCAGAAGAGCGCCTCGTAGGCCTGCGTGGGATGCCGGGCCACGTGGTCGCCCAGGTCGATGGCCCAGGGCAGCCCTGTCGGCTCGCCGTAGCAGCAGCCGCGAAACAGGCAGCCCACGCGTCCGATGGCCATGCCCAGCGCCAGCCCCGGAGCGAAGGTGTTGCCCAGGGGCTCATGGATGCCCAGCCGGCGGCGGACCAGGATGACCGCCCCGGCGCCGCCGGCGATGCCGCCAAGCACCGTGCGGCCGGTGAGCCACTCGGCTGGGGTGGTGGGGCCGCCATGGGCGATCTGAGCCAGCCAGACCGGAAGCTTGGCGCCCAGCGCCGCTCCTACTACTGCGGCGGCCAGGAGCAGGTAGGGTTCCGGGCCGTCGCCAAATCGGCCGCGGGAGGCGCGCAGGAACGCCCACGCCCCGACCGCCAGCGCCATGAGCAGGAGCACCTCATAGGACGGCACGTTGACGCCTGCCGGGGAGCAGAGGACCGGCCGCAGACCCCAGCCCGGCGGCAGGGCCGAGTCACCCACGCGAACGCCCCTTCAGGAACGCGCAGCAGTCGCCGCCGCTGATCGCGCAGGTGTAGAGCCGCGACACCGCGCAAAAGCCCAGCGCACCCAGCGTCTTGAAGACCGCCACGACGGGCAGGAAGCGCCATATGGCCTCCTGCATTCCCGCCGGACCGAACTGCAGCAGCAGCCACGGCACGCCGATGACGATCGCGGCCACGCTCTGGGCGAACCGGAGGCCGCTCTCGTCCACCACCACCTTGGCGCTGGGGATCAGCCGATCCACGGTGAAGGTGTAGAGCAGCACCATGGGCGCCCGGCTCACGGTGAGGATGGCGCTGAGCAGCATGACGAGGGCGCAGAGGCCCACGAGCCACTCCATGCGCCACAGCACCCCCACCCAGAGCGCCACGGCCACGGAGTAGCGGCAGAAGGCGAAGCCGGCCCGGGAGATCGTGACAGGCTTGTACGTGAACATCAGGCCCTCCTTGGCAGACGAGGCCAGAGCATGCCCACCTGCTTCTGGTAGGCGGCGTAGTCGGGAAACGCCCGGGCCAGCAGCGCCTCCTCCTGCCGGGCGCGAACCGCCATGGCCGGAGTGAAGATAAGCAGCGCCGCGGCCAGGGCGGCCGGGTTGTGGTACGCCAGCGCCGTACCCACGAAAATCCAGATGAGCGAGGCGTAGAGCGGGTGCCGGACAATGCCGTAGACGCCCGTGGTCACCAGGCTCTGGCTCTCGTAGAGCGTCACCTGGTCGGCCCAGTTGCGCCCCAGGTTCAGCCGGCCGGCGATGTTGACACCCGATCCGGCGATCACCAGCAGGCAGCCCGCAGCGGTCAGCGCCCAGAGGGTGGGCAGGTGCGCCACGGGAACCACGCCGATCCGCCGGTGGATCAGCACATAGAACAGGTACGCGAAGCCCAGCATGCTCGCAGTAGCCACCGGGCTGCGCCGCCGCTGGGCCACCGCGCCGGACCCGTGGGCCATGGCGAAGTTGGCCGCCACGGCCGCCAGCACGGCCGCCACGCAGAGGGCGATGAGGAGGCTCGCGCCGAGCAGGAGCCTATCGGCCGGCGCGGCGGGCCACGGCGGGATCCAGTGCGGCATGGGCGTGAGCCTCCCTGTGGATGAGGTTGTAGGCCGAGAAGGGCATGCGCCGCCCGTCCTCGGTGAGGATATGGACGCACTCCTTCTTGGCCCCCTTCAACTCGAACGT
>CAISJD010000093.1 GCA_903885605.1 uncultured Chthonomonas sp. | reverse complement strand
GGAGCGGCTCTGCATGGACATGATCGACTGCCCTGAGACCATCGATCGCGCCATGGCCGATGTCCGCGCCCAGTTTATCCCGGCCTACGACGCCCTCTACGAGGCCGCAGGCATGTCTGCCACGGGCACGGCGGGCTGGGTCCCGGCCTACCATCCCGTGCGGACGAACACCATCCAGTGCGACTTCGCCGCGCTCATAGGGCCGCGCCAGTTCCGGCGGTGGGTGATGCCCGCCCTGGAAGAGGAGGCCGCGCACATCGGCCATTGCGTCTACCACCTGGACGGTCCCGAGTGCCTGGTCCACGTGCCGGACCTCTGCTCGATCCCCGGCCTCGACTGCATCCAGTGGACGACGGGCGCACGCAACGCGGCGTTCGGCGAATGGATGGAGCTCCTGCACGACATCCAGTCGCGCGGGGTGGCTGTCTGGGTGCCCTGTTCGGTAGACGAGATACCGCACTACCACAAGCATCTGAAGCCGAACCTGGTCTTCTACGATGCCTGGGCCCCGACGCAGAAGGCCGCCGAAGACGCGCTGGACTGGCTCAGCGCGAATACCTGACCCGTCCGCGGAGCCTCGGGGCCGGCCGCAAGGCCCAGCCCCGAGGCTCCACGTAGTCCGAGCGCTCCTACTTGGACGGAGCGGTGGCGGAGACCGGCTTCAGAGGCTGAAACTTGAGGTCCTCGGCGTCGGCTGAGACAACCCACCTGCCGTCCGGTGAGAGGCTGGCGGCCGACCCGTCGCCCTCGAACACGACCTTCTTCGTCGCCAGATCCAGCACCGTCACACGCCCCACCGATGTGGCGATGACCAGTTTGCCGTCGGCGGAGAGCTTGAGCTGTCGCACGTTGGTGGCGGTCTGGCCCAGTTCAGTCGCCTGTCCACCGGCCACGTCCCAGAGGTAGAGCGCCTTCTTGCCGCTGCCCGACACGATCTTCTTCCCGTCGAGCGTGAAGGCTACCGGGTAGATCCAGTCCTTCTCGCTCTTGAGCTGACCGGACTCCTTGGCCGTCTTGACGTCCCAGATCGGGGCCACGGTATCGGGCACGCCGCCCACGAGCTTGGCGCCGTCGGGCGACCAGGCCAGCGATAGCACGGGGTTGCCGATGGGGGCCTCAAGCGCGGCGGCCTCCTTACCCGTGGCCAGCGTCCAGATCTTGACATCGCCCTTGATGCATCCGGCTGCGAGCATCTTGCTGTCAGGCGAGAACGCCAGGGGCAGGTCGGGCGATTTGATGCCCATCGAGTAGGCCGCGATCTGGGCGCCGGTCAGCGGGTCCAGAAGTCGCACGGAGCCGTCGGCGGCGCCGACGGCCAGCGATTTGCCGTCGGCGGAGAGCGCCATGGAGACGAACTGCGCCCCTTGGACGGTGGTCGCGCGGGTCTCCTTGCCGGTCTCGATGCTCCACGTTCGGATGGTGCCGTCGAGCGAGGCCGACAGGAACAGCTTGCCTCCGGGCAGGAAGGCAGTGGCCGTCACGGCATCTTTGTGGCCCAGCAGGTATCGTGGCGCGTTGGGGTCTGGAGCGGGCGGCGGGTCGGCGGCTTCCTTGGGCTGCTGCGCTACTGCCGAAACTGCCGCCAGCGAAGTCATCAACGCCAGGATCAGGAACGAATGTCTCTTCATCAGGGGCGCCTCCATGGGTCGTCACTCAGCTTCGCGCTGCCCGCGGGGGCCGAACGACGGCCGGCGGAACAGCTACCTGTATAGACTACGTCGAACAGGCGGTCGTTCCTCAGCGTCGGCGTCGCATTGCCACCACAGGTCGCTGAGTGCGCCGTGCCGTTGACACCGGTACGGCGTGAATGGTACCGTTTTGGACAAGAGAGATGCACCTCCCGTACCCATTGATTACGGCCGGCGTTTACTGGCTCCTCATCGTCTGCTGGTCGGTCATCCTGGCCTTCTACTGGCGCGAGCACCGCCGCCTGACACAACTCAGCCCCATGGTCGGCACCATGCTCGTCGTCGTCTTCCTGGACGGCGCGCGCACGTTGCTGGAGAGCGTCTACTTCGGTACTGTGGCGACGTCACAGGCCGGAGTGATTTCGCGCGACTTCTACGAAGTCCTGACCGAGCCGCAACTGGTGCTCGCCCCCAAGCTTCTCAACGTCTGTTCGGCGCTGACCATCATCTTCGTGCTGCTCTACAGGTGGTTCCCGGCGCTCAAGGTGGAGATGGAGCAGCGGATCCTGCTGCAGCAGGCCCACGAAGAGCTCAGCGTGACGCACAGCGAACTGCAATCCACACACGCCGAGCTGCAGTCCACGCATACTGCCCTCAACGATACGCTGCTCCAGCTCCAGCAGGCGCAGGAAGCGCAAGACGCCCTGACGCACATGATCGTCCATGACATGCGGACGCCGCTGACCAGTGTGATCACCGGCCTCCAGACCGTGCAGGTCGTGGGCCCGGATCCCGTCCTGACGCCCGAGCTGGTTGGGAACGCGCTGTCCGGCGCCGACCGCCTTCTCCGCATGGTGAACGACCTCCTCGATATTAACAAGATGGAGGCCGGGGCGCTGTCGCTGGAGATCGCCGACGTGAGCCTGGCCGATGTGCTCTCGACGGCCAGCGCCATGATTGATGCGCTCATCGCCGAGAAGAGCCTGGAGGTCAGCCAGGAGCTGGACGGCGCCCCCACGGCCCGGGGCGACGCGGAGATGCTTCGGCGGGTGCTGATCAACCTGATGGGCAATGC
>CAISJD010000092.1 GCA_903885605.1 uncultured Chthonomonas sp. | reverse complement strand
GGGCGCCCATGCCGCCGCCCACGCCCGTTCCCATGGCCAGCACCAGCAGGATGGCGACGTACGGATGCAGGTGCTGCTTCTCCACCAGCGTGGCGATGATGATGGACCCGCAGCCCACCGCCGAGCCCACCGAAAGGTCGATGCCTCCGGTAAGGATGACGAACGTGAGCCCCACCGCGGCCACGCCCACGAAGGCGTTGTCGGCCAGCAGGTTCAGGAAGACCTGGGGACGCGAGAAGCCGGTGTAGTGGATCGCCGCCGCCGTATAGAGCAGCACGAACACCAGCACCGTCGCCACGAACGGGAACGTGGATCGGTTCAGGAACCGCAATGGCTCCCTCCCCTTGTGCGAAGCAGCGAGGGAAGGCTGGGATGGTGTCGTCGGCGTCATGCCGCATCCCTCCTGAACCTGCGCCCGGCCACGGCCCGGAACTTGGGGCTCTGGAAGAGGCAGACGGCGACCACCACCGCGGCCTTCACCACCAGCGTGAGCACCGGCGGCACGCCCTTGGTCAGGATCGTCGTGGTGAGCGTCTGGAGCAGCAGCGCGCCGACCAGTGTGCCGGAGAGGTAGAAGCGCCCGCCGCTGAGCGAGGTGCCGCCGATGGCCGCCGCCAGAATGGCGTCGAGCTCCATGTAGAGGCCAGCGTTGTTGGCATCAGCCGCCTTGATGTCTGCCGTGCCGATGAGCCCCGCGATGCCCGCGCAGAGCCCGCAGAAGCCGTAGACCAGAAGCTTGACCATGCGGGCGTTGACGCCGGCGAAACGGCTGGCGGTGGGGTTGTCGCCCACGGCCTCCACGAAGAGCCCCAGCGCCGTGCCCCGGCTCAGGGCGGCTGTGACGAGGAACACGGCCACGGCAACCGTCACCGGGAAGGGGAGGCCCGCCACGAACCCGCTCCCGAGGAACTGGAAGCCGGGGTGCTCGAACGTGATGATCTGCCCGGCCGTCAGCAGTTGCGCCACGCCGCGGCCCGCCACCATGAGGATCAGCGTCGCCACAATGGGCTGCACCTCGGCGAAGGCCACCAGCGCCCCGTTGAAAAGCCCCGCGGCAAGCCCGGCCACCAGCGAAACCGCCACGATGGCCGGCGCCGAGCCGTGCAGGTCCAGCCCCGCCAGAGCGAAGCCCTCGGGCCGGGCGATGAGCCCCGCCGCCGTGGCCCCGGTGATCGCCATCACGGCGCCCACGGAGAGGTCGACGCCGCCGGTGGAGAGGACCAGCGTCATGCCCAGGGCCAGCAGGAGCACCGGCGCGCCGCGGTTCAGGATATCCACCAGGCTGCCGTATAGGTGGCCGTCGCGCATCTCGATGTGGAAGAAGCCGGGGATCGTGAGCGCGTCGTAGAGCAGCACTAACGCCAGCGCGGCCAGGGGCCAGACCAGCGTGGGCGGCAGCTTCGGGCGGCGCATCAGTGGGCGGCCCCGGCGATGGTCGCCATGATGCCCTGAGCGCTCACCTCGGGCCCGGACAGCTCGCCGATCTTCTCGCGGTCGCGCAGCACGGCCACGCGGCCGCAGGAGCGCACGACCTCCTCAAGCTCCGACGAGATGAAGAGGATCGCCATGCCCGCCGCACGCAGTTCCTCAATAGCCTTTGCCACCTCGAACTTGGCCCCGACGTCGATGCCGCGCGTGGGCTCGTCCAGGATGAGGAGGCGCGGGTCGGCGGCGAGCCAGCGAGCGAGGAGGGCCTTCTGCTGGTTGCCGCCGGAGAGCGACCGGATGGGCGTCTCGGCGTCGGGCGTCACGATGTTCAGCTCGCGGATGTACCGGTCGGCGATCTCCGTCTGCTGCTTCCTCGAGAGGCGCCGGAGCACGCCCCGCCGGGCCTGCAGCGCCAGGGCGATGTTCTCGCGCACGGAGAGGTTGGGCACGATGCCTTCCGCCTTGCGGTCCTCCGGGCAGAAGCCCAGCCCCCAGGCGATGGCCTGCCGGCAGCTCCCCGGTACGCCCGCGCGGTCGCCGGCGGTTACGGCGCCGGTCTCCGCCCTGTCGGCGCCGAAGAGGAGCCGCGCGGCCTCGGTGCGGCCGGAGCCCAGGAGGCCCGCAAGGCCCACCACCTCGCCCTGCGCCACGTCCAGGTCGAACGGGCGGATGCTCCCGCGCCGGCCCAGGCCGCGGACGCTGAGGAAGGGCGTGCGCTGCTCGGCCCTGGCGGCGTCCGCCGGCCGCGCGCTCTCCAGGGCGGCTACCTCGTCGGGGTCGCGGCCCATCATGCGGGCCACCAGCTCCAGGCGCGGCAGCGAGGCGGTCTCATACTCGCCCACCAGCTTGCCGTTGCGCAGCACGGTGATGCGGTCGGCGATGTCGTAGACCTGCCCCAGGAAGTGGGTGATGAAGACGATGCCCAGCCCCTCGTCGCGCAGCTTGCGGATGACGGCGAAGAGGTTCTGCGCCTCCTTCGCGTCGAGGCTGGAGGTCGGCTCGTCCAGAATGAGCGCCCTGGCCTGCACGTCCAGCGCGCGGGCGATGGCCGTCATCTGCTGGATGGCGATGGAGCAGGAGCCCACGGGCTGCGTCACGTCGAGGTGGAGGCCCAGGCGGTCCATGGCGACCTCGGCGCGGCGGTTCACGGCGCGCCAGTCGATGCGCCCCCACCGGCGCGGCAGGCGGCCCAGCATGATGTTCTCGGCCACCGAGAGGCCGGGGATGAGGTTGACCTCCTGGTAGACCGTGCTGATGCCCAGCGCCTGCGCATCCTGCGGCGAGGCGGGGTGGATCAACTCGCCGTTCAGCCGAACCTCGCCGGCATCGCGCGGGTAGACCCCGGTCAGCACCTTGACCAGCGTCGACTTGCCCGCGCCGTTCTCGCCCATCAGCGCGTGCACTTCGCCGGCCCGCAGCGTGAAGTCCACGCCGTCCAGCGCCAGCACACCGGGGAAAGCCCGCCGCACGCCGCGCATGGCTACCAGAGGTGGAGGGGTTTCGTGAGACATGGATCGATTATGGCACGGCGCGCCGCCAAGCCGCTCC
>CAISJD010000091.1 GCA_903885605.1 uncultured Chthonomonas sp. | reverse complement strand
GGACATCTACGACCTGGTGGCCCTGCGCGTCCTGGTCCACACGCGCAACGAGTGCTACCACGCGCTGGGCATCATCAGCAACCTCTGGACGCCCATGCACGGCATGTACGCCGACTACGTGGCCCGGGCCAAGAGCAACAACTACCAGTCCCTCCACCTGAAGGTCCTGGGCCCCCGCGACAAGCCGCTGGAGATCCAGATCCGTACCTGGGACATGCACCGAACGGCTGAGTTCGGCGTAGCGGCCCACTGGGCGTACAAGGAGAAGGGCGAGGGCGGCCGCGCCGAGGACCAGTTCGAGCGCAAGCTCTCCTTCCTGAGGCAGCAGCTCTTCGACTGGCAGGACAACCCCGGCGACCACCGCGAGTTCCTCAGCGCCGTCATCCAGCAGCTCTTCTCAGACCAGGTCTTCGTCTTCACTCCGCAAGGCGACGTCCTCGACCTGCCCAGCGGCGCCACACCCATCGACTTCGCGTACAGGATCCACTCCAGCGTAGGCAACCATGCCGTCGGCGCCAAGGTGAACGGCCGCATCGTCCAGCTCGCCTACACGCTGAGCAATGGCGACGTCGTCGAGATCATGACGCGCTCCAACAGCGCGCCCAGCCGGGACTGGCTTGCCCTGGCCAAGACCGGCCACGCCCGCAGCAAGATCAAGGCCTACTTCAAGCACCTGCTTCGCGATGAGCATATCCAGGCCGGCCGCGAGATGCTCCTGCGCGAGGCCGTGCGCCAGGGCGTCGAGGAGCGCGCCATCCGCGACGAGGCGCTCCGCCCCATCGCCCTCCAGATGAACCTGCCCGACGAGACGGAACTCCTGGCCGCGATCGGGATGCGCAACGTCGCCGTCGGCACGGTGTTGAACCGCCTGGCGCCCGAACCGGTCCATACGCCCCCCACCAACCTGACCACCGGCAAAGCCCGCTCCGACGTGAGCCGCCTCGCCGTCAGCGCAGGCGATATTGACAACGTCGCCTTCCGGCGCGCCAACTGCTGCCTGCCGATCCCCGGCGACTCGGTGCTGGGATACGTCACCCGGGGCAAGGGGATCACCCTCCACCGCCGTGAGTGCGCCAATGCCGTGCGTTACCTGGAGGCCGAACCCGAGCGTATCCAGCCCGTGGAGTACGGCGCCCAGGGCGATACCGCCGCCGTCTTCGCCGTCAACCTGCGCATCGACACGGCCGACCGTACCGGCCTCCTGGGCGATGTGGGAACCATCTTCGCCGAGCTCAAGACCAACATCACCGCCTCAAGGACGCAGAGCGACCTGGTGGGCCGAGTGGCCACTATGTGGATCACTGTAGAGGTGCGCGACGTGGCGCACCTGGCCAAGCTGGTGACGGCGCTCAACCGGCTGACCGACATCTTCGCCGTAGAGCGCCTGCTCAGCGGCAGCGTGCGTCCTCGATGAGGGCCGTCGTCCAGCGCGTCCTGGAGGCCTCCGTCACCGTGGACGGCGTCGTCGTGGGCCGCATCGAGCGGGGTCTGCTGGTCCTGCTCGGCGTCCGCACCGACGACACGGCCGCCGACCTGGAGTATGCCGTCCAGAAGTGCGCCCACCTCCGCGTCTTCGAGGATGAAGAGGGCAAGATGAACCGGTCGGCGCTCGAGGTGGGCGGGGCAGTTCTCGCAGTCTCGCAGTTCACGCTCTACGGCGACGTGAGCCATGGAAGGCGCCCCAGCTTCATCGACGCCGCGCGGCCCGAGCAGGCCGAACCCATGTACGAGGCCTTCTGCTCCGGGCTGGGCCGCCTGGGCCTGCCCGTGGAGCGCGGCATCTTCGGCGCGGACATGAAGGTGGCGCTGGTGAATGACGGCCCCGTCACCATCCTGGTGGACAGCCGCGCACCGAAGCGGTAGAATGACCGGCGGCGCCCGCTCGGGTTGCCGCCCAGCGACCATGAGCAACCCCGACCCCTCCCGACACGATATGCATGGCGGTGCGCCCAACCGGACCCGCAGCAGGCCGAAGGGCCCTACCCCGCGCCCCCGACGCGGCGCGGGCCACTTCAACGCCGCCGAGATGAGCCGCAAGCGAGGCAACCTCGCTGATGCGATCGAGGCCTACCGCAAAGCCGTGGGGCTGGCGCCGACGAACGCCTACTACAGGTTCCGCCTGGCGGAGGCCCTGGAACTGACAGGCGACCTGGCAAACGCCGCCGACGAGCTCTCCGCCGCCTGTGAAGTCGAACCCGCCAGCCACTTCTACAGATTCCGCCTTGCCGATCTCTACGACCGCGCGGCCCTTCCCTTCGACGCCGCCCGCGAACTCGAGTCGGCCGCCCAGCTGGCCCCGGTGGACCACTACTACTGCCTCAGGCTGGGCATGCTCTACCTGCGCCTGCAGTGCGTCCTCGATGCCGTGCGCTGGCTCAGCCAGGCCGTGGCCGGAGCCCCGGACAACGCAGCCTACCACCTGCTGCTGGGCGATGCCTATGTGCGACTGGGTTCCGAACGGCCCGCCCTGGACCACTACCGCCTTGGGCGCACCCTCACAGGCGGCGATGCCGCCCAGACTGCCGCCCTGAGGCTCCGGGCAGCCGGCGGCTAATCCACGCGCCGCCAGTCGACCTTTCTGCGGGCGAGATGCCCGACCCAATGCATCAGTGTAGTGCATGATTGGAGTGTGTAACAGACCAGAGTGCTCCTGCTCTTCGTAGGGGTTGTTGGGACAATCCAGAAGGAGAGGAGCACTCTGATGGTCAGTGTATCTTTGCGGTCGTTGTTCGGTCAAATGGCATCGCGGAT
>CAISJD010000090.1 GCA_903885605.1 uncultured Chthonomonas sp. | reverse complement strand
CGCGGCTCCACGGAGCGCTGGCTGCGCGAACTGGGGCTGCTGGGCAACCAGACGATCCTCCACAAGACCTATCCCACTAACTCCGGGGAGACGCCCGAAGCCTACGAGAAGCGCGCCCGCGAGGTCCGGGGCATGAACCGCATGCAGCCCAACCTGGCGGCGGAGCTATGCCTGCGCATCGTCAGCGGACGCCTGGAGCCCCAGGCCACCGCCTACATGCGGAGCCTCCTGGCGCATCGGCGGCTCTCCATGGGTAGCCCCATCGGGTGCGGCCTGCCGCCCGGGTCCACCATCCTGGACAAGGCGGGGCTGGCCTACGACACGCTGGAGGACATCGCCTACGTCCGGCTGCCCAACCGGCGGGAGATAGTCCTTGCCGTCTTCTCCAACGCCTTCAGCGGCTCCGAGCCGTCGCAGCCGGGCATCCACAGCTCGTCGATCCTGGGCGTCTTCGCGGAGAGGCTGCTGGAGCGGCTTGGCCTCGACCAGGAGTGCCCGCCCCGTGTGGTGGTCGATGCCGCGTCGCCCGGCTTCTCGGCCTCCGGCAACTGGCAACCGGCGCCCCCGGCCTCCGAGGCCCTCTCAGCCGTGCCGCGCATCGCGTCCGCCGGCGACGCCCAGGCCGAGTGGCTCCTCAACGCGCCTCGCACGGGCCTCTACGAGGTGAGTGTCTGGTACCAGCAGGACCCCGCCAACGCCGCCGCCGCGCCCTTCACGGTGGTCCACGAGGCCGGCGAGACGCGCGTGGAGGTGGACCAGCGCCGCACCGGCGGCAGGTGGCTCAAGCTCGGCGACTTCCGGCTCCGCAAGGGCTCGGGCGTGGTCCGGCTCACCGCCGCCTCGGGTGCGCCGGTGGTAGCCGATGCCGTCAAGGCGACGCTCTGGCCCGCGGGCCTCAGGCCTGACGTTCGGCCGCAGCCCAACGACTGAAACGGACGCCGCGTCCGGCCGTAGTGGCTCACGGTTAGGAGAACACGCTATGCACCGCCTCGTCGTCGCCGTATTCCTTCTCGCGCTTGTCGCGTCGTCCGCCTTCGCCCAGTCTCCGTCGCCGCTTGGCGACTGGTACGGCGCGCTCGGGGTGGGCGGCAAGGCATTGCGCCTGGTGATGCACATCACCGGCGAGCCCGGCGCCTATAAGGCGACCATGGACAGCCCGGACCAGGGCGCGAAGGACATCCCCATGGATAGCGTCACGCTGGTGGGCAGCCACGTGACTCTGGGGCTGAAGATGGCAAGCGCCTCGTATGAGGGCGATATCGATGCCGCAGGCAACACCATGGCGGGGAAGTGGCGCCAGATGGGCTCCGAGATGCCGCTCACACTGCACCGGTCGCTGGACGGCAAGCCGGTGGAGGTGAAGCCGGACAAGGTCCCCGAGCCCGTGCGGCCCCAGAACCCGAAGCGGCCCTACCCCTACCGCGAGGTAGAGGTCACATTCGCTACAAAGACGCCGGGGGTGCGGCTGGCCGGGACGCTGACGCTGCCGCGCGGCAAGGGCCCCTTCCCAGCGGTGATGTTGCTCACCGGCTCCGGCGCGCAGGACCGTGACGAGGAGCTGCTGGGCCACAGGCCCTTCCTCGTTTGGTCCGACACCCTGACGCGCCGCGGCATCGCCGTTCTGCGGTGCGACGACCGCGGGGTGGGGAAGTCCGGCGGGAGCATGGCCCTGGCTACCACCTCCGACTTCGCCTGGGATGCCCTCTGTGGCGTGGCGTTCCTGCGCAAGCGGTCCGAGATCGACCCCCGCCGCGTGGGCCTCATGGGTCACAGCGAGGGCGCCTGCACGGCCGCGCTGGCGGCGTCGCGCTCGGCCGACGTGGCCTTCGTGGTGCATCTGGCCGGCACCGGTGTTACCGGCGATCAGGTCATCCTGGCGCAGGCCGAGGCCATCGGGCGTGCCCAGGGCCTGCCCGAGGAGACCCTCAAGGCCGCCCACAAGACCAACTCCACCATCTACTCCATCGTGAAGGCGCGCAAGGGCGACATCGAGACCGCTGAGGCTCTGCGAAAGGCGCTGACGGAGTCCTTCGAGGCCCTGCCCGAGGACCAGCGCAAGGCCATGGGCGACCCCCAGGCCGGCATCGCCGCGCAGATTCAGCAGGTGACCAGTCCCTGGTTCGTCCACTTCCTCACGCACGACCCGACGACGGCCCTGCGCAAGGTGCGCTGCCCGATCCTGGTGGTGAACGGTGAACTGGACCTGCAGGTCCTCCCGGACCAGAACCTTCCGCCGATCCGGCGCGCCCTGGCCGCCGCCGGCAACCGCCGCGCCAGGCTCGTCCGGCTCCCGGGCCTGAACCACCTGTTCCAGACCTGCGAGACCGGCAGTCCGAGCCTCTACGGTCAGATCAAGGAGACGGTCGCGCCGTCGGCGCTGAAGCTGGTCTGCGACTGGGTCGTCGCGACGACGCGGACCGCGGCGAGCCGCCCGACCCGAGTGCCGAAGCGGTAGGTCCGAGGGCGGTGCGCGGTCCGACAGCACGAGCCTGCCCTCCTCCTGCTCTCGCTCGCGCTGCGGCGTCCAGTATGTCTGGCGCCGCGTACCCCAACACGGGCGGCGCCATCAGTCGCCATGGGTGCCGCGCGCATGGGCGATGCGCGGTGCTGGGCCGCGCTAGTCGTCGCCTTCGCGATCGCCCGGTAGGACGGGCGCTTCGGCTTTCCCACGCACCCACAGCACGATGCTTCCGAACAGCGCCATGATGGCACCCATCATGAGGACCTTGATGCCGTCCTGAGCCTCGCCGCCAAGGCCGAAGCTGTCGAACCACGCAGGGATGCAGGCCGGATGCATCAATGCGTATCCGACCGCAGGTGTGACTGACAGCCACGCGATGGCCACCAGGCGTGGTTGCTGCGCTCTGCCGGCGAGCCGCAGGAAGGAGCGCGGCAGCCAGTATAGAGGGAATCCGCCCGGTGCCGCGCAGAGAGGTAGAGCGCCCACGGCGACCATGGACAGACCGCCGGCGCTGATGGGGCGGCCGGGACCAGACCAAGGCTGAACGAGGACCGGCAACCAGAGACATCCGAGGAGCCGGGCCAGAAGTACCTGGGGTATGGCGTCCCACAGGCAACCGGCCGGGCGACGTCACGCCGGCGCCAGGATTCTCGCGCACACGACGATGCCTGCGAGCAGCGCCGAGACTTCCGGGATACGGCACGGCGCCGATCGACGCAACCGCATCGGCAGCGCCAAGGAAGCCATCGAGACGTCTGGTGGCTGCGCTCACATCACACCCCGGAGCGCTCTGCAGAGAGCCGGCAGCGGAACCGGCGCCGCCGCCCAGGCTGTCGGCGTTGGTGAACTGCACCGCTCTCCTCAGGTTCCCTGGTCATATCCCTCCCCTTCCGGCCGCCTTGCCGCGCCGGTTCACCATAGGCGCTCTGTGTCGGCGTGCGCGGGACTGAGGATCAGTCCAGATGGCCCGGATGCCCAGCGAGTCACCCCGCTCCTCGGTCGTCTCCCCGGCGTTGGAGTACGAGTACGTCGTGAGCTGCGTCGTACCGACCATGGACATAGGTGGCCTGATGGCGGCGTCGCGCTGCCAGTGGCGGGGGTGCCCAACACCTGCCCTCTGGCCGGCCCGGCGACTGGGCCGGGCTCTCATCAGTGTCACCTGCATACTCCTTCCTCCTGTTGCGTCGCCGGGTCCGCCTAACGACCTTCTGTTCCGCCTTACGGCTAGACGTCCTCCCGGCCTCATTGCGTGGTCACCATGCTGGTCGGCCTGTCGTCTCATGCGCTGCCGGCAGCCGCTGCGCCTGGGTGAGCTCGTCCTCATCAAGGATGTGGCCGTCATAGTCGTCGGGACCGGGAGTGCCGGCCAGTGCCCTGGCGTCTTGTGCGGCGCGCAGTTTGCGTGCCGGGTCGTGGCCGAACTTCACCGCGTCATCAACCGTGCAGTTCATCCAGACGCATTGCGGCCGGAACACGCCGAACCGCCGCGGAGCGCCGGTGTCCCGCAGCAGGAATAGGGCCGAGACGAACGGTGCCCGGTGCGAGCGCGCGCCACTCACAGGCGGTTCGCTCGACCTTACCTCTAGGATGACCGTAAGCCAGTCAAGGCCAAGCAACAGACTTGCGGGCTCGTTGTACTCTGGCAGGCCGGACTCGCCAACGTTGAAGGGTCTGGGCAGACTGGCGTATAGGGCCGACCGAGCGAACGCCCGGGCCGGCGACCGCACAGGCGCCCGTGGCATTTGCCGCGACGCCACATGGTATGTGCATTGGAACGTCTGGCGCCCCCTGCTGCGGACAGACACAGCGAAGCAGGCACCGCGTCCGGGCTGCACCAGCGGAAGCTCCACCAACTCCAGCGTGATGCTACCGGCGACATCGGATATCTGTGCCATCAAGGTCCTCCTTGCACACAGCCGGCTTCTCCGGCGTACGCTCGGGTCCCGGGACTCCGACGTGACCACGGGCGCCGGTGCGGCTCTGCGTAGCGGTGGTCCGAATCAGCATGGCGCCCCCTCTGGCGGCCGTTGGGCGGCCGGCCGCGACACTGGCTTGGGAAGCGACAGGCGATACTGCTACGCTACCTCAGCCAATGTCGGTTGGCGCCGGACCACTGCGTCGGCGCCCTGGGCGGCGGGCTTGCTTCTGCGGCGCCTACGGTTCCGCCATGGCGGCCTCCGCCAACTGCCGGCGGTACTGCGCCTTGCGCTGGGCAAGCAGGTCGGGAGCCATGGAGCCTGCCACGTGGTCGCGCACCACCCGAAGCGCGGCTCGGACGCGCTCGACGGCGGCGGCGTCCAGCGGGGACCCGGAGAAGTGGGCGCCCACGCAGTCGCGCGTGATGGTCTGCACGGCCGCGGCGTCGAGCGAAGATGACCTCGCCAGCGACGCGGCGAAGTCGAAGGCCGTCTCCGCGGCGCCCTTCTCCCGGCCCATGAGCCAGACCTGGGCGGCGAAGGACGCGTAGGCCGCTTCGGGGAAGCGATCCGGCGGGACGCGCTCGGCAAGGGGATCGTCGAACGGGTCGCCGGCGGCCGCCAGCGCGGCGCGGAAGCGCGCCTCCTGCTGCTTGCGGGCCATGGAGCCCGTCACGGCCTGGTGCAGTGCGCGCCACGCTGCGGCCATGCGGCCTCCGAGCCACACCAGTCCGCGCAGGACGGTGGGCCAGGCCCATTTGCGCCACGCATAGACCGCCAGCGTGATCGCCGCCAGGAAGAGGAGCAGCTTCAGCAGGCGGAGCGGGTTCTCTCGGAGGGCGTCGGCCAGCTGCTGGGCCTTCTCGGAGGGCGGCTGCGTGCCGGCTTCGGATGGCGTGCCGGAGCGGCCCTGCCCGTCTCCCTGCCCCTGGCCTTCTCCGCTGCCGCGCCCGCCCTGCCCGGAGCCCGACGGGTCGCGCGTGCTGCCCGCCTGCGAGCCGCCCGGCCCCTGGCCCTGTGGCCCCTCGCCTGTGCCTGCCTCGCCCAGCTTGGCGACGGCCATGGCGGCGTCCAGGGCACGGCCCAGGGCGTTCTCGGCGGCCGAGGGTTGGCGCGGGCCTTGCTGTTCTGCGGCTCCGGGGGCGGTTTTGGGGCGCTCCCCGCCCGGTGCGCCCTCCTGCCGCTTTGCTCCCGGCCTCTCGCCCGCCAGCCCTTGCCTCTCTCCGCCGGCTCCGCGCGCGCCGCGGCTCAGCCCCTCGAATCCGGGGTTCCAGGGCTGGCCGCCTTCGCCGCCCTCGCCGGCCGAGGGGTCGGGCTGCGGTGCGGCATTGGTCAGGCGGTCCCAGGCCGAGGACTTGGCCGCCTGGCCGGGCCCGGTAAGGATCTGCTTCGGCAGCAGCAGGCCCAGCAGGGCGCTGGCCGCCAGCACGATGAGGGCCGACTGGAGCCATGCCGGCACGATGGAGCCAGCTACCTGGACGCCCCGCCCGATGGACCGCACCTGCTCCTGCAGCTTGCTCAGAGAGGCCAGCATGCCCAGCGACCCGTAGAGCGCCAGGCCGAAGGGCCACGCGGGCGCCACCGCCACGCCGGTGGAGGCCAACGACTCGCCTCCGGCCAGGATCACGGCGCCGAGGATGCCCACGCTGGCGATGGCGTTGCCGGAGAAGGCCGATGAACCCCGGCCGGCGACGGGGCGGTTCACGAAGAAGGGCGGGAGCAGCGTGAAGGTCCGCACCGTGCGTGGCTTGGCCGCGCCGTCCTCAGGCTCATCGAGGCCCGCGCACTCCTCGATGAGCGCCACCATGAGCCACCATCCCGTGGAAGAGAGGAGCATGAGGCCCGCGGCCAGGGACATCATGGACCGGCTGCCGCTGGAGGTTGCCACAAAGAGGAGCGCGCCGGGGCCGATGACCGTGAGCGCCCAGGAGGCCACCGTGCGGCTGAGGCGGGAGGCTTCGCCCAGCGTCATGGCCATGCCGATGCCGCTGATGACCATGGAGGCCACCCAGCAGAGCAGGGCGTCGCCCTGGCCGCCCATGGCAAGCCCGGCGCAGGGGTAGAGGAGGAGCGCCCCGACCGCTATGGCGGAGAGCGCCGGGGCCCAGACGCGGGCCAGCGTCTCAGCGCCGTCTTGGAGAGCTGAGCTCGAGCGTCTCAAGGTCGTCCTCATCCTTCACACGGGCCATGGGCAGGCGCAGGGCGGCGGCTCGGCTCTCGGCATGGACGGCCTCGTCGCCCGTGCCGATGATGATCGCGGCGATGGAGAAGCCTGTGCGCCGCAGTTCGCGCAGGGCCAGCGCCGCGCGCTCGTCGATGCCGTGGGTCACCAGCAGCAGCGTGGCGCTCCAGGGCAGGTGGGAGTGTACCGCCGTCAGGAAGTCGGGCAGGGGATCGGCCGGGTTCGGGGCCATCCGTCCCAGCAGCGCCAGCATGTCGGGCAGTTGCGCCGGGTTGCGGTCCGGGCGGATGCGGTTGGGCCTGCGCCGCGCGGGCGGGATGCCCTCGGCGGCCCATCGGGCGTCCAGGCCGTTGGTCTGCAGTCCCACCGCCTGCTTGTCGCCCAGGAGGCTGGCGGCCAGCGAGGCCACGGTGGTGCAGGCCAGGTCGACTTCGCGCGCCAGCGATTCGGCGTCCGGCGGGTAGTCGGCCTGGTGGAGGTTCAGGATGATGTTCACCTCGGTGGAGCAGGAAGGCTCCAGCACCCGCGAGGCCAGCCTGCCCGTGCGCGCCGAGGCCCGCCAGTGGATACGCCGCATGCCGTCGCCGGGTTGGAAGTCGCGAACTCCCGCCAACCGCGAAGGGTCCTCGAAGGCTCGGTTCGGGGAGCGGACATCGCCGATGGGGCGGTTGGAGGGCAGGCGGATACGCGGCGTCTGGGCGATGCGCGGCGTCACGGTGAGGTAGTCGATCCGCTCCCGGCGGGCGACGCTGCGGACGGCGCCGAAGAAGTCGCCGCAGGAGACCGCCGTGGGGCCGACGGCGTAGTAACCCCGGCTCTCGCCCTGAAGCCGGTAGGATAGCGCCAGTTGCCGGCTACCAGAGGCTACGAAGAGGCGGCCCGGCGGGTCCATGGCCTTGAGGCCCGGGCAGACCTCGTCGCGGGCCACCACCCAGCCCGGCGCGCGGAGGCCCTGCCAGGCGATGCCGAGGTGGACGATGACCGCCTCGCCGGGCGCCGCGTTAGTGGTCGCCAGGCGGCGGTAGGCGCTGAGCAGCTGGGCGGGCTTGCGGAAGGCGATGGCCGAGTAGATCACCAGCGCGGCGGCCGATAGCGCCAACCAGGCGCCGGTCCAGGAGCCGCTGAGGCCCGAGATCAGGGCCAGGCCTACCACGAAGGTGACCCAGACCGACCGATTCATGCGGCGCCCTTGGGAGTGGGAGCTGGGATGCGGGCCAGCAGGTTGGCCGTCACCTCGCCGGGCGCCATGCGCTTGAGACGCGCCTCGGGCTTCAGCACCAGGCGGTGGTCGATGACGATGCGCGCCACGGCTTTCACATGGTCGGGGGTAGTGCATGATTGGAGTGTGTAACAGACCAGAGTGCTCCTGCTCTTCGTAGGGGTTGTTGGGACAATCCAGAAGGAGAGGAGCACTCTGATGGTCAGTGTATCTTTGCGGTCGTTGTTCGGTCAAATGGCATCGCGGAT
>CAISJD010000089.1 GCA_903885605.1 uncultured Chthonomonas sp. | reverse complement strand
GTGGGGAATACGGGCAGGACGTACTCGGCGTCCACTCGCAGCACGGTTCACCCCCACGTGCGTGGGGAATACGCCACCTTTTCAAATAACTCCTTCAGTGGTCCCGGTTCACCCCCACGTGCGTGGGGAATACCCGGGCGGCGTGCTCCGCATCGCAGTGCCCAACGGTTCACCCCCACGTGCGTGGGGAATACGCTTGCATCCATGCGGATGTCGCCCGAATGGACGGTTCACCCCCACGTGCGTGGGGAATACGAGGAGGGAGGGCGTCCTCATCCGGGTGCCGGCGGTTCACCCCCACGTGCGTGGGGAATACTCATGCTGCTCCGCAGGATGTACGCTACCTTTCGGTTCACCCCCACGTGCGTGGGGAATACTTGTGCGGGCGCGCCACACCGGAGATCGCCTGCGGTTCACCCCCACGTGCGTGGGGAATACTAGTTGGTAGGTGTCGCCTGCCTGCGGCTGGACGGTTCACCCCCACGTGCGTGGGGAATACACCTGAGCGGCGAAACCACGGGCACGCGTTGCCGGTTCACCCCCACGTGCGTGGGGAATACTCGTCCGATGTCCTCGCGAGCACTGCCATCTACGGTTCACCCCCACGTGCGTGGGGAATACTAAGCTCGGTAGCCGTGTTGGACGAGATAGCCCGGTTCACCCCCACGTGCGTGGGGAATACGCCTCCAGGAACCGAGCCTGCCACCGCTGCTCCGGTTCACCCCCACGTTCGTGGGGAATACATGATGATGCGCCTTCTGGCCGCCGACGTGGCCGGTTCACCCCCACGTGCGTGGGGAATACGCGCCGTAGAACTGGTTGGGCGTGGGCATGTTCGGTTCACCCCCACGTGCGTGGGGAATACATGCTGGCCGTACTCCAGTCCAGGTAGGTCTTCGGTTCACCCCCACGTGCGTGGGGAATACCACCCAAGATCGGCACCCTGGACGCGACGAACCGGTTCACCCCCACGTGCGTGGGGAATACACCCACGTCGTCCATCTATCCATGCGGACAGACGGTTCACCCCCACGTGCGTGGGGAATACGGCGCGGCGGGCTTCGGCTTCGCGGCGCCGTTCGGTTCACCCCCACGTGCGTGGGGAATACCGCAGGATATCCCTCCGAGAGCCGATAGTGGCCGGTTCACCCCCACGTGCGTGGGGAATACACGCCCTGCCACTCGATGCGGTACTCGACTACCGGTTCACCCCCACGTGCGTGGGGAATACTTTACTGAGGGTACTCCTGACTCCATGCGCTCCGGTTCACCCCCACGTGCGTGGGGAATACGGAAACAGCGCTCGGGGAAACATCAGCTCACATGGTTCACCCCCACGTGCGTGGGGAATACCTGAGTTCAGCGTTGACGCCCTGCAGCCCCGACGGTTCACCCCCACGTGCGTGGGGAATACATCAGCGGGATGCCCAGCGCAGGCCCTGCTGCCGGTTCACCCCCACGTGCGTGGGGAATACGGGCCGCGTGCCCCGATGGCGTTCTCGTCGATGCGGTTCACCCCCACGTGCGTGGGGAATACTTCAACTTCTCGATCGATAAGCGCGAGTACCGCGGTTCACCCCCACGTGCGTGGGGAATACGGATGGGGGCCACCATCAGCCCAAGCCTCTAGCGGTTCACCCCCACGTGCGTGGGGAATACGCCAGGTTCGCAGCATCAACGTCTGACTTCGCCGGTTCACCCCCACGTGCGTGGGGAATACTAGTATCCGTGGCATTTGTGGCTGGATTTATACGGTTCACCCCCACGTGCGTGGGGAATACACATACATCCGCCTACTAGGCCACGTCTGGCGCATCGGCGTCGTCAGCCGATTCTGAGCGTGCGTCGGCGGCCACCTTGTGAGGTACGCGCACAAGTGTAAGCCCCTCCATGTCCACCAAAGTCCGAGACATGTCACCGAACGTCTGCACGGCGAAGCCCTGCTCGGTTGGCGCCGCGTAGACCAGTGCGCCCGCCCCGCCCTTCGCGCCCTTCTCGGCCATCTCCCATATCTTGTCACGGACCATCGCCGATACGCGGCCGACGAACACGCCGGTGCGCGGTTCGATCATCCAGCGCGAGAGCTCGCCTCGCAGTGTTGCGGGTACGCGCTCCAGCATGAGCACCACCATACCCTAGCCCTCCGAGGAGTCGGCAAGCTCAGTTGCGGGCGTCCAAAGCGGGGCAGGTAGCGCCGGGTCCGCATCTGCCACAAAGTCGTCTCCCAACAGCTCCTCGTCCACAGCCAGTACCCGGCGGATGTCGGGCGCCACGCGCTGCAGCAGCCGGCTCTCCCGGAACGTCTCACGGCATTGCAGCCGGACCGTCCTCTCCAGATCCGTGGACGCCTCGGCGGCGGCCCGGAACGCCAGCGGTATCGAGATCTCCACCTTGTACAGGTCGGCGATGTCGTACACGAACGACAACTGCTTGCCGGTATGGATGAACCCGATGGCCGGGCTGAACCCCGTGGCCAGGATGGCGGCGTGGCACAGCCCATACAGGCACGAGTTCGCGCACGAGAGCGCCCGGTTGGCCGGGTCGGCAGTCGCCCAGTTCGTCCGGTCGTAGTTCCGACCCTCCCACTTCACGCCCGTGGCCTTGCTCGCCTGAGCGTAGGCCTCGCGGACGCGCACCCCTTCCCAGCCTCGAAGCTGTTGGACGCCGGCATTCGCGGGCACGGGGTCCTTGAAGCGGACCGTGTACATGCGCTTCACCACTTCGAGCCGTGTCTCCTCCAGGCTCGCCAGCCTTGCCTGCCAGAGGAGAGGAGCCGCGCTGCGGGTGCCCCCTGTACCGGAGGCGTAGAACCGAACGTTCTCCTCGCCGCACCAGACGGCAAGGCAGTTGTTCTCGGCCAGCACCCGAATCGCCGCATGGGTGATCCGGGTGCCGGGCCCGAGCATGAGCACCGCGAGCGAGGCCACAGGGATCGCCGTCACGCCGTCCTTGTCATGCACGGCAATGGACTTCTCGTCCCGGTCGATCCTCCCCCGCTCTATGTACAACGAACTGATGCTGTCCCGCATCTTCGGTAGGGCATGTAGATCATCCATGGTCGGGTCCTCGGTTGCGCGGTCTTCGCTAGGCCTCCTTCGGCGCCGGCAGCCACGATCCTGGCGGAGCGTGATCGGATGCGACCATGCGATCAGCCAGCTGTACCTCGCCCTGCTCACCGCGAGTGTACGGCATCAGCCCGAGCTGCACTTGTGCCTGACTACCGTCTTGCCAGTACACAATGAGCACGCTGATCGTGGTGCCGCCGGCAGCGATGGTTCCTTCGCCGACAAGCGCGAAACGGGTGGCGTGCGTGTTGTCCAAGAACTCACGCGCACTTACCTGCATATCGGCATCCGACTTCACATGGACTACGATGCCACGTCGTACTGCGTCTGCGTCCTCCGACATCCCGACAAGAGAGAAGCCATCAGCCGCCCCGAGCTTCTTGGCGGCCCACTCAAGCGATATCTCCACTAGCGAACGCGTGGCGTCTTGCATACATTCACTCCCTGACCGGCGCCACCGACAGAAGACCGAAACCAAAGCCCTTGGCAGGGCCGATGCCGCTCTCGATCGCCGCGACCAGTCGGGCCGGGTCCGTGACTCGGAGGATGCCGTCGAACTCGACACCAAAGTGTCTGAGCCGGCCTGCCTCGGGCGATCCGCCGGTACGATGGCCTGTGGAGAAGCTGAGCGGCGTCACCTGCACCGCAATGCTCCTCTGGCCGCCCTCGGTTGCCGGGCCGACCTGTGCCGCGCTCGCCGACAGAGGCATCGGCTCAAACCCGGCAGCGCCACCCTTCCGTTCCAGCCACGCCAGCTGACCGGGCTCATCCATGATCGCCAGACGCTTGCCGAGGTCCTCGGGCCGGTGGCCATGGCCGGCCCTGAAGGTCGGGTTCGCCCGCAGCCGGAAGCGCAAGGCCTGCCCCTTGCGGAGCACCGGCATACCGTCGGTGTCCAGAAGGCTCACACGCTTGGGTTCGCTGACAACGCGAATGGCGTCGCCGGCTCGCGACCACTCAGGCTCAGCGGTGGATTGCACCAGGACGCGCGGCTCGGCGCCGCCCAGTTCGGCTCTGAACAGCACCCTTCCTGGGCCGCCCGCATCTGCCTCAGGGAAGGCGTGAAGGAGCAGTCGATGCATCGCATGCGTGTCTGCTAGCGCCCGCAGAGCGGCGTTCGTGCGGACGTTCAGCTTGATGACGGACAGGTAGACCATGCCTCCCCCTCCCCTTCCCTCGGCGCCATGTGGGACCGAACGCGCCGTAAGCCGAACTGGCGCCGGTCGAACGCCAGCGGGACGTCCGCGATCGCGCCGTCCTCGCCTTCGAGGTCCTCAACGAGGACCCGCAGCTGATCAGGGCGTGGGCGCCACTCCGGCAGCGGGTAGAGCGGACGCCACGGCTCTGCAGCCAGGGCCTGTTCTAAAGGCACGCCTTCGCGGACTGAACCCCAGGGAAGGTATGGGGGCGCCGTGAGCGGGTAGCCCTTCCGGCCAAGCGACAGCACCCAGACCGGGTCCATGAGCGCGGCCTCGATTGCACGAACCAGAGCCAGGCTGGCCGACTCCAAGCCCGCCAGGAACACGGCATCCGACAGGTAGTGGCGCCGAGAGGTCACGGACGTCGTGCCGCCGCCCGACGCCCGCAGAACTCTCTGGGCCGTCTGGAAGTCGGAGACGGCCATACCAGGCACGTCCGAGCGGACGCCGAATCGCATCTCTGCAAGGTCATCGATGGACTCAGTGCGGCCGCGCCCGAGCGCAGCGCAGACCAGGCCCAGGACCCCGCTCTTCGTTGGTTCGGGGTGCGTGTCACGGTCATCGAACCTGCTGCGGCTACCCCAGGCCTGCATCGGTCCCACCAGTGGGATCAGCAGCGTGTGTGGCATCACGCCATGCGTTCCATGATGGCCGCGATCGCCGCCGAGAGGCCCTTGGCCGTGACACCGGCCGGCAGACCCAGCGGCGCGGCGTCGTCGCGATCGTGGAACGCAGCCAGGGTGGCGCCGTCATAGAGGCCGTAGACCTCCTGCACCCGCGCCTGGTAGTTGGTTAGGGCCCGGATGGAGGAGCCAATGAGATCGTCGCCGCGGATGGGCTTGGCGAACGCGTTGGCCAGCGAGATCGGGCCGCCATGGTCGCGGGCGACGAGCAGGCCGAACGACGGAAGGCTCTGGGCCGCATGGCTGTTCTGCTTGGCGGAGGGTACCGCCAACGAGAACGCGCGCAGAAACGCCTGTACGGCGGCCTTCGCGGTATCGCGGTCGCCACCGAGGTTGGCCGCGAGCTGGTTGATATCCACGACGGCGTAGCGGTAGAAGCAGGCGGAGTTGAAGCCCTGGGTGCCCATCATCCCTGCGCCGATCTCGCCGCGGGCCTCAACCAGGTCATCCACCGCCGTGTAGAAGTCGTCCTCCATGTCCACGGCATGGGTAGATATCGCGTGGGCCACCTGGCACGCCGCGTCGATGCTCCCCTCGGGCTTCTCCGCCAGCATGCGCCCGAACAGCGCGATATCGACCGACTGGCGGGCGGAGCGCAGCCGCGGTGAGGCTTCCTTGGGCGTCACGCCCTGCGCGATGCACTCGGCGGCCGCTGCGACCTCCGCCTCGCCGATGAAGACCAGGACCGCGGTCTCCGTGCCCCTCTTGCCATCCATCTTGGAGTAGCACTCCCCGACGAACTCCTTGATGCTCTCGTCCTTGATCTCCGGCCCCAGCCGCTCACGCAGAAGGGTCACGAGCCGCTTGGTGCGAGTGCCCACCAGCTCTGCGTTCTCATCGGCGAACAGGCGGCGCACGGCACGCTTCCAGCACTGGCTCGAGACGCGCGCACGGGGTCGGTCGCCGAACACGCACGACTTGGGTGTGTTCGTATCGTCGCGGTTCAGGCACGACGGCGCGAAGTTCTGCAGCAGGTGAATCTCGATCTTCATGGCTGTTCGATCCCCTCCTTTGTGGGGTTGGCCGACGCTTCCGCGCCGGCATCATCGACGGCGTCATGGCGGCGGTAGAAGTCGCGGGCGAGGCGGCGTTGCCGCGGCTTGCCGCTATCGTCCCAGTGCAGGACGTCGTCCAGGAGCATGGTCCAGTCCAGGCCCACGCCCTTGCCGGCGAGCAGTCGCACGCACTGCCCCAGCCGGGCGCCCAGGGTCTCGGCCGGGGTTGCCAGCAAGGCCATGAGGCGCTTCTCCATGCTTCCGGAGTCGTCCCTGATCCGGGCGAAGGCATGACCCATCGACACACCGGGCTGGTGCTGGCGCGACCATGCGAAGAGGCTTGCGACCAGGAAGTACCGGTCGATCAGGTGTTCTGCGCTTCCGGCACCGGTGGCCGGCAAGTACGGGATGACATGCTTGGCGGCCCGGATCGGGTCGGTGACCCCGCGACGGAGCTCGGCCAGCGCCGCACGGGCTGACGGGTTGGTGTCGGAAGTCACCGCAAGCTTCAGCAGCGAGTCCACAAGCGGCTGACCGCCCCGTCTGTACGTGGTGTCGCTCATGCGATCTTCCCTCCTTTGGTTTTCGCATCACGGCTCTTGCGTGTTGCCTGCTTCCGCTTCAGCGATGCCTCCGCCGCATCGGCGCTGAACAACGCTGAGACATGCGCCACGGCGCGGATGGCCCGGCTGCTGTCGCCAAGCCGATCACAGGCCGCCGCAAAGGCCCGACGGGCCTCGCCCTCCAGGCGTTTGCGCCACACCGGAAGCGCCTCGGCCTCAGCCCTGCCCAGGTCGGTGAGCAGATGGGCGAAGTGCTGCTCGACACGGGCCCAGAAGGCGGTTCTCGGGTCCAGGGCAGCGGCAAGACTCGCCACGTCATTCATGTCAGGGTTGCCCTCCGGCGGCAGGAACCACCACGCCACCGACCTCATACGCCCGCCAAGCTCAAATGCCACGAACTCAGCATCCCGTAACGCCGTGGCGAGCGCCTCCTTCGCGTCCCGGTCAGCCAGGATGGCGGCCGGTACGCTCACCCGGTCGTGCCGCCACATCACGAACTTCCCCGCCTTACCGGGATCCGTGGCAAGGCCCACAACATTGAGGGCCATGGCTGCGCCGCGCTCCAGCACACCGGCGTCCGTCTGGGAGGCCGCGTGCTGCAGAATCTGGCAGCCGAGGTTGCCGGTCTCCAGGTACGCCGTCAGGTCCCGCCATGCAGCTTTGGATGCGTTGAGGCCGATGGCGTACACGCCCTCCTCCTTGCTGGCCGTGTACGCCTTCATGGGGTCGCGCCCGACCTTGTCTGCTTCCCGCCCCTGGGTGAAGTAGGCACGTTGTACAGTCCCGTCATCCTCCTGGATCAGCAGGAGCAGGCGGCTGGTCCAGGCATAGCGATCCGCCGGGCCTTCTGCGAGCCGGCTAATCCGCTCCTTGCCAGTGAGGCGGTCGCACGATTCCAGTGGGTCTGGGCGCTCCCACTCGGGCCGACCTGTAGCATCGCGCGGGAACGGTACAAGGTTGAGCATAAGCGTCTCAAACAGGCTCGCTCCGGAGAGCCACAGCGTAACGCCGCGCAGACATATGGCGTCCGCGAAGTACGGGCGTTGGATCGTGGTGCCATCCACGATCGCGTTGCCTGCCTTGCCGAAGCCCAGGGCGAATGCCTGCGCCGTAACCAGGAGGCGAGCCGCCTCCGCCGGAAGGGCGGGGCGCGGTAGGGCGTCTGTCGTGTGGTCGAAGAGCGTCGGGGTGTTGCCCGCTGCGGTCTCCGCGGCGAGCTGAGCCAGTGAGCCGGCATGGCCCATCGATAGGCCGGGCGTCTGCATGAACGGCCGCGTGGGTGAGAAGAGGTCAAAGCGCTCGTGCCAGTCATCGAGGTAACGCGTCACGCGCTCCTCAGGGAACCGCCCGGCCAGGAGCATCTCCTCCCACTCGTCCATGGTCTGCGGCCCGCAGGCACGGTACAGCACTGCCAGCAGGATTCGCGTAAGGGCGGCAGTGCTCAGCGGCGACATGCACCGGATGTCGCCCAGTTCGTGCGCCTGGTAGAGCGCGCGCCGAACGCCCACCAACTGAACCCCTCCATCCGCACGCATAGTGGGTATCCAGTCCTCTGTCAGCAGGTTGTAGCTGGAACCGCTCATAGACCTCGTCCTTTCTGCCAGAAGTGCACTGTGGCTCGCCTGTCTCAGGACTTCCGGCCGCGGCAGGCGGTTGGCTCAGGGCTGCCCCTCCGGCCTCGGGGCGCCCCGACTACTCGTCGCATGGCTTCGCGTCTGTGTCTCCTCCCCGGCCGCGCCCAACCGTGAGGCCTTCCTGTCGCGACAGTGAGACCACGCAGTCCCCAACACACGCCTGTCCCGCGATGAACACGATTTCGCGGTGGTGCCTTAGGTGCCGAGACCTCCGCCACTCCGGCCGTGGCTCCTGACTAACGAGCGCACAGAACAGCCGTGGATCGCTGATGGAAACCGACCAGCCGGCCAGCGTCCTGGCTTCGTTCGCGTCGGGCACACCCATGCCCGGAGCCCCAAACGCCAAACCGACGGCGGACTCGCCCAGGCAGACCACCGACACAGAGGGTCGCCCGAGCCGGGTTGCCACGCGCACGTCAGGGTGGACCCGCGGGTCCTCATCGTCAAACAAGACCGTCCGCGTGGCCTGGCCGTCAGCGCCCGGCTCCAGCACCGTGTCAAGACTCGCTTCGGGCGCAGGCGTCAGTACGCGATCCGCCTTAAGCCGATCTCGCTCTGACAGACGGACGTCCGCCGCCTCTGCATGTGCGAGAGCCTCAGTCCAGGCGTCGTCTGGGGCAAGCGCATCCGCGCTGTAGACAGTCGAGACCACCGGCGCAATCGCCTCCGGAAGGCGGAGGCGCCCTTCGGTGTCCAACAGGCCTGCGTCCTGGAGGAGGCCACTGCTGAGGGCAAGGGCTGAGCGAAGCAGAACATACCGCGAGTAGACGCGCTCGGCGCCCGGCGGGAAGATCGGCAGTCCGTCCGACCCCGTATCGACCATCACAGCCATGCGCGGCTCTGGCGCGGGCCTGTCCTGGCGCTCATGGCGCCAGACCCGGCCCATGCGCTGCAAGATCAGATCGACCGGAGCCATGTCGGACGCCATCCAATCCAGGTCGATGTCAAGGCTCTGCTCCAAGACCTGGGTACCCACGACCACGAGCCGTCGGGGTCGGCGCCCGCTCCTGCCGAGAAGGCGCAGGATCCTGCGTTCCCGCGTAGCGCGCCACCTGGCGGGCATGCGGGCGTGGACAAGCAGGACCAACCAGCCCTCCGGCCTTAGCTCGGAGCGTAGCGTACGGAAGGCCTCCTGCGCGCGGCCCACGGTGTTGCAGATCACGGCCGCGCACCCGCCGCCTGGCAGGTCCGCGCGCAGCCGCGCACCCAGTCCGCCCAGGTCGCACGGGATGGCGGTGAGCCGGACTGACCTGCGGCTTGCCCAGCCCTCGATGCCGACGGAGCCGGCCTGATCCCCAGTTGCGAATGTGAGTCGAGGGTACGGCTGTTCCACGGCAGGCAGTTCGGCTCCCCACGCGCCGATCAGTTCGGCTCGCCGTGCCGCCGGCAGCGTTGCGGAGAGCAGGATCACCGAGCACCCGAGCTGCCGTAGCCAGGCCAGCAACCGACAGAGGAGGCTTGAGGTGTATACATCGTAAGCATGCACTTCATCCAGGACGATCACCTTCCCGGCGAGCCCGTGCAGCCTCACGAACCAGTGCCGCGTCTGGAGGACGCTGAGGAGGGCCTGATCGACTGTGCCGACGCCCAGCGGGGCCAGGAGGGCCTGCTTCGCTGCCGTGAACCACGCCTCGGCGACGACCGCGCCGCCGTCCTGAGTGTCGCCGCCAGCGTACTCATCGACCGCTCGCAGGTCGAGCTCAAGGGCGGCCTGTTGCAGCCTCTCAAAGTCCTTGGATAGCGCGGCGCCGCCGTGCACAAGCTGCAGGTTCAGCCGGCCGAGACCACTCCGATGGCAAAGGTACCCATCGACCACTCGCCGAAACATCGCGTCGCCGGTAGCCTGTGTGGGCAGTGCCACATACAGCCCCCGCGCGAGGCCCGCGCTGAGCGCGCAGTCAGCCGCGTAAAGAGCCGCCTCCGTCTTGCCGTCGCCCATGGCCGCTTCAACGACCATCAGGTACGGAGCCGACGCGGTTCGCGCCAACCGCGCAACTGCGCGCTGTAGTGCGTTGGGCTCGTAGGGAACCCCGAGCTCCGTTCGGAATATGGCGCCGAAGTCTGTCTGCGCGGGCCAGTGAAGAGCCGGCGTCCAGTGCAGGGCAGCCAGCGCCTCGCCTGCCTGGCGTTGCGAGCAGAGCGCATAGCCACGGGGTTCCCGCGGCCACGCCACTGGAAAGTGCGTCGTGGACGAGCCGATCCAGTCCGCGATGCTGATGAGGCCACCGACCACGGGAGCCAACGTGGCATCGCGCAGGCGGGCCGCGCCGAGGCAAAGAGGCGCCTGGTCAGGAAACAAGAGGTCGGACAGCTGCGTGGCGAGCCCGCGTCTGGCTTCATCCCAAGCCGGGCCGCCCAACGCGGCCCGCCCGGGTTCGTTCGGGCCCACGCTCTGTGCCGCCAGTGGGAATGCCCCGTGGTGGCCGGCGGTGATCTTCGCGAGCGCCTTCACGGCCCTCGGCGTGCCGGTCCACCCTCCCGCGCCATCGCTGCACACCGGAGGCAATGCAACGTATGTGAGCGTTCCATGCCCGTGTGCGGTTCCACCGACGTCAGGGTTATCACCGATACTGGCGACCTGGGGCCAGAGCGACGGCGCCTTCATCTGGAAGGCAGAGGCCTTCCCAAAGTCATGCTGGGCGGCCAGTAGCGCGACCACGCGGCCGGCATCGTCCTCGGACAGCCCGAGTGCTCCGGCCACGCGCCGGCGCATCACCGGCGGCACCGCCTCATGCCAGAGCGCGTGCGCAACGAACCCGACATCCAGCATGTGGAACAGGAGCGGATGGTACCGCGCCTGGTCGGTACTGTCGGTCTTCCCCCACAACAGCAGCAGCTTAGCCGCGTCCACCGGCATCCCTCTGCGTCAACCTCACGTTAGCCGGCGTGCCCGCGCTGAGGCGGCCAGCGCCTGGATCGCCTGCCACAATACCGCGCACCTGATGCGCCCTGCGCAGCGTCTCCGCCAGCCCCAGGCGTTCGGTGGCGCCGTCCCGCCACATCACGGGTATCCATGGCTCTGTCACCAAGCTGAAGACGCATGCTTCATCGCTCATAGCTACTCCTCTCAGGCTAAGTCAGACCCGGTTCACAGCGTCAGCGCATCTCTCTCTTGAGCATACTGCCTCAGGTCCCCGTAAACCGGAAAGCCGCACGGGTGATCTGCGCAGGTTTCCTCAGCAGTGGGAGCCGGGGGTGGGTGTTACGGGAAACCGCGCGAGCGCTGGTGCTTGCCCTTGTACTTCCAGGCGAAACGGCCGCGCTTCCAGATATCGGCCCAGCCATCGCCTCCGCCGTGCTTAACGGCGCCCTTCTCGAACGTGAAGAACCCGCCGCCGGGGGCCATACCGGCGGGCGTGGGGTGTCAGACCACGGCGCAGAGGTCGAGGAAGTGCTGCGTGCGCGGCCGATCGCGCCGCCCGGCTACTGGTCCATAATGGATATATGTCTCGGCACATGGTCCGCCGCCCCGCTCTGGGCCTCGCGCGGCCGGTCGGCGTCTTGCTTCTGGCCCTCCTCATCGCCTGGCCGCTCAGGGCCGGCGCGGACTACCCCACCGCCCGCCAGGCGGGGTTCCGCAACTGCGCCATCATCTATGACAAGCCCGTGCGCGGCGTGCGAGAGCTACTCCCGTACGTGGCGCGAACGCCGGCGGCGGGGCGGACCGAGTGGCTCTTCGACGCCTTCCTCTTCTGCCGGTTCAGCACGCCGGAGGGCATCCGCACGGACAGCGGGCCCACCCGCATGGCCGACTGGCTGGCCCAGCTGGACCGCTGGTTCGGGCGCGACCGCGACATCGCCGCGCTGGACCGCACCGTCGCCGCCTGCGTCCGATCCAAGGCGCCGCCGCCGCGCAAGGTGATCCTCACCATCCCCTACCCGAACCCCACGGTGCATGACTTCGGCGACGTGGACGGCGACGGGCGCAGCGAGGACCTGGCCACCGCCGAGGGCCGCGCCGCGGTCTACCGCTGGTACGTCGCCGAGGCGAACCGGCGCTTCCGGCAGGCCCGGCCCAGGCATCTGGCGCTCTGGGGCTTCTACTGGATGGCCGAAGCGGCTCCCACGGCAGACGAGTCCGCGATCCGCCAGGCCGCCGAGGCCGTCCACGCCGCCGGGGCGCGCTTCCTCTGGATCCCCTGGTTCGCCGCGGCCGGCTGGCGCGGGTGGCGCGAGCTGGGCTTCGACGTGGCGATCATGCAGCCCAACTACGCCTTCAGCAGCTGGACCCACCACGGCCGCGTGCGCCGTAGCCGCCTCGATATGGCCGCCTCCATGGCGCGGGCGGCGGGCATGGGCGTGGAGATAGAGGCCGGCGCGATCCTTACCGACGCCGTGGATCGCAGGCCGTACCTCCACTATCTGCAGGACGGCGCGGCCGGGCGGCTGGGCTACCAGGGATCGGCGGCGGCCTACTACCTGAGCGACAGCCTGGTGGAGGACGCGGCCTACTCCCGCCGGCCCGACCAGCGCGCCCTCTACGACGCCCTCGCCGACTACGTCTCCGGCAAGGCGGTGCACGAGCCGGACCGGCTTCGCGCCTCGGTGGTTCGGGCCTCGGAACGCGAGATGGTGTTGCGCGCCGAGCTTCCTCACGCCCGCCGTGTGGCCGAGATCGACCTCACCTGGTGCGAGCCCGGCGTCGGGCCGGGCTGGGTGGGCGAGGCCGTCGTGCGGCGGCGCACCACCCCGAGCGGGCCGTGGCTCCCCGGCGGCTGGGCGCTGCGTCCCGCCGGTCCCGCCGGCGCCGTGGGCCCCGGCGTGGTCACCGTGCCGATCGGCGCCTCGTGCAGGCACTTCGAAGTGACCCTGCGCAGCCGCGACGGCTCTGTGCCGCCCGACCCCGCGGCACTGCGGCTGGACTGGGTGGAGGGCTTCGGCGAGCCGCATATGGCCCAGGGCGCCCCCTACTCCATGCAGCCGCCGCCGCGCCAGGCCTACCCCGACACGGGCAGGCTCCTCACCGACGGCGCGACGCCGCCCGGCTGGGGCGTCGGGCGCACCGTGGGCTGGTCCGGAGACCGGCAGCGGGTCAGCGTGATGCTGGACCTCGGGCGCGCCATGCCGGTGGAGCGCGTGGAGGTCTGCTGCGCGGGCGGAGGGTCGGGGGCGGTGGCCTTCCCCACCGAGGCCCTCGTGATGCTCGGCGACCGGTCTCCGCCGCCTGGCGCGCCGCGCGGAGCCGGGTCGATGCCCCGCGGCCTGGCCTGGGCTTCGGCGGGGCCCGTCCGAACCGTGGCCCGCCGGGCGGCCGACGACCTGGACGGCGTGGCCGCGGCCACCTTCGCCGCCTCGCCTCGCGCCCGCTATGTCACCGTCTCCGTGGTGGGCGGCTACTGGACCATGCTCTCCGAGATCCGCGTGCTCTCGCACGGCCGCAACGTGGCCGTCGGGACCCCGTACCGGTTGCAGCCGGCGCCGACGCCCGCCCAGTCCGCCATCCGCGCCGACGGCTCCGCCGCACCTGACTACCCCGACGACGGCGTCCTGCTCACCGACGGCCTCATTCCGGGCGGCTTCGCGGCGGGCGGCACGGCGGGCTGGCAGGACGGCCGCGACCGGAGCTTCACGCTCGACCTGGGTTCGGCGAAGGGCGTCCGCGAGGTGGCCGTCTGGTGTCTGGCCGGCGGCGGATCGGCCGTCTTCGCGCCGGCGTCCGTCCGGATTGAGACCTCAGCCGACGGGGTCGCGTGGCTTCCCATGCCGGTGGTCTCGCCCGGTGGCCCGCCGGAGGATGGGAAGGCCTGCCGTCCGGCGGCATTCCGAGGCCGGCTCGCGAGGCCGCGCCAGGCCCGGCTCGTGCGCGTCGGGGTATCGCCCTCGCGAGGATGGGCCATGGTGAGCGAGATCGAGGTCCGCTGACGCCGGGGCCCGGCCCGGAACGCTCGGATGGCGCCATGCGTCTGCCTACCTGTGCGTCCGGTACGGATGCGCTGGAGCGAGCCCCGCCATGCCTCCTGCCGATCTGAGCCGACGTGAGCTTCTCGCCGCCGCGCTGGCGGCCCCCGGCGTCGGACTGGAGCCTCCGAGCGTGGCGCGGCCGCCGGAAGCGCCGATCCCCATCACCGACCGCAAGCAGCTCTTCATCGATCGCCGGTTCATCGCCGCCGCCGACCAGGTGACGCTGACGATGAACCCGCCGCAGAAGCTGGGTATCGTCCTCCACTCGGCCGGCGAGCCATGGGAGCTGGGTCCGGGCGGTTTCTTCCGCGTCATCGAGGACGGCGGCAGATTCAAGGTGTATTACGGCGCCTTCACCCGCGCGGGGCAGTCGCTGGCCTTCGCCGAGAGCGACGACGGCATCCACTGGACCAAGCCGCCGCTGGGCATCGTGGAGGTGGACGATTCGAAGGCCAACAACCTCATCTACGCCGACAACGCCATCGACGCCACGATCATGGTCGACCCCCGCGCCGCGCCGGAGCAGCGGTACAAGCTCTTTCGGTCACGGGTGAGCCGCGACAGGGCGGTGGCGGGCGTCTACGCCTCCACGTCGGCCGATGGGCTCCACTTCACCGAGGCGGGGCGCGTCTTCCCCATGTGGCCGGAGACCGGCCTCATCGCCGACTGGGACGCCCGCATAGGCCGCTACGTCGTCTACACGCGGGTGCTGGCCCTTGGCTCCGAGAGCCAGAGGCGCGTGGCGCGGATCGAGACCGACGACCTGTTGAAGCCCTGGCCCTACCGCGGCGACATCGGCGAGGCCTGCTGCCCGTCCGTCGCGAACCTCGACACGGTGCTGGCCGCCGACGCCGGGGACGACCCCTTCAGCGACCTCTACACCAACGCCGCCTGCCTCTACCCGCACGCGCAGGACGCCTACCTCATGTTCCCCACCACGTTCCGCCACTTCTCCCCGCGCCGCCAGCCCTGGTTCCGCTTCGAGCCGGGCAACGAGTATGGGCTCATGGATGTGCAACTGGCCGTGAGCCGTGACGGCATCCGCTGGAGCCGGCCCGACCGCCGCCCCTACGTGGGCATGGGCCTGCCCGATGAGTGGGACCGGTGGCTGGTGATGATGGGCTCAGGCATGGTGCGCCGCGGGAGCGCGCTGTTCCAGTACTACTGGTCCACGGGCCGCACTCACGACTCGGGCATCCTGCGGCCGGAGTACGACAAGAGCATCCCGCTCCGCAACGCCATCGGGGCCGTGCGCCAGCGGCTGGACGGCTTCATCTCGGCCGACTTCGCCGCCGCCGGAGGCAGCCTGACCACCCCGCCGCTGCTCTTCACCGGCACGCACCTGCGCCTCAACATCGACACAGGCGCCATGGGCTCGGCGTTCGTCGAGCTACGCGGCGCCGATGGACGCGCGATCCCCGGCTTTGCCCGGGCCGAGTGTGAGGAGATCGGCGGCAACTTCATCGACACGCCGGTGCGGTGGCGCGGCAAGGCCGCCACGTCGGCGCTGAAGGGCAGGCCCGTGTCGCTGCACATCACGGCTCGCGGGGCCAAGCTCTACGCCTTCCAGTTCGCCGACGGGGATGTGCCGGCGTAGGCGCTGCGGATTCCCAGGGGAGGTGGCCGCGGAGGCGAGACAGAGCGGCGCGTCACGCCGGCGGCTGAGGGCGTGACGCTGCTGCGGCTGGTCCGGGCGCGCGAGGTGTCGGCCCCGCGCGCCCGGTAAAGCACTCCCTACCGCGTCCGGCTCAGCGACCGGGCATGCCGCCGCCGCTGGGCATGGCGCCTGGGCCGCCACCGATGCCGGCGCGGTTGGGCGCCTGCGGCATGGGCGGGATCTTGGTGCCCGGCGCCAGCAGCACCTTCTGCGGCACGAGCGTCTTGTAGCCGAAGAATGCGATGGCTATCACAACCACGGCGATGATGACCGCGAACACGGCCGGCGGTACCTTCTGTTGCATACTGGGCTTGCCCTCTCCTGTTCGGCTCCCGGCGTTACCGGCCGGGTTGGCCATGGGTGCGTCAGGCACTGGTCCGGCGGCTCGTAGCGCTACGGCCGGCCCACACGCCGCGACTCGGCGCTGAGATGCCCTCCATTTGCAGTTTCACCGGCGCCGAACGGGATTCCTTCCTGCGTCGGGAGGTACTATCGTTGTGGTGACGATGAACCTGTGTCGCATCGACCGGGAGCGGACACATGAACACGAGTCAGGACTGGGACGTCATCTGGAAGTGGCAGTGGTTCCGGCGCCCTCTCTGGCAGCCCCACTTCCGCGACCCCGGCCATCCTGAAGGCAAGCCCGCCAGGGCCAATGCCATCTGGGCGGCCGCTCTGAGGCAGTTCGGCGCGCATCGCGTGCTGGACTGCAACTGCGGGCTCGGCTTGCGCAGCATCCTGCTGCAAGAGGACGGCTTCAGCGTCGTGGGTACCGACCAGAGCCCCGAGGCCATCCAGCATGCCCGCGACCTGGCTCAGGCGGACGATCTGCCCATCGAGTTCTTCAACTGCCCATGGCAGGTGCTGGGCGACCGCTTCACGGCTGAGTTCGACGCCATCATCAATGACGCCTTCTCCTGGACCGTCTCCAGGATGGACCTCCGCTTTGCCGCGCACAACTTCGCCTCGGCCCTCAAGCCCGGCGGGGTGCTCATGTTCACCGGCGTCGACCAGTGGATGGCCCCCGTGGAGCCGGACGTGATGGTCGACCAGATCTGGAACTCCGCGCCACGCTTCCAGTTCCGCGGCGAATTCGAGCAGGACGGCATCGACTCCACCCTCCTGGTCGTCCGCGACAAGCAGGAGATCGGCGTCGTGGAGAACTACCTTTTCCTCACCCGCGAGAACGGCGAGTCCCACCTGGAGACCGCTGAGGTGTGCAACTCGGTCCACTGGACCTGGGAGGACTACCAGCACATCTGTCACGAGGCCGGTTTCGTGCGCGTTGAGAGCGTCCGCATCCCCGTGGGCCAGCGGATGCACACGCTCAACATCGCCCACCGGTAGCGACAGCGGCCGCGCGAGGACGCCCACTTCATGGCCCATGCGCATGACCTGGGCGCCCTGACCTGGCGCCTTGCCGGCTTCACGCCCCACTTCTGGCAGGCCGTCCTGCGCGACGAATGGCTCACCGCCGCCTCCATCGCCGAGGTGGCCTCCCTCCCCGCCCGCGTTCCCGGCTCCGTGCAACAGGCCCTGCTCGAGGCGGGAGCGCTGCCCGGCCTGCGGCGGCTTCATCCTCTGGATGGGCCACGACAGCTTCCCCTGCACGGCCAACACGTCGGTCATCGACTTCCACGGCGACCCGAAGCCCGCGCTGGCGGCCCTGAGCGAGGTCTTCCGGGGATGACGAGGCGCCCATGCTGCCGGTGATGCTCGACGTGCGCGGGCGCCGCTGCCTGGTGGTCGGCGCGGGCCGCGTGGCGCTGGGCAAGGTGCGTCTCCTGCTGGCCCAGGGCGCGGCCGTGAGCGTCATCGCGCCCGAGGCCTGCGCCGAATTGGCGGCGTCGGCCCGCGCCGGCGACCTGGAGTGGCGGATGCGCCCCTACGCTCCGGGCGACACGGCGGGCTTCCGGCTCGTCTTCGCCGCCACGGACAGCCGCGCCGTCAACGCGCAGGTGGCCGCCGAGGCCGAGGACGCGGGCATCTGGGCCAACGTGGCCGATACGCCGGAGCTCTGCGCCTTTGCCATGCCCGCCGTCCTCCGCCGTGGCGCGCTGGAGGTCGCCGTCGGCACCTCGTCCACAGCGCCCTTCGCCGCGGCCCGCGTGCGCGACCTGCTCGATCGGTCCCTCGGGCCCGGCTGGGAGGCCTGGATGGAAGCCGCCGCCGCCTTCCGCGAGGCCGTCGCCCGGTCAAGCCTGAGCGCCGACGCCCGCCGCAGGGCCTACGACGCCTTCGTTGAGGCCACGCTGCGGCCCGGCGAACTGATGGCCCGAGCGCCGCTCCCCGCCGAGGCGGAGGCCCTCCTGCGCCGGTCCGAGGCGCCGTGAGCGGGCGCGTCTGGCTCGTCGGAGCGGGCCCGGGCGACCCCGAACTCCTCACCCTCCGCGCCGCCCGCCTGCTCTCCGAGGCCGACGTGGTGCTGCACGACGCGCTGATCCCGGCTGCGACGCTCGCCCTGGTCCCCGCCGGCGCCCGGTGCGTCTGCGTGGGCAAGCGGGCCGGGCAGCCCTCGTGGCGGCAGGAGGATATCCACCGCGCCATGGCCGAGGCCGCCGACGAGGGCCTGCGCGTGGTGCGCCTGAAGGTGGGCGACCCCTTCGTACTCGGACGTGGCGGCGAGGAGGCGTTGGCCATGGCCGCCCAGGGCATCCCGTGCGAGGTCGTGCCCGGCATCACCTCGGCCACGGCCGCCGCCGCCTGGGCGGGCATCCCGGTGACGCACCGGGGCCTGGCTTCGGCCGTGCTGGTGGTCTCGGGCCATGCACCGGAGGCCTACGAGGCGGCTCTGGGCTCGCTGGCGCCCGGCTCGGCCACCGTGGTCATCCTCATGGGCCTGCGGACGGCGGCGCGGACCTCGGCGCTCCTGCTGGCCCATGGCTGGAGCCCAGATACGCCCGCCGCCCTGATCCTCGGAGCCTGGACCGACGCAGGCGTCGCCTGGCGCGGCACGCTGGCCGAGCTGGCCGCCGTCGAGCCGCCCATGGGACCCGATGCGCCGCCGGGGGCTCTGGTCATCGGGGCCGTGGTGGCCCTGACGCTCGCGGGCGCCGCCGGGGCTACAATGGGCTGAGAGGCGGCCCGCAGCCGCCGGAGGAGGGGATCGTGCGCATCGTCATCGTCCTGGCGGCTGTCCTCGTGCTGCTCGCCTGCCGCCCTGCCTCCGCGCAGGAGACCTACGACGCCTGCTTCACCCGTGCCGAGGCCGCCAAGGCCGCCGGTGACATGCCCGCCATGGAGGCCGCCCTCAGCGCCGCGCTCCGGGTGGGCCCCGGCAACGAGTACGCCTGGCGCAGCCTCGCCTGGGCGCAGATGCGGCAGGGCAAGTGGCGCGAGTCGCTGACCAGCGCCCGTGCCAACGTGCAACGGAACGGCGCGAGCAGCTGGAGCCTTTCGCAGCTCTACGAGTCGGCCATGGCGGCCGGCGACATCGCGCTGGCGGGCCAGGCCCTGGCCGATGAGGCACAGCTTCCGCCGCAGGCCCGCAACCGGAGCCTCGACGGCGAGCGCAAGGCCTTCGCCGCAGCCACCAGGCCCACGAAGTACGACCTGACCTGGACCCTCAAGGTGGCCGACTACAAGCTGCAGAAGGGCGAGATGGTCATCAACCCGCCCTACCGCGACCACCTCTGGCAGAGCGCCCGCGTCTGGGTGGAGGGCGCCGCCTCCACGCGGTTCGGGGAGGTCGACGGCCGCGACGTGCTCTTCATCAAGCCCGGCACGGCCACTGAGCTGAAGCTCCGAGCCGAAGTGACCCACCGCCCGCAGCTCCGCGGTGGCGCCTACTCCGAGCGCACCACGACGCCCGCCTGCCCTCCCTCCATGCGGAACCTGCTGGGCCCCTTCCGCAATCGGATCGACTACGACCCCGCCGACCCGCAGCTGGCGCAGGTCGTCGCCCCCCTGGCCAAGGGGAAGCCCGGCGAACGCGTCCAGGCCGTGCTGGATTGGCTCGCGGCCAACGTGAAGTACGAGGACGGCTACCCCGACGACCTGGCGGCCATCCTCAAGAACCACAAGGGCGTCTGCCACCACCAGAGCAACCTCATGGTCGCCATGTGCCGCGCCCTGGGCATCCCCGCCTACGTGGCCCACGGCGTGCGCCTGGGCGAGGGCGACGGCGCCTTCAGCGGCGTGGTGGCCTCCCACGGGTGGGTCGAGGTCTACCTCAACGGCGGCTGGGTCGGCGTGGAGCCCCTGAACCCCAACTCCCTGCGCCACTTCGGCAGCGGGTACCTGATCGTAGACGCCACCGGCCGAGCCCCCGGCGCCGCCAACGACCACTTCCTGATGTTCACCAGGGACGGCCGCCACATAGAGGGCATCCAGGGCGTCCCCGTGACGGGGAGCTCCAAGCTGGTGGAGTAGGGCGAAGGGTGCACGGACACACGGACCTCCACGGACGGACACGGACGGACACGGACCCCGGCAACGGCCCAACCTCCCGGCGCGTCCGTGGAGGTCCGTGCAAGTCCGTGCAAGTCCGTGTGTCCGTGTTCTCCCGCCTGCGCGTGGAGGAGTTCCCTTGCTTCGTGCACAATCTATGCTTAGCCGGGGCGCTCTTCCGAAGCCATTTGCTGCCCAACCTTTCCCCCGGCCAAGCGAGGTTCCGCTATGGCAAAACGCAGTTCCGCCGCCGCCGCCACGTCCACCGGCGCCATGGTCGGCATCGAGCGCGACAATCCCAAGCTGAAGGGCGTCCTGCCCAAGGAGTACGCCAAGCCCTTCGCGGAGAAGATGGCGCGCCGCTCGGCGACGCTACGAGACCAGATCGCCGAAGGGCAACGCCTCGACGCAGCTATCGAGGCGACCATGGCCGGCATGGTTGAGGGAGTATGGAAGCGCCGGGCGCAGTCTCGCGCCCTCGCCGCGCTGCGTAATGCACTGCTGCCGAAGCTGACTTCCGGGGAGGCTCGGGTGGGCGACGCGGAGCGGTTCCTGGCAGGATGACGGCACACGGACCGACACGGACCCCGGCAACGGCCCAACCTCCCGGCGCATCCGTGGAGGTCCGTGCAAGTCCGTGTCCGTCCGTGTGTCCGTGTCGAGGAGGCGCCCCGCCCCCGGCAACGCCCCGACCCTCCCGGCGCGTCCGTGGAGGTCCGTGCAAGTCCGTGTTCGTCCGTGTGTCCGTGTCGAGGAGGCGCCCGATGCCTGATGAGCCCCTGATCCCTGAGCATGGCGGCTACCGTCGCCTGAAGAGCTTCCAGGTGGCGCAGCTTGTCTACGACCTCACGGTGCGCTTCTGCGATCGCTTTGTGGATCGGCGCAGCCGCACTCACGACCAGATGGTGCAGGCGGCGCGGTCGGGCGTGCAGAACATCGCCGAGGGGAGCCAGGCGTCGGGCACCTCGAAGAAGACCGAGCTCAAGCTGACCAACGTGGCCCGCGCCAGCCTTGAGGAGCTGCGGCTGGATTACGAGGACTTCCTGCGCCAGCGGGATCTGGCGGCGTGGCCCCCGGAGCATCCGGCGTTGCTGCGCTTCAAGGCTCGCCGCTGCGCCACCATGGACGAGGTGCACGCCTGGTACCTGGAGGAGCGGCGGCTGGGCAGGGAGGAAGGCGCACGGACGAACACGGACCTGCACGGACCCACACGGACCGCGGAGCCGGCAGGCGGGCCGACGTCGCCGGGGGAGCTGGTGGCCAATGCGGCGCTCTCGCTGCTGAACGTCTGCTGCTACCTGCTGGACCGGCAGCTTGCGGCGCAGTCGGATGCCTTCGTGGAGGAAGGCGGCTTCACCGAGCGCCTCTACCGAACACGGCGAGGAGCGCGGGGATGAACTCCTTCACCGAGCCGGAGGTCGAAGAGGCCGCGCTGGAGTGGCTTGGGGGCCTTGGCTACATGGTGTTGCACGGCCCGGAGATCGCGCCCGGCTCGGATCGGGCGGAGCGCGGCGCTATGGCGACGAGACGCTCCGGGCCATCGCTCAGGAGCTCGTGGCGAAGGTGCGCGCCGGACAAGCAGGAGAAGGCCACGCAGACGGTGCTGGATCAGGCCGAGGCGCTGGCACACGGACACACGGACGTCCACGGACGGACACGGACGGACACGGACACCTGCCTGAATCCGGTCCGTGTAAGTCCGTGTTCGTCCGTGTGCCCTTCTACGCCGGCGTCAGCCTGTAGAGCCGGACGGTCGCCGGGGGCAGCGGGTCGCTCAGCTGGACGTCGCCCGCTGGGACGATCGTGTCGCGGATCGGCGCCAGGTCGTGCTCGGCGTCGAGCTGGTGCAGCGTGACGCGGGTCTCGCCGCTCCAGGGGAGGCCGGTCACCTCAAGGCCCGCGGGCGCGGGGCCCCCGGACACGTAGCGGCTCGCCAGGATCTGCGCCGATCGGCCGTCCTCGGATAGGCCCGCCAGCAGGCCCAGCCCGGCCGCCGCGTCGGAGCCGGCGGCCGCGGCTCGCAGGGGCGTCTCCAACAGCCGGCTGAAGGCGCTCACGGCGTGCCAGTTCTTCTGCCGCTCGCCTTCGCGCGTGTAGAGGCCGTAGACCAGCGTATCCGCGGTGTAGAGGAACGCCTCGTCGATGGGCAGGTCCTGAAAGAGGGCCAGGCTGGTCGCCACGCCCGAGGCGCCGCGCGGGCCGTTGAGGCCACGGGCGAAGGTGGGCCAGTCCTGCCAGTCGCCGTCGGGGCAGCAGTTCCACTCATTCAGGTGCGTGGGCGTTCCGGCGAAGCCGTGGGCGTCCAGCAGGTCGCGCATGGTGCGGGCGTGGCGCTCCCAGACTGTCAGGTCGCGCCCGGCGTAGGTATGCCAGCTGAAGAAGTCCAGCGGCGCCCCGCGCTCCTTGCAGGCGGTCAGAAGGCCCTCGACGAAGGCGTGGTCGTCGTTGGCGTAGGCGTAGGCCGGACCGCCTACCAGCACGTCCGGGCAGGCGGCCTTGATGGCGCGCGCGGCCGTGACGTACAGGTCGTAGTAGGAGGCCCAGTCGCCCGACCAGCAGCCCGGCGGGATGTCCGGCTCGTTCCAGATCTCCCAGTGGCGGATGCCCCACTGGTGGCCGCCGGCCCAGCCCTCGTTGACGTGGCGGATGATGCCGATGCAGACCCTCGCCCATCGGTCGTAGTCCTTCGGCGGGTGGGCGTTGCGGCGGTGGGCGGTGTGCTCGATGCGGCAGCCGAGGCGGTACTCGATGCCCATTCCGAGGTCGACGATGGACTTCAGGTAGTCATCCGTGATGGCGAAGTCGTAGGCGGCCGGGTCATCGGGGTCGGCCTCGGGATCGGGGAAGACCGCGTGGATGTCGACCATCATGTCGGCCGGCCACTGGCAGTCGTGCAGCCGGATCATGGGATGACCCAGCTCGCGGAAGCCGTCCGAGAGGTCCATGAGCCCGCCCAGGCAGAGCGGGCCGTTGTTGGCGCTATGCATCGGGCGAATACGGCCCCGTATATCGCTGAAGTCGACCCGGAACGCCTGAACCTGCTCTGCCATGGTCACGCCCTCCTACCGGTAGACGACCGGGTCCTTGCGCCAGTCCCGGTCCTTGTCGAAGCCGTACTGCATCACGCGCGGACGGCGCTCGCGGAGGCGCACCGACTCCATGCCGAGGTAGTAGCCGTCGGACTTGCCGTTCTTGCCCACGCACTCCAGCCGTAGCGTGTACTTGCCGGGCTCGGGCCAGAAGTTGAGCAGGTGGACCTCCTCGTTGGCGACCTTCTCGCTGTAGAGGTCGATGGGCTCGCCCAGCTTGGCGCCGTCGAGGGTCGGCTGGTAGCGGCCGAAGTCGTACGACTTGGTCATGTTCAGCACCAGCACCAGCGGCTCCTTGGCCTTCACCTCGAAGGGTATCTCGACCCAGGCGCCCTCGGCCTTGTCCGGGGTGTAGATCAGCTGCGTGCCGGGGTAGAGGTCGAGTTGCTGCGTCTCGGCGCCGCCGATGCCGTGGTGGGCCGGAGCGGTGAAGTCGCGGGCGTAGGCGGTGACGCGCTCCAGGCTCGGCAGGGCGCGGGCTGCGGCATCCGGCGCGCGAGCGGCGAAGGTGGGCGTGCCGGTCTGGTACCAGTAGGCCACCGAGGAGTAGTCATCCTGCCGCTCGTTCCAGCTCATGCTCTTGTGGTCGGGGTTCTCGTCCGGCGCGATCCAGCCCCAGTGCTCGAAGCCCACCTTGATGCCCTTGTTGAAGACGACCGGGTCGTTCAGGTGCCACCGGTAGGCGCTGGTGTGGCCTCCCACGATGCCCCACTGGTCGAAGCAGGGCACGCCGAAGTAGGGCGTGTCGGTGGTCTTCAGCCCCCAGGCCGAGCCGAAGTAGTCCTCGGTGCCGGTTCCGTGGATAGACGGGACCGCCTCGCCGTCGATGGTGATCTTCTCGTCGCCCTCGCCGAACCAGGCCGGGCTCCGCATGCGCACCGCCATGACGATGCCCACCAGGTGCCCCTTGCCGGTGGTCTCCAGCGCCACGTAGTCCTTGCCCTGCTCCACCGGGTACTCCTGGCGGTACTGGGCGTAGAAGTAGGGCGTCTCCTTGGCCAGCCGGTCGAGCTTGATCCAGGCCACGTTGTAGTAGAGCAGGTTGATGGCCTTGGCGCTCTGGTTCACGACCTCCACGCGGGCCGACTTGCGGAAGGGCATGCGCCAGTAGCAGTTGTAGGAGTCGGCGTCCTCCACCACCACGGGCAGGCTCTTCACCTCGCGGCGCAGGCCGAAGCAGTTGGCGAAGAAGTCGCCCAGCGGCGCCTCGACGCCGGGCTTCTCGCTGCCGTCCCAGTAGATGCGGAGGAGCATCTCCTGATGGTTGGCCGAGCCCTGCGGCGCCCAGCCTTGCGGCTCGGGACCGAGGAAGGTGAACCACATGTGCGTGATGACGCCGGGGCCCTTCACGTCCATCACGGTGTGCGTCTGGCCGGGGGCCACCCGGAAGTTGTCCCAGTTGCTCTTCTCGGTCCGGTCGCTGGTCGGCGCGGCGGCGGGGTCATACTTCCCCTCCTTGCTGCCACGGAACGACGAGGTGGCGCGCATGCTCCGCCCCTGGTGCGGCGCGGCCAATGAACCCAGAATGTCCTGCGCCATGCAGGAACCGCCGCCCGCGGCGGCCAATAGCGTGGCTAGACCCAGTAGACCCAGACGCGGCATGCTCAAACCTCCCGGAGGCATCGGCCTCCGCCCTCCTAGGTTACCGGAAGGCGGCGGCGACTGCGCTGCCGGAGGGGCCTGCCGCATGAGGTAAAGCGCACAAATGCATCACACTCCTGCCCGGCTGACGGTGAGCGCGCTCCTGTTCGCCGCCGCGTTCGCACTCCCCGCACGAGGTACCGCCATGCCCGACACGCCCGCGCCCAGCCGCATCGACTTCTCCTACTCCTTCGCCACGCCGCACCGCGTGACCCTGGGCCGCCCGGACGCCTCGGATCGGACGCTGGTGGACCTGCAGCCCGGCTCGGTGCGCCTTGCCTGGAGCCATGACGACCTGCGCGGTTACCCACCCGCGGCATTCAAGACGCCGCCCACGCAATGGTCATTCACCATCACGCCGCAGGTCGCGGGCCACGGCTTTGCGCGCCATGCGTGGACGCGATGCGAGGGGTGGCTACCGTCGGTGGTCACGACGTTCGACGACGCCGAGGGCAGGGCGACGCTGGAGCTGATGGGCGGGATCAAGGCCGCCGTGGGCCGCCTGACGCTGGAGAACCCCACCGACCGGCCGCAGCGCTTCGTCGTGCGGTGCGAGAGCGGCTCCTGGGGCGAGAACCCCGGCTGGACGGAGCCCGCCGTCACCGGCGCGGACCACATCATCGCCGGATGGAACGAGCGCGCCGACCGACTGCTACTCCTGGGCCTCGGCGCTCAGGCCAACTCCGACCGCCCCGACGGCCGCTCGCCTGGAGCCAAGACCCTCCTGATGATCTGGGACGTGCCCGCGCACGGCAAGGCGTCGGGCTGGATCGTGCGGCCCTACCTGGGCTTCAGCGCCGAGATGCCCGCCCTGCGCACCGCCGACTGGGCAGCCGATATGGAGGCGGGCAAGCGCGAGTGGCGCGAGCTGATCGGCCGGGCCGCGCAGGTGAGCGTGCCCGATCCCGGCGTGGTCAACGGCTACAAGGCCTGCCTGGCAGACCTCTTCATCATGCGGGAGCCCGCCGCCGGAGGCCACATCGCCGCCGTGCCGGGCACCGAGGTCTACCGCGCGGCCAACACCCACGAGGCGGCCATCTCCGCCATCACGCTGGACCAGCTGGGCCTGCACAAGGAGGCCGAGCGCGGCTACCGGCTGCCACTGGCACTGCAGGAGCCCGACGGCAACTGGGACGACAACCGAGGCTGGGGCCACAGCATGTGGAGCTGCTCCGGCTTCAAGTCCTGGTTCATCATGACGCACTATCGCCTGACCCGCGACCGTAAGCACCTGGCCGGCGTCTACCCGCGCATGCTGGCGGCAAGCCGCTGGCGCGAGGTGCGGCGCGCCCGTAGCCGCGTCATGGAGGCGGGCAAGAAGCCCCTCACCTACGGCCTCATGCCCCGCGGCTTCGGCGACTGCGGCCTCTACAGCGACGACGACATGTACGGCGTCTTCACCCCGCACAACATCTGGGCCGTCTATGCCGACGGCATGGCCGCCGAAGCGGCTCGCATCCTCGGCCACACCGTCGAGGCAGCCGAACTCGAGCGCATCTACCAGGCCGGCAAGGCCGACCTGCTCGACGCCATGGATCGCGGGGCCATCGCCGAGGGCGACCGCCGCTGGATCTCCGGCGTGGCGGGCAAGACCAGCGGCAGCCTCTGGGGCAGCCTCAACGCCCTGACGCCCTGCGAGCTACTGCCGGCTGATCATCCGCTCATCGACGGAACACTTGCGCACATGGAGGCGCGGCTCAGCCCCGGCGGCATCCCGATCCACACCGGCTGGCTGGCCGACGGCATGTGGGTTGCCATCACGCTGGACAACCTGGCCGAGGCGCACCTGCGCAGGGGCAACGGCGACGCGGCCGCCCGCTACTTCCGGGCCACGCTGAACCACGGCACGCCGCTCTACACCTGGTGCGAGGAGCGGGGCCAGGAGCCGGGAACCACCACCTGCACCGGCGACCGCCAGCACCTCTGGACCCCCATCGCCGTGGCGCGCGCCCTGCGCGACATGCTGGTGATGGAGCAGCCCGATGGCCTCCACCTGGGCCTCGGCGCCGACCGCGAGTGGCTGGGAAGCGGAGGCCCGCTGGGCATCACGGGCGGGGCAAGCGAGTACGGCCCGGTGAGCTGGACGCTGCGGTATGACGCCGCCGCCGGCAAAGTGATCGGCGAGGTCAAGCTCTCGCCCAAGCGCAAGCCCGGCAGCCTGACCGTCCACGTGCGCCTGCCGGACGGCCTCAAGGTCACCGGCGGCGACCTGTCCGGCGGCAAGGCCGCCCCGAGCGGCGAGGCCCTCACCTGGGAGAACCCGAAGGCAGTGCTACGGTTCGAGGCGACGGTAGTCCGTCCGTAGCCCTGCCGTCGACACCAACGTCAGCACGATCCATGGGGCCACGGCCTTCGATCGTGCTGACCGTGGCACCCAACTGAACTGACGCCCGACAGATGGATACGGAAGCATGAGGCCCTGTCCTGGAACGGAAGGTGTTCGGTGGGGCAAGCGACAGGAAGCCGGACGGCATTGGCAGAGGGTGACCGTTCTGGGAGGTTGGACATGGGACTGACAGACATCCGCACGATCGTCGGGCAGGTCGATGGCGAGCGTATACGCCGGGGCCTCTACGCGCTGGCGGCCGACCCGCTGCCGCGCCGGACGCTCAACTTCACGCGGCCCGGCCACGCCAGGTCGACGCTCGACGAGGCCGACGACTGGATCGCCGCCCGCCTGGCCGAGGCGGGCCTGGAGGTCGAGCGGCGCCCCTACCCCGTGCAGGCCTACTCCTGCGACCGCACGAAGCCCCTCCACCACTGGTACGCCGCGCCGGAGCCGGGGGCGCCCACGTACACTGCCCACAACCTCATCGCCGAGGTCCGCGGCTCCGAGCTGCCCGGCGAGGTGATCGTGCTGGTAGCCCACAAGGACTCGCAGAGCTGGATCGACTGCCCCGGCGCACTGGACAACGCCGTGGGTACCGTCTGCCTCACGGAGATGGCCCGCCTGCTGGCCCCCGCCGGCCTCCGCCGCACGGTCCGCTTCCTCTTCTGCAACGAGGAGCACACGCCGTGGACCAGCGCCCACGCCGCGAACGAGTGGCGCGAGCGGGGCGACGACCTGGTGGCGGTTTTCAACGTCGATTCGCTGGGCGGCAAGTCGGAGGCGGACCGCCGCGCCGGCCGGGCGCCTTGCGCGACGCTCTACACCGTGGACGAAGGGCTGCCCCTGGCCCAGCTCATGGAGCGCATGAACCGCGACCTGGGCATCGGACTGGAGCACCGGATCGTTCGGCGCGAGTTTGCCAACGACGACGACGGTTCGTTCGTCAAGGCGGGCTACGGCGCGGCCGTGGCGGTGATCGGCTCTTTCCCCTACGCCGACGAGGAGTACCACATGCCCGGCGACACGCCCGACCGTGTGGATATCACCAACGTCCGCATGGCGGCCCAGGCGATCCTGGCCTGCGTACTCGACCTGGCATCCTGACAGGCCGGGGCCATCCCGCCTGATCCGCGGACAAGGACCACCGCCCCAGCATGCCCGCACCTCCCTCGCCCTCAGGATGCCCGTTGAAAGGGGGATTGCGTACTTCTGCTGAACGTGCTATCCCTGATCCAGGTAGCTCGCCGTTGGATTGGCGGCCCGGGTTGCGATTGGCCGGCCTCCCGCCGAGGTCGTTCGCGGGCATTGCGCTGAGTGTGGTGCGGCCTGCTGATCGCCATATCAGAAAGGCGGTGCATGCCAATCTCCTCCGTCCTGCGCCGGCGGACGATGACCGGGAGCCGCGGGGCCGGCTCCCGGAGATCGGTCGCTACCTGCAGCACTCGCCTTCGGCCTGGCCGGGAGCGATGGTCACCTCTCCCTGCTTGTGGCAGTCGATGCCGCAGGTGATCGAGCGGTACGACGCGTCATCGAGGCATGTATACATATCGTTCCAGGCGTCCTGCACCTGGTCGATGATGCTCGCCGCGATGCCCGCCGCCGCCATCAGGGCCAGGAGCGCCTCCCAGGTGGCCGGCAACGAGGCGATCGTGAGACCCGCCGCGGCGAGCAGCCCCGCGATCTTCAGGAAGCCCACCGTCGTGCACTTCGCCACGTCCCACCCGTACTTGACGAAGCACCACTTGAGGCACGTTGAGTAGGAATCGCGCGACACCGCCCGCGTCGGGGCCGAGAACTGGCGCACCAGCCAGGCCGCGCAGAGGATCGCCTGGACCGGGTTGAGGCGCGTGTCGCCCGTGACGACGGGCGCCGTGGCGCGGAGCGGCGGACCCGAGAGCATGGCGATGAGGAGGGCGCTGTCCGGCTCCTCGGGCGTGACGGCGAACGCGCCGCGCGCCTGGCGGTTCAGCTCCACGAGGATCACGTCGAGCTCGCTGATGAACGGGTCCTCCAGCCTCGGCTCGATGCTGTCGTGCAGGCCGCGGACGGTGGGCCAGGCCGCCGGGTCGGTCATGCTCAGCTGCAGCCGGGCCCAGGTGGAGATCTCGGCGTTGGTCACGGACAGGCGCGTGTAGCTGCTGCCGCCGGTGTCGACGCCGAGGCCGGTCTTGCGCAGCAGCTGCCGGATCGCCTCCTCCATGGAGGCCTGGTCGGCGGCTGTGCTGAGCCTGTTAAGCACCTCGTCGGTGCTCGGCATCCGGCCGCCGCCACCTCCGCAACCGGACTGGGGGATCATGAAGGCAATGAGGGCGAGCGCCAGCAGTTTGGCGACCCACCGGTTTCGGTAACGCTTCATCGTGTCACCTCCTGAGACATGCGGGCCAGAACGGCCTGCGTCAGGGCGCCGGGAAGGAGGCGCCCGCGGGCAAGGAGATCGTCGAAGAGGCCGGGCATGGCGCTCACCGGCTGCATGAAGCCCGCGATGGGCTGCGCGGCGGTGCGGGCGCGGTACTCCATATCGAAGCGCTCCCGGACGCGGCAGCGAAGGGCCGAGGGCGGCCCGGCGCGCACGGGCCCGAGCGGCACCGTGACCTTCGCGCCGACGATCCACGCCACCTCCGAGGCGCGGACCGTGCGCGTGCAGGAGAGGGTCAGTTCGGTCTCGCCCATGCGGCGGAGGAGCGAAGCCGTGGCGCCCGCGTCGCCGCCCGCCCAGCGCCCGGCGGTGAGGCTCGCCACCGCTCCGAGGCGAGGCAACGGGACGTGGGCCGCAAGCGTGGAGGCCCAGACGCCGGCGGGCTCGTCGGCTGCGGCGAAGCCGCACTGCAGTTCCAGGGCGTACCGGCCGTCGTGCGGGGTCCAGAGGCCCGCCATTGATGCCGCGCCCTTGCCGTCGGCCAGCCGCTCGGCGGCGATCCTCGCCCATCCGCCGGGCCCGACGCCGCGCAGGGCACTGAGCGAGGCGGTCGCCAATCGCGTGCCCGTTCGGCGCTCCAGCGTGTCGGCGACGATGGCCTCGCCCAGGGCCCGGGCCTCCAGGCCCGCGGGGCCGCGCAGGCGTACTTCGGCGCCCGCTCCCGCCCGGTATGGGATGTCGGAGCTACCCAGCGAGGCGGAGGCGCGGGGTCCGACGAGCAGGTCGCCGTGCGATTGCGCCGGCGATGCGGCAGGGGCCCCGGAGGGCTCGGAGAGCCCGGGCAGGTGCGCCTCCAGCAGGCGCGGCCCGGCCTCTCCGGCCTCCCAGCGCGTGGCCGCCACGGGCGCGCCCCGGTTCGTCAGCGTGATCGCCAACTCCGTGACGGCAGGCCCTGCGGCGGTGCAGGCGATCTGGGCGGCGGCGACCAGGCCCGTCTCCGGGTTGCGGTAGAGGCGGTCCTCCAGCCGCACCTCCATGCGGGCGCCATGGAGGGCTGAACGAACGTCCTCGAACCCATGCTCCGCCAGTGCGCGCCGCACGGCGGCCTCGGGCGGCAGGCCGGGAGGGAGGGACTGGTCGGCTGCCGGTACGGGAGCGCGATGCGCCGGCCCTCCGGACGCCGAGGCGGTGTAGGCGATGGCGCCCTCCAGCCGGCGCCCGCCCACGAGCGCGGCGGTGACCGAGAGCCCGCCCGGCCCTCGCGCCCGGAGGCCCAGGTTCACGTCGCGGGAGTCGTGCTCGACCAGCGCCGCGACCCGGCCCGTCAGCCAGGCTTCGGCCCCTCCGAAGGCGCCCCGCAGCTCGCCCCGCCCGATGCCTCCGTGGAGCGTGAAGCGGCCCGTGCGCCACGAGGCGACGGCGTAATCCGAGGCGGCCACACGGGTCCCGGTGATGTCCGTGGCGCCGACGGCCACGGCGGGCCTGCGCGGCGTCTGGCTCAGGACCTGCCACTTGGCGGCGAGGAGGCGGTCGTCGATGCTCCCCTCAAGCCACTCCCTGGTGTCGCAGGCGCCGGCCATCACCTCGATGCCCGGCAGCAAGCCCAGGCCCACGGTAGCCGCCTGCCGCCGGCGCCAGACCCACGGCGCGGAGACCTTGCGGAACGAGTCCGAGAAGAGCGCCACGGCAGCCCAGCCATCAGGCAGCACGAGCGCGGAGGGCGTGTGGGCCAGCCCGGTGAACGGCCCGAGCCCCGAACCCGGCCACGGCTCGGACTGGGCGCACGCAGACGGGCTCAGCGAGAGGAGAAGCGCCGCCGCCACAACGCTGCGAAGGCCCGGCCAGAGCACGAACCGCATAGGTCGCCCCCAATGCCGCGAACCAGCCGGCCCACGGCACCGGCATTGTACGACCGACCCGTGGGAGGGTCAAGCGCGGCGTGCGGGGTGGGTCGTATCCGGTGTGCAGGCGTCGCGCCCGGCCCCATCGACGCTGTGGCCCGCGCCGCCATTGCAGGAGTCACGGGTCTCTGGGCCGTACTTAGCGTGCGCGCGCATCTGCCGCGAAGGGAGCCCCTCCATTGAGCCTGAGAGCCGTCAAGCATCCCCATATCGTCATCGAGCCGCTGGTCAGCGGCCCAACCAGCGGCTGGGAGGGGCATCACGCCACCAATCCCTGCTGTGTGCGCCTGGGCCTCGACCCGCGCGTCTTCCTGGGTTACCGCGCGGGCGGCACGGCCGACTATTTCCGCGTCGACATCCACGATGTCTGGGCCAGCCACCTGGGCCTGGCGGTGCTGGACGCCCGGGGCGAGCAGGTGACGCACCGGCTGCCGCTGCCCATCTTCGCCATCGAGCGCCCCATCTGGCTGCCGCAGAACAAGGAGGAGTTCGAGGCGTACCAGCAGGGGCCGCACCGCGATGAGATCCTGGTACTCCACGACTTCCGCTTCTGGGAGGACGGCCCCTGGCTCTACATGATCTATCACGAAGGCACAGTCACCCAGGTCTTCGACTGCATCGTGCGGATGCCCGCCGCCGACTTCGTGGCGCGGGTGGACCAGAGCATCGAGCTGGCGCGCCGGCCTGTGGAGGAGATCATGGACGAGTGGCGCGCGCTCTGGTGGGCGCCCGGCGTCTGGGAGCCCGCGGGCGTGGGCGGCACGAACCGCATCTACTCCTCCTGGGCGAACAAGAACGATATCGTCTTCATCCGCCTGACGGACGGCTCCCTGCGCATGTTCCACCGGCCCGTGCCCGACGTGGCCATCGTGGATACGCAGGGACGGACGCACTGCCCCGCCGGCGAGGATGGGGTCGCCGACTTCGGCGTGGTGCAGACGAGCATCCGGCCCGGCCGCTTCGACAACTCGCACATCGGCTGCAACGGCACGCCCATCCGCGCCCGGGTCGGATCGCAGCCGCTGTTCGTCGATGTGGTCCACGGCGTCCACAACCGCACGCTCCGCGACGCCGAGGGGAGCGGCTGGCGGCTCTTCTACCTGCCCTACCTGCGGCTGGTGGATGCCGACACGGGCGAGTGCCTCTACTGGTCGGCCGAGCCGCTACTGGATGCCGACGAGACCTGGCGCGAGTTCGTCGAGCAGGGCGAGTGGGTCCGCGGCCTGCCGCACCTCGACGGCGTCATGTTCGCCGGAGGCCAGGTGGAGGCCGAGGCGGGCGCGAACGGCGTGGACGACCTCTTCCACTTCTACACCGGCGTGGGCGATACGGCCGTGGCGCGGGCCTCGTTCCGCCTTCGCGACGTCGTGCCCCCGCAGGTGCTGGCCGATATCGAGGCGCGCCGCGCCCGGCGGGGTGTCCGGCTGGAGGGCGAGCCCTGCCCATCGGTGGCTCTGCCCGAGCCCCTCTGCGGCTGGGAGTGGGCCATCGAGGGCGACGGCCCTGCACGGCAGGTGGCTGTCGTGAGGCGGCTGGGAGATCGCACGGTACGGAGGCCCATCGGAGGGCGACCGGGCTTCTTCGACGCCGACGGCCTCTTCGTCGACGGCCGGGCGCCCGAGTGCGTCGAGGGGCTCGGCCGGATCCTGCGCTACCGCGGCGTGCGATGGGAGAACGGCCCCGCCGGGCCCATCACCCTCTCCGGCGAGGGCGTCATGCTCCTCGACCTGGAGTGTCCCGAGCGCGTCCTCTACCGCTCCGAGGAGCCCATCGGCGCCACCACGCAGACGGCCGGGTGGTGCGCCGGCGTCGCGCCGGACGAGGCGGCGGGCCCGCCGTCGTCGCACATCCCGGCGCAGGTCCGAGCCGAGGTCGAGCGCATCGGCCGGCGGCGGCCCATGGGGCAGGATATGGCCCGCCGGCTGCGCATCGAGAGCGGCCTTGAAGCGGCTCCTTAGCGCACTGGCGGTCGTGGCGGCGACGCCGACATTCGGGGCGCAGGAGGCCGTCGTCGCCAACGGGACCTACCGCCTGCGTCCCGGCGACGGCTGCGTGCGGGTAGAGCTCGACCCCACGGGCAAGGGGCGCTACCTTCCACGGGGCGCCCTGCTGCGTCCCTTTCGCCAGGCGGCGCCGGCCGATGTGCGGGTGGAGGGCGGCGCGCTGCGCATCACCGGTGGCCGCGCCTTCGTGCCCAACGTGGCGCGCGGCGGCTACGGCGGGCCCTTCGACCACGGCGAGGACCTGCCGCCCACGGGCACGCTGGGCCAGAGCTTCACGGTTCCGGCGGGCGGCCCCTGGCTCTCCGATGTCTGGGCGCTCCTCACCTGCAGCGGAGTGGCCGACTCGGCGGTGACCCTGACGCTCCGCCGCGGCGGTCCCGCGGGGCCTCTGGTGGCCTCCCGGCGCGTGCGTCCGCTGCCGAACGACAGCGAGGTCCACCTGCCGCTGCCCCAGCCCGCCGAACCGGGCCTCTTCTACCTCGAGATCGGCGAGAAGCACGGCGGCGCCTACTGGTGGGGCTGCAACACCGACAAGCTGCCCGACGGCCAGGCCTACATCAACGGCGTGGCGCAGCCGGGCAAGGATTGGCGGCTCGGCTTCGAGATGGCGCAGGTGACGGCCTCCGACTGGACCCTCCGCCTCGAAGGCCGCAAGCTCGTGGTCGCCGGCGCCTCGCCGAAGCCCGCATCGGCCGCCGCAGCTCCGGCGCTGGCCCTGGAGTTCCCCTGGAAGCGCGACGGCTATGACACCTCCAACCCGGCCACCACGCCCTTCCGGTCCATCGTCACCGACACGGGATACTGGCTGCCGGTCCACGCCTTCAAGCGGCTGGAGGCCGACTGGGCGCTGGAGCCCGCCTGCGCCGAGGCCCGCCTCCAGGGCGCGAACGGCTGCGACCTGACGCTGGCCCACGCCCGCGGCGCCCTGCAGCCCCGCATGGACGCCGACCGGCTGAGCCTCCTGATCGGATCGGGAGGCAGCCTGGAGGCCCGGCCCGCGGGCGCCGCCCTGCCGCCCCACTTCCCGCGCTTCTTCACGTCGGACCCGGCGCGCGACGCGCTGATCAACGAGTTCCTGCTCACCTACCTCACCAGCCACACCTCGTGCCCCTCGACCTACGAGTTCGACACGCTGAAGCTGGCCTGGGTGGGCGGGCCGATCCACGACTCGCTGGAGCGCGTGCTCCTCCACTACACCTTCCGCATCGACCCGGACGGCTTCATCTGGAGCCGGGGCGACTCGCGGGGGTGGGACGGCGGAGACTGCGCGACGTCCGACAGCCGCCACTACGACGGGAACACGCAGTGGATCCTGGCCTGCCGCCGGTGGTTCTGCTGGACCGGCGACCGCGCCTTCCTGGCCAAGTGCCTGCCCACGGTCCGCAAGGCCACGGGCTACCTGCTGAACGCCCTGCACGGTGAGACGAGCCTGCTCACCATCGACAGCAAGCAGCACGCCGGGGTGGAGGTCGACGGCGTCATCCCCTGGCCCAGCGACTACTGGGATTGCATCCCGGCGGGGCATCAGGTCGCCTACATCAACGCATTCTACGCACCCACGCTGCGAGCCGCCGCCGAACTGGAGCGGGCCGCGGGCGACCCGGCGCGCGCCACAGAGCTGGAGAGGCTGGCCGACCGCGCCCGGGAGCAGTTCAACGCCGCCTTCTGGGACGAGAAGGCGGGGCGCTACATCGGCTGGATCGACGCCAAGGGCGGCAAGCACGACCCCGGCATGACCCACGTGAACCTCATCGCCGCAACCCACGGCCTGGCCGGCAAGCCGCAGGTGCAGCGCATGATGCGATGGATGACGCTGGAGCCCACCGCGAGCGGCAAGCCCGACACCTTCACCCGGTGGGTCTTCGCGCCGCGCTCCAACACGCTCCACTGCGCCGAGCAGTACAACCGGTACAAGTACGAGGAATGGTGCGAGGACGGCGGCGCCATCCTCTGGACGGCCTACTACGAGATCATGGCGCGGGCGCTCTGGCTGGGCGCCGACGACGCCTGGGCGCGCTTCGGCAAGATCCTCGGCCGCTTCGCCGAGCCTGACCACCTGGTGGGTGGCAACCCGCTCTACCGGGGCGAGATCAACAACCACGGCGGCCCTCCCGGCTCCGTGGGCGTCTGGGGCGAGTTCCCCGAGAGCGGCATCACTCCGGCGGCTTTCCTCTACGCCTTCGTGGGCGTCGATGCCGACCTGCGCGGCCTCCACGTGCGGCCCCGGCTGCCGAAGGGCCTGCAGTTCGCGGGCGTCGACGGGCTGGTCTTCCACGGGCAGCGGCTCAAGGTCACCGCGTATCGTGACAAGGTGGTGGTGCAGTGGCAGGGAGGCCGGCTGGTGCGGAAGCTAAAGCCCGGCGGCGAGGCGCTGATCACGGCGCCGGAGGTTGGGCGGCCATGATATCATGGGATCGTGCGCTGCGCGCGGCGGCACTCACCGGCCTGGGCGTTGTCGCGGCCGCCACGGCGGCATGGGGAGCCCCGGCCCCGGGCATCCGTGCCGACTACCGCCTGCCCGGGCGGACCGTGACGCGGAAGATGCTCGGCCTCGGCCCGCGCGAGGTGCTGCTGGTCCCCTTCTCGTCGGTCTCGTCCTACGCGCCGACGGGCCACCAGTTCGACGAGTACGTGCTGAAGCTCGCAGCCGCCGGCCTCGTCAACCGCGACGGGCCGCTCCTCTGGCTCGACATGGTCGCGTTCATGGGCGGGCCGGAGGGCAACCTGGCGGCCGAGCTCGAGTGGCGGAGCTACTACACGAAGACGCGGGGCGTCGCCTTCACGCCGATCGTCGGCGGCACTGACGCGCTGCTGCGCCGGGTGGCGCCCGCCCTGAACGGGCTGGTGGTCTACGACTGGGACTGCCGCACGATGCCGTCGGACAACATCGTGCTGGCGCTGAACCTGGCGAGCCTGAACCGGTGCCTGCCCATCAGCCGCCGGCTCTACGAGGCGCACCGGGCGGCGCTGGAGCGCGTGCCGGTGGTGGCGCGCATCGAGCGGCTGGGATGGAGCCGGCGGCGCATCTACGACTGGCTCCTGAGTGAGGCCTACCCGCGCATGGACCGGACGGCCGCCCACAGCCTCTGCGCCGGCTTCGCGGACCTGCGCCAGCGCGATGACTGGAACTTCCTGCACGGCCTCGACTACGCGTTCTACCGCCGATGCCCCATCTTCAACCTCTCGCCGCTCCGCGCGCCGACACGGTACGGCGACTCAGTCATCGACGGCGACGCCGAAATGGCCGGCATCCTCGACCGCGTGCTGGGCTGCCTGACGGTGACCCCGGCGCCGATCCTCGGTTGGGCGGAGCCGGAGCCGGTCTACGTGGAGCGCGTCTCGGCGGCCGGCCACTACGTGAACTGCACGGCGGCGGCCTGCGACCTCTCGTTCCACGCGGCCATGAAGCCGCTCAAGCGCCCGCCCTACCCGCAACCCGCCGGGTCGAAGATCGAGCGGCCCGAGCGCAAGGTCTACCTCGCCTTCGTGGCCAACGAGGGCGACGCGATCAAGTCGCAGACCCTCATGTACAACCGGGCCTGGGCCTACCACCCGGGGCGCGGCCAGGTCGCCATCAACTGGGCAGTGAACCCGGCCAGCGTCGCGCTCTGGCCGTCGATCTTCGAGCACTTCCAGGCCACGCGCACGCCCTTCGACCACTTCGTGGGCGCTCCCAACGGCGCGGGCTACCTCAGCCCCTCGGCCGACCCGAAGCTCGACCTCTACCTGCGCCACACGGCGCGGGCCATGCCGGCCATGGGCATCCGGGAGCTGGGCCTCTGGTACCCGACCCGCAGCGCGCTAGACGACTACGCGCGGCTGCTCCCCGGCCTGCGCGGCATCGACATCACGCCCCACGAGGCGCGGCCCGGCGGCGAGCTCTTCAGCGTGGGAGCCCGGCGCATCCCCGTGGTGCGCTACTCCACGGCCCTCTGGTACTGGCAGACGCGCCCCGACCTGCAGAAGGAGTACCGCATCGACGTCCCCCGGTTCGTCGAGCATCTTGAGGGCCTCTACCGCGCCGGGCCGCTACCGGCCTTCGCCAACGTCTACGGGGTCGAGGCCAACCTGGTGGGCGAGATCGCCCGGCTGGCGGCCGCGCTGGACCCGTCCCGGTTCGAGATCGTCGACTACGGCACGTTCTTCCACCTCGCAGGCCAGGCGGCGCGCCCGGCCGACCCGCCGCCGCTACCGCAGTCCGCGCCGCCGGCCTGGTCGCCGGTTCTGATGCTCGAACCCGGACGGTGGAGCGAGCGGCTCAACGACGCCCGGGTCGACCGCACGCCGGCGGGCCTCCGCGTGACCGTCGCGCCGGGGAGGACGTGGGCGGTGGCGGCGCTGCCGGCGGTCTCCGTGCCGCCGGGCGCCACGAGGGTCCGGGTGCCGATCCGCTCCCTTGCGGGCTCGGGCGCGGAGTGGATCTTCAAGCTTTACGGCGACCTGGACGGCTTCGGCCTGAACGACAACTGGTTCTTCGGCGGATCCACGTCGGCCACGGTCACCGAGGTCCCGCTGGACCGCCGCGTCCGCGCCGGGCCGGGCCGGCCATGGATGCTGCAACTCGGCGTGACGGGCCCTGCGGGCAGCGAGGCGGTCTTCGGCGACATCGAATTCCTGACGGATCCATTGGAGGCGAAGCCATGAGTGCGACGTATACCGGACGCGAGCGGGTCCTTCGGGCGGCGCGGCGGCAGGGGCCGGCGCCCTTTCCGCGCCATATGCGCCCCTGCCCGGCGCTGGCCGACCACTTCAGGCGAGCCTCCGGGCAGGACGACCTGGACGCGCTCTTCGGCCTCGACCTGAAGTGGCTGCCCTGCGGCCGCCCGGCGGAGTTCGACTTCGCCGCGGAGATCACCCAGGCCGAGTTCGACCGCCTGTTCGACTTCGACGGCGTGGCTCGGCAGGCCGATGCCGTGCGGGCCGAGGGCCTGGCCGCCGTCTCCTCCTACGAGTGCGGCACCTTCGAGCAGGCGCACGAGGTTCGCGGCCTGGAGGGCCTGCTGCTCGACCTGATGACCGACCCGGCCGAGACGCGGGGCTTCCTCGAGCGCATCGCCGTGAACAAGGCGCGCATCGCGGCGGGTTACGCCCGCGCCGGGGTCGACATCGTCTTCATCGGCGACGACATGGGCTCCCAGCGCTCGCTGCTGGTGCGCGAGGAGGCGTGGCACGCCTTCTTCCGTCCGCCGCTGGAGCGCATCGTCGGCGCGATCCGGTCCGCCGCGCCGGGCGCCGCCATCGCGTACCACAGCTGCGGGCACATCGAGCCGCTGGTACCGCACCTGATCGACGTGGGCATCGACGTCCTGGAGCCCATCCAGCCCGAGTGCAACGATGTGGCGCGCCTCGTGCGCCTCTACGGCGACAGGCTGGCCTTCTGGGGCGGCATCGGAGCGCAGAGCGACATGGCCCGCGGCACGCCGGAGCAGGTGCGGCAGGCGGTCCGCGACCTCACGGGCCTGTTCGGTCCGGGCACGGGGCTCATCGTCGCGCCTGCCCACACGCTGGAGCCCGACACCCCACCGGAGAACCTGACCGCCTTCGTGGCGGCCATCGACGAAGTGAACCGGGAGGGAACACGTTGACGGCCGCCTCGGGACCTGCGGTCCAACGCTCTCGGCCATGCTCGATGTCGCACCACTCGTGAGGCGGCAGCGGCCAGACGTGATGGCAAGTACAACAGCAGGAGTGTGGTGAGCCGTGCCAGAATATGTGCAGACTACGCATGCGGTTTCCGGTTCACGCGGCGCTGAGGCAGTGTAGATCGCAACGCAGAGCCGACAATGACAAGGGGAGTGCTACCCATGGATTTCATCGACAAGATTCGCGCCCTGAACGCCACCGCCCAGCGGCAGCTGCCCAACCTGCAGACGGAAGAAGCCACGAAGCATGCCCTTGTTCTGCCCTTTCTGGCGGCCCTTGGCTACGACGTGTTCGACCCGACCGAGGTCGTGCCCGAGTTCACTACTGATGTCGGTACCAAGAAGGGCGAGAAGGTCGACTACGCCATCTTCCGCGACGGGGCGCCGGTCATCCTGATCGAGTGCAAGTGGTCTGGGGCGGACCTGGACACTGAGCACGCCTCGCAGCTGTTCCGGTACTTCACCGTCACCAACGCGCGGTTCGCGATCCTTACCAACGGCCTCCTCTACCGGTTCTACACCGATCTCGACGAGGCCAACAAGATGGACCAGAAGCCATTCCTCGAGTTCAACCTGCTGGACATCCGCGAGCCGCTGGTTGATGAGCTGCGCAAGTTCGCCAAGTCGACGTTCGATCTCGACACCATCCTCGCGACGGCCAGTGAGCTCAAGTACACCAAGGAGGTGCGGAGGATTCTGAACGAGGAGTTCCAGTCACCCTCGCAGGAGTTCGTACGCTTCCTCGTGGCACGCGTCTATAGCGGCAACAAGACGCAGGCCGTGATCGCTCAGTTCACTGATGTCGTGCGCCGAGCCGTGAACCAACTGGTGAGTGACCGCATCAGCGACCGCCTCAAGCAGGCTCTGGCCGATGAGTCTTCTGATCTGCCGCTGCGCGGAGACTCCGAGCCGACTGCCGCAGAAACGCCGCCGCCGTCCACCAGGGATGTCGTGACAACGCCGGAGGAATGGGAGGCGTTCTACATCGTCAAGGCGATCCTGCGGCAGCGGGTGGACCAGAGCCGCATCTGCCTGCGCGATGCCCTGAGCTACTGCTCAGTGATTCTGGACGACACCAACCGGAAGCCGATCTGCCGGTTCAAGTTCACCGACCGCCGCAAGCAACTGGTCGTCTTCGGCCCTAACAAGGTCGAACAGTGGTACGACATCACGGGGCTGGACGACATCTACGCACACGCCGATGAGATACTCGGTGCGCTGGCAATCTACGGCATCGGACCGGCGCAGGGGTGACATCAGGGCAGTTCGCTGGGCTACTTGGAGCAGTGCGCCGCCCCCTTCTGCCGCTCCTGCTCATCCTTGCCGCCCTGCCCGCCGCCGCCGTGGAGCCGTCCGTCGTTCCCCGGCCGGCTGTGGTGGAGCGGCGTGCCGGATGCTTCCGCCTGGGCTCCGATGTCCGCGTGCTGGTCGACCGGGGCTCGGCTACGGCTCGCGGCGAGGCCGAGGGCGTGGCGCAGGCGTTGCGGGCGGCGGGTCGGCCCCGGGCCACCGTGCATCGGGTCGGCGGCGATGCGGTGCGGCCGGGAGCGGTGCTCCTCACCTCCCGCGGAGCGCCGGCCGACCTGGGGCCGGAGGGCTACTCCCTCGTGGCGGGCCCCGGCGGGCTCGTCATCCGTGCGCGGGGAGCGGCCGGCTTCTTCTACGCCGGCCAGACACTGGGGCAGATGCTGGAGGGCGCGCCCGCCCAGGCGCCGCTGCCGGCCGTGCGCATCGTCGACCGGCCCCGGTTCGCCTGGCGCGGCCTCATGGTCGACTGCAGCCGCACCTTCTGGCGCAGGGCCTACCTCGAGCGGACCATCGACCGGCTGGCGCGATACAAGATGAACGTCCTCCACCTCCACCTGACCGATGACCAGGGCTGGCGCGTGGAGATCAAGAGCCACCCGAGGCTGACGCGGGTGGGAGCCCGGTTCGCCGAGAGGTTCCACGAACCGGCAGAGCGGCAGGGCTTCTACACGCAGGACGATATCCGTGCGCTGGTGCGCTATGCCCGGCAGCGGCACGTCACCCTCGTGCCCGAGCTGGAGATGCCCGGCCACTGCAACGCCGCGCTGGTGGCCTACCCCGACCTCTCCTGCACCGGCGGCAAGTACGAGGTCTACCCCTACTTCGCCGGCCCCGGCATCCAGACCGACGTCCTCTGCCCCGGCAACGACCGCGCCTTCGCCGTGATGGAGGATGCGCTGGAAGAGGTGATGCGCCTCTTCCCGTCCACCTTCATCCACATCGGCGGCGACGAGTGCCCCAAGGACCGCTGGAAGGCGTGCCCCCGCTGCCAGGCCCGCATGCGAACCGAGGGCCTGAAGAGCGAGGAGGAGCTCCAGAGCTACTTCATCCGGCGCATCGGGCGCTTCATCGCCTCACGCGGGCGGCGCATGATCGGGTGGGATGAGATCCTGGAGGGCGGACTGGCCCCCGGCGCCGCCGTGATGTCCTGGCGCGGCGAGGCCGGCGGCGTGGCGGCGGCGCGCATGGGCCACACGGTCGTCATGTCTCCCACCAGCCACTGCTACTTCGACTACGACTACGGGCTGATCTCCACGCGCACGGCCTACGGCTACGAGCCCGTCCCGAAGGAGCTGACGGCGGCGCAGGGGCGGCTGGTCCTCGGCGCGCAGGCTAATATGTGGACCCACATCGCCCGCACCGAGGCGGACGTGGACCGCCAGCTCTACCCGAGGCTGCTCTCCCTCGCCGAGGCCACATGGACGCCGCGAGCCCGCAAGAGCTGGCCCGACTTCAGCCGCCGCCTGGCAGCGCAGAAGCTCCGCCTGGCAGCCCTGCGCGTGCCGTACCAGACCGTCGAGGGCGGCCCAGCCGAGTGGCCCGCACCCAGGCCGCCGCTTCCCGCCACGGTCACCTCCAGCTCGGGCACGTGGCAGACCTGGGCGCCGGCCTTCGCCTTCGACGGCAACCTGGCTACCTACTACTGGAACGACCGGCCCATCCGCACGGGCGACACGGTCACGGTCACCCTCCAGCAGCCCACCCGGCTCCGCTCGGCCGAGGTCCATACCGGCAGGGCCGGCATGGAGATCGCGCGGATGCACCACGGCGTGCTGGAGGTCTCCGAGGACGGCGCAACCTTCGAGGCCGTTGCGACCCTGGGCGACGACGGCGTGGGCCGCGCGGCGCTGCAAGGGCGGCTGATCCGCGCCGTCCGCATCCGCGCCACAGCCGACCAGGGCACCAACTGGATCATGGTAAGGGACTTCGTGCTGAAGCCTGAGTGAGGGGACGTCGGCCCACCCGGGCAGGACTCGCCGGGCGGGCCGACGAACTTGGGGGCATCCCTCTGCAGGAGTTTCGTATGTCCCTGATGCGTGCGGCCTTGCTTGCCGCCCCGATCTTTGTCCTCTGGTGCGCCGCTGCTTCGGCCGCTCCGGAGGCCGCCCGACGCGCGCCCGCGGTGCCATTGCTGGCCACCGATCCCTACTTCAGCATCTGGTCCTGCTCCGACCTCCTGACCGGCGGCGAGACCAGCCACTGGACCGGCGCCACCCAACCGCTCCACTCCCTGATCCGCGTGGACGGAGCCGCCTACCGCCTCATGGGCGCCGAGACCGCCGACCTGCCCGCCATGCGGCAGACCGCCTGCGTCGTCACGCCCACGCGCAGCACCTACCGCTTCGCCGGCGCAGGCGTGGCCGTGGAGCTCTCCTTCCTCACGCCCATGCTGCCCGATGACCTGGACCAGCTCTCCCGCTCGCTGGGCTACATCACCTGGCAGGTGAAGGCGACCGACGGCAAGAGGCACGCCGTGGCCGTCTACCTCGACGCCGGAGCCGAGATCGCGGTCAACACGCCCGATCAGCCCGTGCGGTGGCAGCGCGTGCGGCCCGGAGGCATCCCCGCCCTCCGCGTGGGCTCCGTGGAGCAGCCCGTGCTGGCCAAGCGCGGCGACAACCTGCGCATCGACTGGGGCCACCTCTACGTGGCGCCGCTGCCGGGCCAGTCGGCCAGGCTCGCCGCCGGTTCGGGCGACCTGATGCGCCGCACCTTCGCCGGTTCGGGCGCCCTGCCCGCCGACGACGCCGGAGCCCCGCGCCCGGTGAAGGAGGGCGGCGTCGCCCTGGCCACAGCCATCCCGCTCGGATCGGTGGCCGCCGCACCGGTGAGCCGCACCGTGGTGGTGGCGTATGAGGACGGCCTGGGCATCCGCTACTTCGAGAACGACCTGAAGCCCTACTGGGCGCGCAACGGAGCCGGGGCGGCCCAGCTGATCAAGTCGGCCATCGCCGACCTGCCCGCGCTGGAGAAGCGCTGCGCCGCACTGGACGCCGAGCTGACCGCCGACTTCAAGCGCGTGGGCGGCGCGGACTTCGCCTGGATCGCCACGCTGGCCTACCGGCAATGCTTCGCAGGCAACAAGCTGGCCGCCGACCCGGCCGGGCAGCCCCTCTTCTTCCCCAAGGAGAACTTCAGCAACGGCTGCATCGCCACCGTCGACGTCATCTATCCCATGGGCCCGCAGTTCCTCCTCTTCGGCCCCGCCACGGCGCGCGCCATGCTGCAGCCCGTCATGGACTACAGCGCGTCGAGCCGGTGGAAGTGGCCCTTCGCGCCCCACGACCTGGGCACCTATCCCCACGCCACCGCGCAGGTCTACGGCGGCGGCGAGCGGACCGAGGAGAACCAGATGCCCGTGGAGGAGACAGGCAACCTGCTTATCCTGATCGCGGGCCTGGCCAGGATGGAGGGCAACGCCGACTACGCCGGGCGCTACTGGCCCACGCTGACCAGGTGGGCCGAGTACCTGCGCGACAAGGGCCTGGACCCCGAGAACCAGCTCTGCACCGATGACTTCGCCGGCCACCTGGCGCACAACGTCAACCTCTCGGCCAAGGCCATCGTGGCGCTGGGAGCCTACGGCATGCTGGCCCGGATGCGCGGCGACGCGGCAACGGCGGCCCGCTACACCGACCTGGCGAAGGGCTTTGTCGCGCGGTGGCAACAGATGGCCGACGACGGCGGCCACACGCGCCTCGCCTTCGACAAGCCCGGCACCTGGAGCCAGAAGTACAACCTCGTCTGGGATCGCATCCTCGGCCTGGGCCTATTCCCGGCGGAAGTGGGCCGCACCGAGGTGGGCTACTACCGCTCGATCCTGAACCGCTACGGGTTGCCCCTGGACAGCCGCCGGCCCTACACCAAGCTGGACTGGACCATCTGGAGCGCCACGCTGACGGGCAACCGCGAGGACTTCGACGCGCTGGTGAAGCCCCTGGCCGACATGCTGCAGGAGACGACCGACCGCGTTCCCATGACCGACTGGTACTGGACGCAGGACGCGAAGAAGGTGGGCTTCCAGGCCCGTCCGGTCGTGGGCGGCGTCCTGCTGCCGCTGCTCTACGACGAAGCGCTCTGGAAGAAGTGGGCCGCACGCAACCCGTCGCGCCCCACGGGCTACGCCCCGCTGCCCGAGCGGCTGGAGCTGACCGTGGTGGTCCCCACAGGCCGCGAGGCCACGTGGCGCTACACCACCGAGAAGCCCGCCGCCGGCTGGCAGCAGCCCCGCTTCGCCGACGAGGCGTGGAAGAGCGGCAAGGGCGGCTTCGGAACCCAGGGCACCCCCGGAGCCGTCATCGGCACCGAGTGGTCCACAGGTGACATCTGGCTCCGCCGCGAGTTCGAGTGGCCGGCCGGCGTCGCGGGCGCGCTGGGCCTCCTGGTGCATCACGACGAGGATGTCGAGATCAGCATCGACGGCGTGAGCGCCGCCACGCTATCCGGCTACGTCTCGGACTACCTCACCGTGCCCATGGCCAAGGCCGCGCAGGCCGCGCTGAAGCCGGGACGCCACATCCTGGCGGTCCACTGCCGCCAGACCACCGGCGGCCAGTTCATCGACGTCGGCATCGGCGTCAGCAAGAGGAAGTAGGCCCGCCGCACGCGGAAAGGCCCCGGGATGGAGGCGCCGAACGCCCTCCCTCCCGGGGCCTTGACCTGCATCCCACCGCCCCGCCGCCAGCGCCGCACCCCCATACCCCGGCGCGAAGCTCAGGCCACCACGCAAGCCACCATAGCGGCGGAGCCGGGGTCCTTCACTGCGTTCAGGACGACATCAGGGGCACGGGCTACGGCACCACGTTGAAGGTGGTGTTCGCGCTCACCGCGACGTACCAGGCGTCTCCTGCGAACTCGGCGGCGGCGGTATGGGCGCCCAGGGGCTCGCCCGCCGGGATGGACCAGTTCACCGTGGCCCAACCGCCGGCGGCCACGTTGGCCGAACCGATGGAGGAGCCGTTGACCTTGAACGTGATGGACTTGCCGGGCTGGATCACGTAGTCCGGCAGGCTTCGCACGTAGGCCTTGAGCGGGTGGAGCGTGCCCACCTTGCCGGAGCGGACGTAGGGCCAGATGTAGAGGTTGCCCTGCACGACGCCCAGCTTGCCGGTGTTGCTCGACGCAAGGTAGCCGCCGTCGCCGGCCCAGGTCGCCTTGATGACGCGATCGCCGGCTCCCACGCCCTCGGGCACCGTGTAGCCGAAGCTGATGTAGCCCCCGGAGTTGGTGATCTGGGAGCCGAGGCTCGTGCCATCGACGTCCATGGTCATCGACTTGCCCGGGATGATGACGCTGGCCAGCGTGTAGAGGTAGGCCTTCAGCACGGTGTAGGTCTTGATCTTCACGTTCATGCGGTCGACGACGTAGACCTTGGTGCCCACGGTCTGGGCCGTGAGCGTGGCCGTGCCGGCAGAGGCCAGGTAGTGCGCCTCGCCGGCGAACGCCGCCTTGATCGTCCGGGTCGCCGGCCCGCCGGTGACCACCCACGTCAGCACGGCCTGGCCGCCGGCATCGGTCGTCGCCGAGCCGACCGAACTCCCATCGATGGTGAAGTCCACCGGGCGGCCCACGAGCCAGCCGCCGTCCGTGGTGCGCTTCAGCCACGCCTTCAGGGCGACGGGCAGCGTGATGACCTGGGCGCGGTCCACCACGAAGACCGAGGTCGGCGCGGGCGCGATCGTAAGGACCGCTGTGGCGGACGCCGGTCCGAACGTGGCGTCGCCGGCGAACTCGGCCGCCAGCGTGTGGGCGCCGATGGCCACGGTGTCGTCCGGCGTGTAGTTCAGGGCGACCTTGCCGTCCGCGCCCGTGGTGACGCCCCCCAGTGAGGAGCCGTCAAGCAGCAGGTTCACGGTAGCGCCGCCGATCGGCGCCAGGTCCGATTCGCGTGCCAGCGTCACCACCCAGGTGACCGCCTGCCACGGCCGGGTGGTCAGGGCGTTCGGCGCGATGAGGACAGCGGCGCCCACGGTCTTGAGCTTCACGACGTAGGCGTCGCTGGAGCCGCCGATCGTCGTCTGGAATGCACCGATAGTCACAGGGAACCCGGGCGAGAGGGTGGTGCCGGAGAGGTAGACCGCGCCGGCCGTATCGATGGCGAGGCCGTTGCCCTCGTCCTGCTGGGCTCCGCCCACGAAGGTGGAGTAGGGCACGCCGGTACAGGGAGCGACCATGCGCGTGACGAAGGCGTCGCTGCCGCCCTTGAAGGCGGGCTGCGCGGCGCCCAGAGTGATCGGGAAGTTGGAGGAGCCCGTGGTGCCCGCAACCACATAGGCCTGCGAGTCGAGCACGATGGCGTGCCCCTCGTCGGCGGCGTCTCCGCCAAGGTAGCTGCTGCCCTTGAGTGTAAGGCCGTTGTTGGCGACCTGCACCACGATGGCGTCGCGGACGCCCTTGAGCGTGGTCTGGTAGGACCCCGCCTGCACGGGGAAGTCGGCGGACTCGGTGTAGCCGGTGAAGGCCGGCTCCTGCGCTGCGTTGATGGCCATGCCCGCGCCGATGTCGGCCCCCGATCCGCCTACCAGCGTGACGTACTGCGCTCCGGTCAGGTCAGCGGTGACGCGCGCGCAGAAGGCGTCCGAAGGGCCGAGCCTGGCGGTCTGGAAGGCCCCCTGCGAGGTCGGGAACTGCGGCGACTCGGTGTAGCCGGAGATGATGGGCACGTTGTCGATGAGGCCGATGCCCATGCCCGAGTCCTCGGCCGAGCCGCCCAGGAAGGTGGAGCCGACGAGGGAGCCGCCGTTGGGCGTCAGGACCGCCACAAACGCATCGTAGTGGCCGTTCCATGAGGTGTCGAAGGCGCCGGCGGTGACCGGGAAGTTGTTGGACCGCGCATAGCCGGTGACGTAAGGTGCGTGGTTCGGGCTGACGGCGATGGCTGTGCAGCCGTCGTCGCCGCTGCCGCCGAGGAAGGTGGAGAAGGCCAGCGAGGCGCCGGAGGGGTCGACCTTGGTGATGAACCCGTCGGTCAGCCCGCCTCCGAAGGCCGACTGCACCGCCCCGGCGTTGGTCGGGAAGTTGGGCGAGGCGGTGCGGCCCACCACGTAGGCGGCGCCGGTATCGTCCAGCGTGATGCCCACGCCGTCATCGGGACCGGCGCCGCCGAGGAAAGCCGAGTAGACCTGCGCCGAGCCGGCGGCGTTGAGCTTGGTGACGAAGGCGTCGGTGTTCAGGTTGTAGGTCACGTCGAAGGCGCCCGCGGTAACCGGGTAACCGCCCGACGCGGTGTTGCCGGTGAAGTAGGCCTCGCCGGCGGCGTTGACGGCGATCCCGCCGCCCACGTCGGCTCCGCCGGCGCCGGAGAAGGTGGCGTACTCGAAGACGGGGTCGATCACGAGCCGCCGGGAGCGGTCATAGCTCCCGACCTGGAAGCCATACTCGCCGACGCGGCCGGGAACCTGCCGGAAGCCGCCGGCCACCTGCACTCGCTTGCCGTCGATGACCTGGTAGAGCGTCGGGCGCGACTTGCGCAGTTCGCCCAGCCGGGTAGCCATGCGCAGTCCGCCGTCGCGCTCCAGCGAGGAGCCCTGCAAGCCGACGAAGGCCAGGCAGATGCGGGATGGATCGGCGCCGGGCTCCACCACGAAGTCGTACTCCACCTGCCTCTGGTTGCCGGTGTAGACCAGGTCAATGCCGGGATAGACCTGCCCCACGCGGACGGTGGCATAGGCAGGCATGCCCACGCGCCATTGGGACCGGTCGCCCACGAAGCTGGAGACGGTGCCGGGCAGCTTGCCAGAAGCGGCAACGACGGCTACGGGGTTGGAGCCTACGGTCCGCATGCCGAACGAGACGGCCTGTGGCCCCTGATTGCCGCTGCCGCCGCGCACAAGCGTCAGGACGGCTCCCCGCCGGGTGACGCCCAGTCCGTAGCCCCGGCCGCGCGCGAGATAGGATCCGGGCTTGTCGGACTGCACGAACTGCAACGGCAACGAGCCGTAACGGGCCTCATTCGACCTGGCGCCGCCGGGCAGCGCCCAGGCCGGCGCCGCGGCAAGCGCTACTGCCGCCGCTATCGCTGGAATGTATCGCATGGGTCAGGTACTCCCGCGCGGCCGAAGTGGACGCGCCTTCGGTGCGCCGCCCATTTGCGACGCGGCCATGCTTGTACAGTACGGCGGCGGCCGGCGTGGAACTCCCCAACCGATGGGGATCCGGCCCACAGAATCGGCAAGCCGGACACCCCGCAAGGGAGCGTCCGGCTTGCGATGAGGCGAAGCGACCTCTTGCGACGGGAGACCCTACTCGCCGCCCTCCAGCTTGATGGCCTGGTAGCCGCCCTTGGACTTGTCGATGAGCCACCAGATGCCGAAGACCACCAGAAGGACTGCCGGCAGCGCGGCGACCTTCATGAAGGCATCGCTCGAAGCCTCTGCGAGGACCTTGTCCAGGGTCCCCTTGATGGCCGGGGCGGCGGCGGCATCGGCGGCCTGCTTCTGCAGTTCGTCGAACGTGCAGTTCGCCAGCGCCTTGGACGAAGCGACCTTGGCGGCGTCAAACCACTTGCCGATCGTGGGCAGCATGTAGTAGATCGCGATGTTGCCCGAACAGCCCATGAGGCCAAGGGCCAGCGCGCCGCCCTTGGGGAAACGCTCGGAGGTGATGCCGAGCATGGTGGGCCACATATAGCAGACGCCGATGCCCCAGACGGTGGCGGCGAGCAGGCCGGTCACCGGCGACGACGCCTTGGCGAGCGCCACGAGCCCCAGGGCCGCCAGCAGGCAGGAGACCCACATGAGGCCGATGGGCGAGAGCTTGTGCGCCAGCGAGCCGGCGAAGTGGCGCATGACGAACATGAGGCCGCTGACGTAGACGAGAAGGAGGATGCCCTGGAAGCCGACGAGGCGCGTCAGGGCCGAGTCCACCCACTGGCCCGGAGCCAGTTCGGCGGAGGCCGTCAGCAGCATGGCCAGCAGCAGGATGATGAAGGCCGGCCTGACTGCCTCCTTGAGCATGTCGGCGTTCGATACGCCTGCGGCCATGCGCTCGGTAGCGGGGAACTTCGTGGTGAGCAACATGATCCCGAAGGTGATGGCCGGGATCAGGACGACGGCCATCTTGTACTGCCAGGCCAGGCCCGCGGCGCCCATGGCGAAACCGATGAGCCCGCCGAAGATGATGCCGCCCGGCCACCATGCATGTAGCACGTTCATGCGATGGGTCTTGTCGTCAGGGTAGATCGTGGCGATCAGCGGGTTGATCACCGCCTCCACCAGTCCGTGCCCCAACCCCATGGTGAACATGCCGGCCCACAGCAACCCGTAGGCCGAGCCGCCCGGCTTCGTGGTGATGGCGATGGCCGTGCCGCCGATGAAGCAGAGGCACGACAGGCCGAGCAGGCGTCCCATGCCCATGAAGTCGCAGAGCGGGCTGCCGACGAAGATGGAGATAGCGAAGCCCAGGAAGGCCGCTCCGGCCACCGCTCCGATGAGGGCGGCGGAGTGCGTGGGATCGCTGGCCTTGAAGAAGATGTCCTCCATCTCCTTCAGACTACTGGCCCGGATGCTGAAGACCATGCCTGCCGTTACCAGCGCGATGACGCTCAGAAGGAACAGCTTCCCCCTGGCGAAAGTCGCACCGGTATGATCGGTATGATGCGTTGCGTCTGTGCTCAACTCGCCCCCCTTTCACGCGGTTCAGGCGCCGTCCCGCACCGATGCCGGCGCTCGCCGGCCAACTGGGCGCACCTGCTAGTGGTATTCACCGTAGCGGGCGCGTGTTCCTGCCGCCTGATCCGCAACTTCTTCGCCGGTTGGCGCCGGGTTACCGCTACCAGCGGACGGCAGTCGAACGTATCATGGAGTCAGAGTGCGCGCCCTCGACTGCGAAGGGTTAGGGTCGCGTGCATCATGCCCCGCCTGACCGAAGGAGTGTCAAAGAATGCGCAAGACCCTCGCACTGGCTGCGTTGGCTGCTATCGCCCTGGGCCGTCCCGGCCCGGCGCACGCCGATGACTGGCCGCAGTGGCGCGGCAAGGGCCGCGACGGTATATCGGCTGAAACGGGCCTCCTGAAGCAGTGGCCCGCCGCCGGCCCCGCGCTCGTCTGGACCGCCGGCGGGATCGGTGAGGGCTACTCGGGCCCGGCAGTCGTCGGCGCCAAGGTCTACACGATGGGCGACGTGGCCGGCTCCAGCTGCTTGCTGGCCCTGAACGCCGCCAACGGCAAGATCCTCTGGACCGCCAAGATGGGCCAGCCCGGCGGCGGCGGCGGCTACGCGGGCACGCGCTGCACGCCCACCGTGGACGGCGCCCTGGTCACCGGCATCAACCAGCACGGCGACATCGTCTGCGTGAAGGCCGCCACAGGCGCCGAGGTCTGGCGCCGGCAGATGAGCGAACTCGGCGGGAAGATGATGTCCGGCTGGGGCTACTCGGAATCACCGCTCGTGGACGGCGACAAGCTCGTCTGCACCCCCGGCGGCCCGGGCGGCACCGTGGCGGCGCTGAACAAGGCCACGGGCGCCACGCTCTGGCAGAGCAAGGGCCTCACGGACTCGGCGGCCTACTCGTCGCTCATCACCGTGACGATCGGCGGCGTTAAGCAGTACGTCGTCCTCACAGACCGGAGCCTGGCGGGCATCGCACCGGCCGACGGCAGCGTGCTGTGGCGCGCCGACCGTCCCGGCCGCGTGGCCGTGATCCCCACGCCCGTGTACAAGGACGGCATGTTCTTCGTCACCTCGGGCTACGGCGTGGGCTGCAACATGATCAAGGTGACGGGCTCCGGCGGCTCCTTCTCGGCGCAGCAGGTCTACGCCAACACCGCCATGGCCGACCATCACGGCGGCGTGGTCCTGATCGGCGACAACGTCTACGGCCACTCGGACAGCAGCGGCTGGGTCTGCATGGAACTGGCCACGGGCAAGGTCGTCTGGGCCGAGCGGGCCAACGCGCCCGGCAAGGGCGCCATCGTCGCGGCCGACGGCATGCTGATCCTCAGGCAAGAGGGCGGACCGGGCACCATCGCGCTGGTGAAGGCCACGCCCGCGGGGTACCAGGAGGTCAGCCGCTTCGACCAGCCCTCCCGCAGCAACAAGAACAGCTGGCCGCACCCGGTGATCGCCAACGGCAAGCTCTACATCCGCGACCAGGATGTACTGCTCTGCTACGACATCAAAGGTAAGTAACCTCGATCGGCTCCTCCGCCGGGGGTACACTGCTGGTTGGTGTGATGGCCCGTTGCCCTGGCGGAGGCGCTGATGCCGCATGATCAGTTGTGGAAGCAGTTGCTGGAGACGTTCTTCCGGGAGTTCATGGAGCTATTCCTCCCGGATGTGGCCCGAGACATCGACTTCGACAGTGTGGAGCAACTCGGCGCCGAGGTCTTCACCGACCTGCCCAGAGGCAGGTTGCGTCGGCCCGACTTCCTGGTGCAGGTCCGTACCCGTGAGGGCGCGACCGAGATCGTCCTGATCCACGTCGAGGTGCAGGCCCGGCGGCGCAGGAACGTACCCGCGCGGATGTTCGACTACTACTGCCTGCTGCGGCTCCGGCGCGACCTGCCGGTCCTGCCGGTGGTAGTCTATCTGCAGCCCGGCGCCGGAGGCATCACGCGTGAGCGCTTCACGGCGGGCCTCTGGGGCCGCGAGACGATCCGGTTCGAGTACGACGCCCTTGGACTGCCGGACCTGCCGGCCGAGGAGTACCTGGCGAGCCCCTCGGTCCTGGCCCCCGCGCTCAGCGCCATCATGCAGGCGCCCGGCATGGACCGCGTGTTGCGGACCTTCCGCGCACTGGAGCGAGTGGCCAAGACCGACGTGGACGAAGCGCGGCGCCAACTCCTCGCCTACGTCATAGACCACTACATGAAGCTCACCGAGCAGGAGGCCGAGGAACTCCAGGGCCTCACCGACACGTCTGAAGCAACGGAGGTGAAGCGGATGATACTCTCCTTCCATACCCGTGTCCACGAGCAAGCTCTCCAGGAGGGCCTCTCGCAGGGCCTTTCACAGGGCCTCTCGCAGGGCCTCTCGCAGGGCCTGAGCCAGGGCCTGAGCCAGGGCCTGACCGCCGGCAGGGCCCATGGCGAGCAGACCGTGCTGCTGCGTCAGATGCGCCGCCGGTTCGGGCCGCTCGACCCGACAGTGGTAGCGCGCGTGGAGGCGATCGACGATACCAACCAGCTCGAAGCCCTGGCCGACCGCATCCTCGACGCCCGGACGATCGATGAGCTGGGCCTGCCGAGGGAGTGATGGGCCGTGTGTGGCGCGGGAGCCGTTTGACGCGCCGCCGCCGATGGAGCTATACTTTCCATCCGTCGCAGGCGGAACCGTCGTGCGAGCCCTTGGTGGCGTGCAGCCGCCGGAACCGGGCCTAAGGGCAGGCCCAACAACCAGGAGCCATCGAATGCGCGTTCGCAACAAGGAAATCCGCAACGCCCGCAAGCGGCTGGAAGAGCGAATCAAGTCCCGTATTCGCGACGCCAAGGCCGCCGCGGCCGGCGCAACCAAGGGCAAGGGCCGCCGCAAGGCCGCCACCGCCACCACCGCCGCCGCCGAGTAGACTTCAGCAGACTATGGACAGAGAGGCGCCCCGCCCACGTGGCGAGGCGCCTCTCTGTTTGTGCAGACCCGCCTATTCGGGCCTAACGGGGCCGCGTGACCCTGATCATCAGCGCCTTCCTGCCGGTGACCTCCGCCGGGCCCGCCGCAGCCACGAAGCGCAACTCATGGGCGCCGGGCGACAGGACCTTCGGGTCGAGGATGAACCGCCCGGTCAGGTTCGCCGGCCCGCGGGCTACTCCATCGATGAAGAGGCGGTAGCCGAACGGCCCCATGCCTGAAGCCTTCACCGTGACACTGCGGCGCATCGCGATGGCCTGCCCGTCCTTCACCCCGGTGACGCTCACTCGCGGGGCGACGCCCCAGGGCCGGCAGAGCGGATCGGCCACGAGCAGCTGCTGGTATGGCCCACCGATCGACTGGTAGAACGCCTCGGCCAGCGTGCAGCCCTGGGCGTAGTAGACGTGCAGGAAGGGATTGGGGAACTTGGCCTGCAGGTTATAGGGCTCGGTGACGGTGCCGCATGACCCGGCCGCGCCGCTGCGGATGAACTCGCTCAAGAGGGTCTGCCCGCCGCCGCCGGCCATGATGCCGCCGCAACTGGTCAGATGGTCCAGGAAGGCGCCGGGCAGGATCGTGCTGCCGGAGGCCTTCCAGTCGAAGGTCGCGATGCCGATGACCGCCCCCGCCACGTCTGCCTTGCCCTCGGGGAGGACGCCCTTGATGACCTCGGCGTTGACGCCCAGTTTCCTCAGCGCGGACGCGGCCGAGCCGAAGGCCCACTGCCTGGGGCCGGTGCGCGCCCAGTCGGTCGACTCCATGAAGTAGACGGTGCCCGCAGGGCGCGTGCCGTCGGCCGCCGCCGACCGGCGCAGGGAGGCCAGCGATTCGTCCAGCGTGTTCGTTGGGCCGCCCGTGTAGGCCAGCATGGCGCTGAGGTAGTAGGCGCGGCCGTCCGGCGCCTCGGTGACTGCGCCTCCGGCCGCGAACCGGTCGGCATGGCTGAAGGCCAGGGCCTCGCGGATCGCCACGGGCTCCGTGCGCATGGCGGTCATGAGCTGCTTGAAATCATCGCGCTGCTTCAGGGCCGTCAGGTCGCTGTCGGCCTCGGTGAGCGTGGCGTTGCGCCAGCCGGACGTATGCGCGGCGTGGAGAGCCGCCATGGCCTCGTCCTGCTTGCCCTGCACCGAGAGGACGCAGGCCAGGTCGTAGAGCGTCTCGGGGTGGCCGGGATGACCCTGGCGCAGCGACCTGAGGACCGTCTCCGCCTCGCGCAGCATGGCCAGCGCCTCGGCGGAAGGCGCCTTGGACCGGTCGCCCAGCGCCGCCTGCACGCGGGTGAGCAGCTCGGAGGTCTCGCGTTGCCGCTGCTTGTCGCCGGCGCTCCAGGCAGCATCGGTCTCCCCGCGGCCCGGCCGCCGGAAGTAGCGGTTGGACTGGAGCGAGAGGTAGTCGATGTCCGCCGCCAGCACGGGCTCGTAGAGGTACGTCAGCCCCGTGATGGATGCGGGCTGGGTGATGTAGCGCGGAAAGGGCTTGCCTGCCATGTCGGCCGAGGTATCGACCGCGTAGGGAAAGCCGGCCGAGTAGGCGATGGCCTCGATCTGCGAGGCAAGCCCCCGCTCAGCGATCTGCTTCAGGATCGGTCGAAGTACCTGCTCGCGAAAGGCCTGCACCGTTACGGTATGGCCGGCGGGCACATCGCGTAGCTCGATGACGTTGCAGGCGGGGATGCCGCGGAGCCGCACATACTCCCGAGCTACGGCCACGGAGTCCGCGGAGGCCGGGTTGACGACAACCACCACGTTCTCGGGGCCCAGGCCCGCCGTGGCCGGCACCGGACGCGCAAGCATGGCGGCCAGGCAAGCCAGACCGCCGAGGAGACCCTTCATGCACACGCTCCGATCAGCCACGGCGCATGAAGGGCGCTGCGGCTAGGGGAAGAAGTACTGCAGGCCCTTCACGCATCCGTAGGCGATGGCCGCCGAGGCGGGGAGGGTGAGAAGCCATGCGCCGACCACGTTGCCGACCACCTTCCACCGCACCGCGCTGAGCCGGCGCGACATGCCGACGCCCATGATGGTGGATGAGATGGTGTGTGTGGTGGAGATGGGCGCGCCTACATGCGACGCCGTCAGGATGATCGCCGCGGCGCTGAGCTCGGCCACGCAACCGTGAATGGGCTGAAGCTCCATCACCTTGCGGCCCACGGTCTTGATGATCTTCCAGCCGCCGGCGCCGCTACCCAGACCCATGGCCGTGGCGCAGGAGATCATCACCCAGAGCGGGATGTGGAACTCCGAGCCGTGAACTCCCTTACTCAGCACGCTGCTGCTGAAGAGCGCCATGGCGATGACGCCCATGGACTTCTGTCCGTCGTTGCTGCCGTGGCTGAAGGCCATGAGCCCCGCCGAAGCCACCTGAATCAGGCGGAACCGCCGGTTCACCTTGGTCGGCGAGACCCTTCCGAAGAGCCAGAGGAAGACGATCATCAGGACGGTGGCGCCGATGATGCCCACGACGGGCGAGAGGATCAGCCCCGTGAAGACCTTCTGGGTGCCCGCCCACTTGAGGTGCTGGATGCCGCAACTGCCTGCCACCGCGCCGATGATGCCGCCCACGATGGCATGCGTCGAACTAGTAGGCAGGCCCCAGTGCCACGTGATGAGGTCCCAGACGATGGCGCCCAGGAGCGCGGCCACGACCACATGGTGCGTGATGTTGGCGGGGTCTACCAGCCCCTTGCCCATGGTGGTGGCGACCTTGAGGCCGCACAGGGCGCCGAGGAAGTTCAGTAGCGCACAGAGCAGAACGGCGTTGCGGATGCTGAGCGCGCGGGTTAGGACGGAAGTGGCGATGGCGTTGGCGGCATCATGGAAGCCGTTAACGTACTCGAACGCGAGCGCCAGGACGACGACGACCCAGACCCAGGTATCCATAGGCGGCTAGCCGTGGCCCCCTCTAGCGAGCGTGGTGCTATCCGCCATGTCAGGAGTTCTTCACCAGGGCGGCCTCGATGGTATTGACGGTGTCCTCGCAGTGGTCGATGGCCTCCTCGACGTAATCGAGGATCTCCTTCCACTTGAGGATCGTGATCGCGTCCTTCTCGTTGGCGAAGAGCTCGGCCAGTCCCTGCTTCAGAACGCTGTCGGCCCGGTTCTCGAGGGCGTTGACTTCGGCGACGAAGGTCGTCTCAGCGGAGCGCAACTTGGCCAGGCTTCCCGCAGCGGCATGCATGGCCGACGTGGCGGCGACCAGGATGTCCGACATCTCCGCGACGGCCGGCGGCACCGTGGTCACCTTATAGAGGGCTGTGCGGTCCACGGCGGCGCGGGTGAAGTCCACCACGCTGTCCAGTTCGTCGGCCAGGTCGAGTATGTCCTGGCGATCGAACATGATGGGCGTGACGAAGGTGTTGTTGAGGCGGTTGATGCACTCATGCTTCAGGTCATCGACTTCGTGCTCAAGGTCCATGATGGGCCCTTGCAGCGCCTCGGCAGACCGACCGCCGTGGAATAGCTCCTGCAACAGCAGGGCGCCCTGATAGGCCCGCTCGGCCATATGCTCGAACAGGCCGAAGAACTCCTCTTCCTTGGGAAGGAAGAACTGCATGAGGCGCTGAATGCCACCTGCCGCACCGCGTGCCATTGGCTGCCGCTCCTGTACCTCAGATTCCGGCGTTCGGTGATTCGTCTCCGCGCACCCGACCTCAAGGAGTCTACCCTGTGCGCGGCAATATGCCAAGACGGTAACGAACCGGGTTTGTCCGTGACCCTCCGCCCGGTCGGGTCTGGTAAACTTCGCCGAGTGCCAAACCCGCGTCAGGAGGTGCCGTATGCGCCGTCCGTGGTCTTTCAATATCGCCCTTCTAGCCGTAGCGATCACCGCAGGCTGCAGCCGGCCTGCCGAGTCCACTTCCAGCGCGCCTCAGCCGCCTGCCGCCAGTGAGGCGCAGGCCGCCTCCAAGCCCGTCTCTGGAGGGGCGGATTGGCCGCAGTTCCTCGGCCCGAACGCCACGGGCATGTCGAGCGAGAAGGGCATCAACAAGGCGTGGGCATCGCGGCCCCCGAAGGCGCTCTGGCGCGCGCCCATGGGCGATGACGGGTACGCCGGGCCTGCCGTGGCCGGCGGCCTCGTATTCATCCTCGACGTGCAGAACGGCCAGAGCTGCGTGAAGGCTCTGAGCCTCGCCACAGGCAAGCAGAAGTGGGCCACCCCCGTGCCCGATTCCGGCGGCTCAAACTACGGCTTCGGCAAGTCGACGCCGGCCGTCTCGGGCGGCAAGGTCTACGCCATCACCCGCAACGCACTGGTCGTCTGCCTCGACGCCGCCGCCGGATCGCTGGTTTGGAGCAAGGACCTGGTGGCCGAGGCCGGAGCCCGCAAGCCCACGTGGGAGTTCGCCACCTCGCCTGTGATCGACGGCGACCGCGTGCTGGCGGCCGTAGGCGCGGCCGGCGCCTGCCTGGTTGCGCTGGACAAGAAGTCCGGCGAGATCCTCTGGCGCGGCGGCAATGATGACGGGCCGGGCTACTCCACGCCCACCGTGGCGACGCTGAACGGCCAGAAGCAGATCATCGTCTTCTCGGCCAAGCAGGTCATGGGCATCGCGCCGGACACGGGCCGCGCCATCTGGAGCCACCCGTGGCAGACCTCCTACGATGTGCACGCGGCCACGCCCCGGGTGCTGGACAACACCGTCATCGTCACCAGCGGCTACGGCACCGGTGGCGCACGGCTCGACGTCTCGGGCGGCTCGGCAAGCGTCCGGTGGCAGAACAAGGACCTGCAATCGCGCTTCACCACACCGATCCTGGCGGGAGGCTTCCTCTACTGCACCGGCGAGCGCGGCGAGCTGGCCTGCATCGACAGCGCCAACGGCCGTGTAGCCTGGAGCCGGAGCGGCTTCGAGTGGGGCGGCCTGGTGGGCGTCGACGGCACGCTCATCGTGATGAACGGCTCCAACGGCGACGTGGTGCAGGTGGCCATGAGCCCCGCGGGTTACAAGGAGCTGGGCCGCATCGCGCCACTGGGCGGACAGGCCTGGACAGCGCCCATCGTGGCGCAGGGCCGGCTGCTGGTACGCAACAAGAAAGAGCTGGTCTGCCTGGACCTGAAGTAGGCCCGGAGCGACACGACAGGAGAACCCCCATGCTGGTGCCGATGATCGCCGCCCTGCCGCCCTCATCCGAGGCCTCGGCTCCCACCCTCACGCTGGCCGGAGCCTGGCAGGTGCGCCTGAGCCCGGGAAGCGTCAAGATCGGCAAGGCGGTGGTGCGCATCGCCAAGCCGGTGACGCTGACGATCAGCCCGGCGTCGCGGCTCGTCGTCGCCGACGAGAAGTTCGACGCCCTGCCGCCCTACGACGCCACCGCGGCGCCCTGGACGCGCGGCGCCCGGCTGAAGGCCGTCATCACCAGCGAAACCACCGGACCCGACCTCCTCAAGGCCGACACGCTCGTCTTCAAGAGCGGCCCCGGAAGCGCGGGGGAGAGGCTCCGCGTGGGAACCGACATCGGCCTGGAGCCCCGGTGGGGCACCTTCGGCAGGATGGAGGCGCTGCCCCCGGGCACTCCGGTCTGGGTGGACTACGAGGTGGGACTGCTCCGCATCGACTCTATCGTGGTCGACAGCAAGGGCGCCGTCTCGGTGGCCAAGGGTCAGCCGCACAACGCCACGCCGAAGCCGCCCATCGTGGGCGCGGGCGAGGCGGTCGTCGCCAACATCTGGGTGCCCGGCGACTGCGAGGCGCTGACCGCGGAGAACCTGTATCCCATCATCGAGGCCGCCTATCCCGAGCCCGTCCGCAAGGGCGCGCCGCCCGCCGCCAAGCTCCTGCCGCGCACCTGGGCCAAGCTCCGCGCCGGCGAGCCGGTGAGCGTGCTGGCCTGGGGCGACAGCGTCACCGCAGGCGGCGAGGCCAGCAGCGTGGAGACCCGCTACCAGAACGTCTTCGTGCAGATGCTCGGCCGCAAGTACCCCAAGAGCCGGATCACCCTCACCACCGCCGGCTGGGGCGGCCGCAACAGCGACAGCTTCCTGCAGGCGCCCACCGATAGCGAGTTCAACTTCGAGAAGGCCGTCATCCAGCGCAGGCCCGACCTCATCGTCATGGAGTTCGTCAACGACGGCTGGATGAACCCGCAACAGGTCGAGGAGAAGTACAGCTACCTCGAGAAGCGCTTCAAGGAGATCGGATCCGACTGGATCATCATCACCCCGCACTATGTGTGGCAGGACTGGATGGGCTCCAAGACAATCCGCATCGAGGAAGACCCCCGGCCCTACGTCGCCGGCGTCCGCGCCTTCTGCGCCAAGCACAAGGTTGCCATCGCCGATACGTCGCTCCGCTGGGGCCACCTGGTGAGGGAGGGCATCCCCTACATCACCCTTGAGGTTAACTCGCTGAACCACCCCGACGACCGCGGCCACGCCATGTTCGCCAAGGCGCTGATGGAGAGCTTCTAGCCCATGTCCGGCAGGCGCGTGCGGCAGGCGGTGATCGTGGCTGCGGGCCACGGGAGCCGCCTGCGGCCCATCACCCGGGCGATCCCCAAGGAGATGCTGCCCATCGGCCGCAAGCCGCTGCTTGAGCACGTCGTCGAGGAGATGCGCGACGCGGGCATGGAGCGCATCCTCCTCGTCATCTCGCCGGACAAGGAGATGATCCGCCGATACTTCGGTGACGGCTCCGAGTGGCGCGTGGAGGTCGAGTACGTCATCCAGCCCGTCATGCGCGGACTGGGAGATGCGGTGCTCTGCGGCGCGGAGCAGGCCGAGGGCGAGCCCTTCCTCGCGGCGTTCGGCGACTGCATCGTGGGGCCGGGTTGCGGTCCGGCGGCGCGCCTGGCCGCGGCGCACGCGGCGCACGGCTCCATGGGCACAGCGCTCTGCGAGGACGTGCCGCCCGAGCGCGTGCGCCACTACGGCATCCTGGCGCCGGATCCCGATGGCTTCGACGAGGACGGCAGCTTCCGCGTGGTGGACATGGTGGAGAAGCCCGAGCCGGATCGCGCGCCCAGCCGCTGGGCCGTGGCGGCGCGCTGGGCCCTGAGCGCGGAAGCCATACCCTACCTGCGCCGCATCCAGCCCAAGGCCAACGGCGAGTGCTGCCTCACGGACGCCATCGCCGCCATGGCCGCCGACGGCCTGCCCCTGCGCGGGACGCCTCTGGTGGGCGCGGAACGGAGGCTCGACATCGGCCGCTGGGAGAGCTACCTGCCCGCCGCCGTGGTGGCCGCGCTGGACGACGCAGAGGCCGGCGACCGCGTGCGGCAGGCCGTCACGGAGCGGCTGGGCCGCGGTTGAGCCTCAGCGGGGAACGAGCACCCAGGCGTTGCTGATCTGCCTGCCCGGCTTGCCGCCCACGTAGCGGCCCTGGAGCCAGAAGCCCCGCGAGGCCCCGCCGTCGGTGCAGTAGGCATCGACCGCCCCCAGCGACGCCACGGCCGCCGCCGCAGCCTGAAGCGTGCCGCCGACCACGCCCAGCATGAGGGCCCCGTCGCCCTTCACGCCCACGAAGCCGCGCATGCCGGCCCCGTTCACCACCTTCGCCTCGGTGAAGCCCTCGGCGCCGGGATCGCAGGCCACCCGGCCGCCGGCCACCAGGCGCGGGCCACAGCCGATGGCGTCGGTGGCTGAGACCCAGAAGTCCTCGTTCGGGGAGCCGTGGCTGATCTCCATCTCCACGCGCGCGCCCTCGCCGAACTTGCGCCACTGCTGCATCTCGCCGCCTGTGAAGACGATCACGTAGCCGTCATCGGGTATACGTTCGGGCCCGGTGGAGACGCGCGCCACGACGCCGTGGTCCACCACCACCTGCGAACCGGCCGCCGGCGTGGTGGGCCGCGTGTAACGGTTCGTGTAGACAGTGGCGCCGCTGGATCCGGGCGGCGTGTTCATGCGGTAGGCCCACCATCGGGCCGGTCGCCCGCGGGTCTGCGATACCGATCCCCAGATGCGGATGCGTAGCCGTTCCATGCGGTAGGAGCCGTCCGGCCCGAAGCCCAGCGTCGTGCCCACGTCGCCGATGTGCTCCACGGAACCGTCGAGGATGAGGTGGTGCCACGGCGGCTTCACCGGCGAGCTGCTGTAGGCGTCGAAGTAGCAGCCATTCACCGCGGCGACGCCGCTCCGCAGCCGAGCGATCACGGCCAGTTCGGCGGTAGCGCCCACCTTGCCCGACGCGGCGGTGGCCTTCAGGGCGTAGCGCTCCGAGGACGCCGTCACCATGTGGACCGGCACGCCGCGAACCTTGCCACTGAAGGCGATGAGGCCCTCCGGCGCGCCCGATGCGGCGCCCGCGAAGCCGACCAGCAACCCGGCGACCAGGAACGGCAAGCGCATCGGAGGCCTCCCCGCTGCACCCGGCCTCTACGGCGCGGTGACGAACCTGACGCAGACGGGCATGGGCACGTCCACCGTGACGCCTGTGGGCGCCGGCATCCCTGTCGCCGCGTCGAGCGTGAAGACGACCAGGCTGTTCGAGTCCTGGTTGGCTGCCAGCATCCACTTGCCGGTTGGGTCGACAACGAAGTTGCGCGGCGTCTTGCCGCCCGTAGCCACGCGCCCCACCACCGTCAGCTTGCCGGAGCCGGCGTCCACCTGCATGGCCACCACGCTGTCCTCGCCCCGGTTGGAGCCGTAGACGAAGCGGCCGTTGGGATGCACGACCACCTCGGCGGTGGTGCTGGCCCCCTTGAAGTCCGCGGCCAGCGTCGGCGCGGAGCCGAGCTGCGTGAGCGTGCCCGCGTCGGCGTCCCACCGGTACGAGCAGATCGTGTTGCCCAGCTCGTTGATGACGAAGGCCATCCTGCCGCCGGGATGCCACGCGAGGTGGCGCGGCCCGGCTCCGGGTGCGGCCTGGGCCACGGAATGCTGCGTCAGGCGTCCTGCGGCGGCGTCGAGCTTGTAGACGATGATCTGATCGGTCCCCAGGTCGCAGGCGACCGCGTAACGTCCCGTGGGGTCCACGTTGATGGAGTGGGCGTGTGGCCCCTCCTGCCGTAGGGCGTTGGGGCCTTTGCCCGCGTGCCGCACGGTGCAGGAAGCCGGCGCCAGCCCCTCGGCGTTCACCGGCAAGGCCACCAGCGTGCCCGACCCGTAGTTCGCGGCCATGACGAGCTTGCCGCCCTTATCGATGCAGAGGTGGCAGGGGTACGAACCCGCCGAGTCCTGCTTGTTGAGCAGCTTCAGGCCGCCGTCGGGCTGCCACGCCAGGGCCGCCACAGAGCCCGTGCCGGTCTCGGAGACGGCGTAGATCCGCTTGCCGTCCGGCGATGAGGCCAGGAACGAGGGGTTCTCCACCCCGCCGAAGGCCCCGGCAGGCTCCAGCGCGCCGGTCTTGTCGTCCCATCGGAAGAGGAAGATGCCCTGCTCCCGCCCGTTGGTGTAGGTACCCACAGCAACCATTCGCTTGCCCCTCGCTCCCGTGGAAGGTGACGCCGTGGCCGAGGCGGCCAGGGCCGCCAGAAGCGCCGAACAGACCCCTATGAAACGCATGCCCGCCCTCCTCGCACCCGCCGCGCCGTGAGGCCTGAGTATAGCAGAGGCCGGCGTCACGAACCGGAGAGCGTCGCCGGCGCCTCTTCCGTCTCCGCGGTCGGTCGGGGTTCCGCCTGCGTGAACGCCTCCACAGCGTTCTGGCCCTCAGGCGCCTCCGACGGCCGGACAAGGAGCGCCGCGTCGCCCCAGGCCCCGGGAGCGGCAGGCCGTACCAGGATGTCCGCGGGGCTGTGGGGGTTGCTCGCCGGGCGGAGCAGCGTGGCGGACTGCGCCTCCAGTGTGGCGCGCTGCTGCAGCACGGCGATGGCCTGGGCCGCCGCCTGCTGCTCCTCGGGGTCGGCGCACTTCACCGCGAATGCCCGCACGGCCTCCAGCGCGCGGCCGGCGCCGACGGCCTGCAGTGCGCGCAGCACCGAGAGGCGCAGGACCGAGCGGCCCGGGCCGGTGGGACTGGCCGCCCAGTTGAACTGCCACGACGAATCCGGGGTCACCTTGAGCAGCGATGCGAGCTGATCGGTCATCTCCGGCGGCATCAGGCCATACTCGGCGACGGTCAGGCCGTCCAGCGCCACGGGCAGCGCCAGCCGCGCGGCCTCCGCCAGGGTCGGGTTGGTGTCGCAGGCGGCAGCGCAGAGCACAGGCGCCGAGGCCGGGCCGCCGATCATCGCCAGAGACCTTGCGGCCATCAGGCGAACGCGGTCCTCGAACCGCGCCGCCGCGGCGAGCGACAGGACCGCCGGCAGCACGAACGGACTGAAGCCGAGGCAGCATCCGACGAACGACCAGCGGGTTGCCTTGACCCAGCCGTTGCGCGCCTTGGGGTGCAGCGCCTCGATCAGCGCGGCCTCGGCCCTGGCCCTCTGCTCGGGGTCGCGCACCAGTCCCAGCATCCAGGCGGCGGCGACCCGCTCGCGCCACCGGAACGGCGTGCCGCAAAGGCGGTCGCAGAGGACGGCCATATCGCCCCCGGCGAACGCGCCGTCCCGCGCCCAGCGGCCGTAGACCTGCCGCACGGGCACACGCTTACCCAGAGGCCGCACCGCATCCGGCAGGGCGCGACGCTGCGCCAGGCGCTCCTTTATGCTAGTGATGAGGCCCATACAGCCCACTACGCACGGGCGGCGGCGACGGTTGCGCCGAGGCCCATACACGATGAGGGCGCGGCCCGCGTGGAGCCGCACCCTCAATCAGCAACGACGCTCCCGTTGTGCGGCGATGTCCCGCTAGCTGCAGGGCGCACCCATACGAGGCGCGAGCGTGCCCCCCAGGGCGCCGATCTCGCTTCGCTCGGGGCTCCCATCGCCACGGCGCCGCGGGCGCGGGTAGACTGGCCGCATCGTGTCAGCCTGTTACTGCCGTGGAGGTTCCGATGCCCCATGACCAGTTGTGGAAGCAGTTGCTGGAGACCTTCTTCCGGGAGTTCATGGAGCTCTTC
>CAISJD010000088.1 GCA_903885605.1 uncultured Chthonomonas sp. | reverse complement strand
CGGGTCGTTCTTGAGGCGCTCGAGCTCCCCGCGGGCCCTCACCACGATTTCGCGCAGGGGCACCGGGAACTGGTGGACTCCCCGGAACTGGTCGCGGAACACCCGGCGCTTCTCCCCGTCGTTGAGCTTCTGCCAGGAGGGCACCTCGATGACGAAGCTGAACCGGTCGGCGAGGGCCGGGTCCAGCGGTTCCGCCCCGAGGTAGATGTCCCCCGCTTCTTCCGAGGCATCGACGCGCGGCGGGGGATTCATCGCCGACCAGCGATAGCGCAGGCGCTTCAGCCCGATCCCTTGGACCCGTCGCTCGTGGACGATGGGGAAGAGCTTGTTCTGCAGCTCCGGCCGCGTGCGGTTGAGCTCGTCGATGAAGACCACTTCGGCGTCCCAGATGGCGGTGGCCGTGCCGATGTAGCGGAGCGACTTGCGGTCCTCGGTCGGCATGGGGATGCCCACGAGGTCGTCGTAGTTGATGAGGCTGGCGTTGTAGAAGCGGTACTCCAGGTTGAGCACCTGGGCCAGCCGCTCAAGCAGGAAGCTCTTGGCCGAGCCGTGCGGTCCCACGAGGAGCATGGGCTCGCCGGAGGCCAGCGCGGCCAGCAGGACGGGCTCCTTGGCGGCCCAGCCCTCCAGACCCAGCGGCCGGGTGAGGAGCGACGGAAGCTGGGCGCCGTCGGTCACGAGGGGCAAGCGCTCGGGTGTGGCGGCCCGGGGCTTGCGGGTCGATCGCGTCTGCAACTCGGTCCTCCTTACGGGCCGGACCGGGGCGCGACGGCCCCCGACGCCCGGCCCCGGTCAGGGCCCCGCACAAGCGGAGCCTCTCGTTGAGGTCGAGCAGCAGGCTGCAAACCGAAAAGCCACCCGGCGCAATGCCGCGGTGGCTCTGGAGACGAATACACACAAAACGTGTGGGACTATAGTTCGGAAGATCACTCTTCCGCACATCGAGGGTCTCCCCTCAAGGCACCGTCGCCGTCTCCAGGCCGGTTGCCAGATGCAGCGCGAACGCTGCACCATTCCTGATGCTGAGTGTATTATACAGTACTGCGAACCGGTTGTCAACCCCTTTTGGGCGCCGATCCGCAGCCTCAGGAGGTCCCTATGGAGTGGCTGGCTCTCACCACCGCGTTGGCGGTCTGCGCGGTCTCAACGGTCGTGGCCGAGGCCGCGCCGCAGCGCCCGGTGCGCATCGCGCTGCTCAGCGACACGCATGTCCGCACCAATCCCACGGGCGACCACGCGGCCTACCGCGACCGCCTGCTGCAGGCCATCGCCCAGGTCCGCGAGATGAAGCCCGACGTGACGCTCTTCGCCGGGGACCTCACGGAGAACGGCTCGCCCGAGGACTTCGCCACCTTCCAGACGTTGGCCTCAGGGCTCCGCAGGCCGGTGCTCTGGGTGCCGGGCAACCACGACGTGGGCGGCAAGCGGCTACCCGGCAAGGATGCGGGCGTCACCGAGGAGAGCGTCGCCGCCTACGAGCGCCTGCTGGGGCCCAGCTTCGGCGCCCGCACGGCCGGCGGGGCGCGGGTGATCTTCCTCAACGCCTCGCTGCTGGGCTCCGGCCTGCCCGCCGAGGCCAGGCAGTGGGTCCTGCTGGAGCGCGAGACGGCCCGAAAGGGCGGCGCGCCGAAGGTGATCCTCCTCCACAACCCGCCCTTCCTGCAGGAGCCCGGCGAGAAGGGCGGCGACTACTGGACCGTGGAGCCGGAGCCTCGGGCCCGGCTGCTGGAGCTGGCCCGCAAGGGCGGGGTGCGGGCCATCCTTTCCGGCCACATCCATCGGCCCCTGCGCAACGACGTGGCGGGCGTGGCCTGCATCACCACCCCGCCCATCTCCTTCGGCCTCCCCTCCGCGGTGCAGCCGGAGGGCTGGACACAGGTGGAAATCGCCACCGACGGCAGCGTCACCGCCGAGGAGGTGGAGATCCGGTAGGCCGGTGCCGCCGGACGCCGGGACCCGGCGCCCGGCGCGGCCGCGGCCTACTTGACCTTGATGAACTCGTCCTTGGAGCGGGCGCAGACCGGGCAGTCGGTCGGGGCGCTGCCCTTGTACGTCGAGCCGCAGACCGGGCAGACGAAGTAGGTGGCCTTCGACTTGACGGTTGCGAGCTCCTTGAGCGCGGCGGCGTAGAGGACCGCGTGTTGCTTCTCGGCCTCGATGGCATAGGTGAACGAGCGGAGGGCGCCGTCCTGGCCCTCGGCCTCGGCCTCCTTGATCATCTTCGGGTACATCACGTCCTTCTCGTACGTCTCGCCTTTGAAGGCGTCCTGGATGTTGGCCGCGGTGGCGCCCGGCGTTGCGGTGTACTTGCCCGGCTTGGGGTCGGTCACGCCCAGGTCGGCCAGCTCGCTCTTGTGGTTCGCGGCGTGGATCTTCTCGGCCAATGACGCGGCTCGGAAGAGGGCGGCGGCGGCCCCGAAGCCCTCCTGGTCGGCCTTCCTGGCGTAGGCGGCGTACTTGGCGCTTGCGGTGCTCTCGCCGATGTAGGCGGCCTTCAGGTTGGCTACGGTCTTGTCCGATTGGGCGACTGCCGGCATGGCGATCGCCGAGATCGCGAGCGCTCCCAACGCCGTCCAAAGTCCTGCGCGCATGGTGGTACTCCTTTCGGGTGCGGCTGGTGCGCACCTCATCTCCCCGGGGCGGCTCGCACCGCCCACGGGGTTACTGGGCTCGTTAGAGTATAGCGATTGTTGATCGCAAGCTGCGTCGTGCGCCGGCCCTACCGCGCCTCCAGCCGGACGTCGGCCCACTGGGCCCAGTCGCAGAGGTTGGCGCCGACGCTGTCCGTGACGAGGCTCAGGAGGATCGGCTTGCCAGACCAGGCGCGCAGGTCCACGGAGCCCTCCAGCCAGCCGATCGGGTAGGGCATGGGCAGGTTCCAGACCGGCTGGCCGTTCACCTGCACCTCAAAGGCCACGGCGTTGCCCCCTTGCCGCACTCGGGCGCGGAAGGTGAGCCGCAGCGGCTGGGCCGGGAGGCGGAGCGGCCAGTCGAGGACCGTGCGCCCCTCGTCCGGCGTATGGCCGTTGATGACGCGTGCGGACTTGCCGTCGATCTCCTCCAGCGTCACCTCGCCGCTGCCGAAGACCGACGCCTCGCGCATGATGCCGCCGGATGCCGAACCGACGATGGGCGGCAACGCGGCCAGTTCCATGCCCGGCTCCGCGGGAAGGGCGCGGAAGAGGAGGCCGAACGGCTGCGGGCGCGGCAGCTCGACCTCCAGCATACAGCCGCCGCCGGGCGCGGGCTTGGAGCCGACGATGCGGCCCGGGCGGTCGGGATCGCCGAAGCACGCCTCGGCCGTCCCGCCGGGGCTGTAGACGCTGAGCCGCAGCGGCCGCGCCGACGCCTCGCCCCGGTTGACGATGCGCGGCTGGCCCCAGGCAGCCCAGTCGAAGCTCACCACGCGCTTCGGGCCGGGCGACGTGGAGAGCCGCAGGACGATGGAGCGCCCCTTGAACGCCGTCAGGTCCACCTCGCGCCAGACCCACTTCCCGCGCAAGACGTGCTCCGAGAAGAGCCGTCGGCCGTCGGCGGAGACGATGAAGGTCGCGCCGTCGCTCAGAGGCGTCACCTTGTCCTCGGCGGCCTGGCGCGCGTCGGTCAGGTCGCCCAGTCCCATGGCGAAGCGGAGGAGCGTCCGCCCGGATGCCGGGACCGAGACCACGTACTCGCCGTAGGTCATGCCGCCGGCGGTGTTGCCCTCGTAGGGCGGATGGGCCATGATGCCCGGCAGCGCCTCGCCGCCGCAGGCCGTCTGGGCCACCCTGAAGGAGGCGCCGGAGCCGACGGGCTCCTGCCGCCCGCCGACCAGGATGCCCACGGCGGCCGACGTCGCGGTCTCGACCAGGTCGGCCACCACGGCGCTCTGGCCCGAAAGCACGAAGAGCGCACGCGCGGGGTTGTCGCGCACCTCCTGCACGATGATGGGGCTGGAGGCCGATGTCAGGTGGAGGAGCCCGGCGTTGGGCGGGTCGGGGCTGATGGCGTACCGGCGCTCCGGGTCCAGGCCGAAGAGGCGCTTGCCGTCGAACGCGCGCCAATCGAGGACGGAGCCTGCTCCTTCGTAGCTGTTCACCTTGCCGAAGAGGGACCAGGCGGGCTTGCCCGGTGCGCTTCGAGGCGCCAGGCGGCGGCCGGGAGGCGTGTCGAAGAGGGCGCTGATGCCGTTGTCGCCGCGCCACGCGTAGAGCTCGGTCGGGAAGCGGACCTCCTCGGGCGCAGGGACCAGGCCATGCCTCTGGAAGTATTGCGCCTCGGAGATCACCAGGTCGGTGCCCTCGGCGCGGGGGTTGAGCGGGCCGTCGATGCTCAGGGTCGGCCAGGCGCCCATGCGGTCGAAGAAGTCGTGGTGGTTGAGGAAGGCCGGCAGGGAGCTCTCCTGCGAGGGCATCCCCAGGTGGCCGTAGAGGCCGCAGTAGGGCGCGAAGAGGAGGCCGCGGACCGGGTGCATCTGAACGCCCGGCGCCTTGCTGAACCAGTAGGGCTCGCCGATCTGGGCGAAGGAGCAGGCGAGCAGCGTCTCATTGAGGCCCTCGGTGCCCAGGGCCACGCCGGGCAGGGCGGCGCGGAGCTCGTTGAGGTAGACCTCCACGCCCCGCGAGCTGCTCATGCCGTCGATGTCGCCCTCCACGGTGGAGACCAGCGTCGGGAAGTCCAGGTGCAGCGCATCGAACCCGACCTCCTGCCAGGCCTTGCGGAAGCGCTCGATGAGCAGCTCCCGCACCGGCGCGGCGGCGGGGTTCAGGCAGTAGATCTGGCAGGGGTCGCCGGGGCGGTCGAGGTACCAGCCCGCCTGAGCGCCCGAGGCGCGGTCGGTCTGGATGTACCGCTCCACGCGGGGCAGGTCGGGGCTCCTGGGGCCGACGCCCACCATGTTGCCGTGGACCATCACGCGGTAGCCCAGGCCCTGCGCGGCGCGGCTCCACTCCACGAAGCCCTCGCGCGGCGTGTAGTCCGGATAGAGCACGTCGTAGGGGAGCTTGCGCCACGTCGGCACGTAGATCAGGGTCTGCCGGGCATCGACCCGTGCAGCGAGGTCGCGCAGCGCCTGCAGCGCAACGCTGTTGGGGTCCGAAACGCGCACCAGCAGGCGGATCTGACGCACCCAGGCGGGATCGCGCCGGGCGATGGGCTGCCGGCTTCGGGCCATGCGGGCGCGGTAGGCCAGCGCGGGGACCTTCCAGTCGCCCTTGTGCGACTGGATGCGCCAGACCGGCGACGTCACGCTTCGGGCTTCGGCCAGGGGCAGGCGGCTCTCGGAACCGAAGCTGAGGGTCAGCTCGCGGGCGACGCGGCGCAGGGCAAGGCTCTTGTAGATGGCGTCCGGGTCATCGGTCCAGATGGAGAGCCCGCCGCGCGCGCCCTGTAGCGTCACCTGCGCGGCCTGCCAGTTCGAGGGCCAGTTCCAGAGCATGGAGCCGGGGCCGGGCAGGCCTTCGATGGCCTGTCCGCCCAGGAACGGGGCCACGATGCGCGTGCGCGCGGCGTCGATGCCCGCCACGCTCCACTGCGCCGAGAGCAGGCCCGCGGCGTCGCGCTTGCCGGTCATCTGCACGGTGAGGGAGCCGTCCGGCTCGGAGCCCAGGTCCAGCGTGAGGAGGGCGCCGGCGTCGCCGGAGAGCCCCCGGAGCGTCACGCGGACGCCCGCGCCGCGCCGGACGGCGGAGATGCGCGTGGTGCGGTCCACCGAGGCGGCGCCCTTACGGTCGCGCAACGAGGCGGAGCAGGCCGAGGCCGGCTTCGGCGCGAAGAGGCTGTCGCCGCCCGTCAGGTTCGCCACCGAGACCAGCGCGCCGTCGCGGAACGCGGCCCGCAGCGTCTTCGTGGTCACGCCCACGGTCCGCTGGTCGGGCGAGATCGTCCAGGATGCGGCCCGGCCCGCAAGGGGCAGGACGGCCAAGACGACAGAGATCAGCCCCAGTGCGCGTCGCGATGCCATTCGTGGTGTCCCCCTACGCAGGCAGGATACCCAAGGCTGGTTGCGGCCGGGCGGCAGTGGTACACTTGGCCGTCTTGTGGGGAGCAAACATATGGACTGGAAAGCCCATATCGGTTCCGACCCGACGGTGCTGCTCGGCAAGCCGGTGGTGAAGGGTACGCGCATCTCGGTTGAGTTCCTGCTGGACCTCACGGCGGAGGGCTGGTCGCGCAACCAGATACTGAGCAACTATCCGAGCCTGACCGCCGCATCGCCGCCGGCGGCGTTGGCGCGGCATCATCTAGTCTGATCGAGAGGCGCCTGATGCTCGAGTACCTGAAACTCAAGAACGTCGGTCCCGCCCCGGAGTTGGAGATGCGCTTCGGCCCCAGGCTGAACCTGATCACCGGGGACAACGGCCTGGGAAAGAGCTTCCTCTTGGATGTCGCATGGTGGGCGCTCACTCGCCGGTGGCCGCAGGAGGTGAATGCGTCTCTCACCTCCGGGTTCGCTGCGCGTCCGACCAACCGCAGGGAGCAGGCTACCATCGACTACCGGGTGACAGGGAAAGACGGGAAGCGTCTTGATCGGAGCAGCAGATACCAGCCGCGCGAAGAAGCCTGGAGCCTACCCCCCGGCCGACCGCACAGCCCCGGCCTCGTGCTCTACGCCCACGCCGACGGCGGCTTCTCGGTCTGGGATCCCGCACGGAACTACTGGAGGACCCGCGCAGGAGCCGACCCGCACGACCATGTGCCGGCGTACGTCTTCTCGCCGTCCGAGGTCTGGAACGGGCTGGACATGCACGTCGGGGGAAGGCCGACGCGGGTCTGCAACGGCCTGCTGAGCGATTGGGCAGCCTGGTTGCGCGAGCGGGGCGTTGAGGCGGAATGGGTGCGGGCCGTGCTCGGCGCACTCGCCGGTCCGGACGATGCCATCGAGCCGGGCCCCATGGTGCGTCTGTCGATCAACGATGCCCGGGATATTCCCTCCCTGAACATGCCGTACGCCGATGCCGTGCCGATCCTGTACGCTTCGTCAGGTGTACGGAGGGTCGCGGCGCTGGCCTATATGCTGATCTGGTCGTTTCGCGAGCATGGTATAGCCGCCGCGCAACTGGGTGAGGAGCCCACCAAGCAGGTCGTCCTGTTGGTTGATGGGGTGGAGAGCCACCTGCACCCGCGGTGGCAGCGCTCGATCATTGACTCGCTCCTCGCGGTCGCCGACAGGCTCCATGCGGGGGCCTCGACGCAACTGCTCACGGCTACCCACTCGCCGCTGGTCCTGGCGTCGGCCGAGCCCCGGTTCGATGCCGAGCAGGATGCCTGGTTCGACATCGACCTTGAGCGCGACGGCAGCGGCATGGCGCCTCGGCTCCGCCACCGCACGTTCGTGCGGCAAGGAACGGCATCCAACTGGCTGACCAGCGAGGCCTTCGACTTGAAGCAGCCACGTTCACGACAGGCCGAGGCAGCCATCGAGGCGGCCAAAGCCCTGCTCATGCAGACAGAGGTTCCGCTGGACCAGGCTCGTGGCGTGGATGCCGACCTGCGCCGCGCCTGCCTGCCCGACACAGAGCCCTTCATGGGTCGGTGGGCCTGCTTCCTGGAGGAGCTGGAGGCCCGGTCGGCGTGATCCCTGTGGCTATGGCCGTCGAGCCGCCGGACTTCGACGCACGGGTGCGGCGGCCCGGGCTGAGCGCCATTCGGGAGTTGGCAGGACGTCGGCCACTGCTGCGCCGGTCGGCGCGCAAGCGTGCCGCCATCTGCGGCAGGTACCGCGACATCCCGTCAGTGAAGTACCCGGAATTCTGGCGCGAAGCGCTGCCGGACGTGGCCGCCGCCTATGGCCGCATCTGCGCTTACTCCTGCCTCTACATCCACAGCGCTACTGGCGGACCTACGATCGACCACCGATTGCCCAAGTCGATGGCCTGGTATGGGGTCTACAGGTGGAGCAACTACCGCCTGGCCTGCAGCCTGATGAACAGTCGCAAAGGAGCCGACGAGCGTGTGCTGGACCCCTTCCGGGTCGAGGACGGCTGGTTCGCCATGGAGTTCACCGCGTACCAGGTGGTGCCGGGCCCGGCCGCCACCGGCGACGTGCTGACCGAGGTGCTGTACACCATTGAACGTCTGAGGCTGAACGACGCGCGGTGTTGTGACGAGCGCAGAGACTTCGTTCAATGGTACGAGACCGGGGAGCTGACCCTCCGGCATCTGGATGCGAAGGCTCCGTTCATAGCCCGCGAGCTCCGCCGCCAGGGCAAGTTGCTGCGCGACGACAGGTAGCCGAGCGCCGCATTCGACAGCGCCCGGCGTCAGCCGGCCGACAGGGCCTACGTCGAGGCGATCCGGCTGCTGGAGCGGCTCACGCCCGGCGCCCGCGTTCGGTAGCGCAGGCCCCTCGCTTCCGTCCCCGCCGCTCCTACACCGCACAGCCGACCGCCTTGGGGCCCAGTTCCAGGCGGTTCGTGGCCCAGCCGCCGCGCACGTCGGGCCGCAGGCGGGTCTGGTTCCAGGCGGCGGCGGCCGGTAAGGGGGTGGCCGGGAGGCGCGAACGAGAGGAAGTGGCAGTCGGTGTCCTCGACGTTGACCGTGGCATGGGGCACGGGGTACTCGACCCCGGTGGCCGGGTCCTTCTTGACGACCAGGCCGCAGGCGCGCCGGAAACGTAGCACGTCGGGGTCGATGCGCCACTTGAGCTTCTCGGCGATCTGGCCGATCGTGCCCTCTCTGATCGCGGCGGCGCGGCAGGCCGGCCATTGACGCCGGCCTTGCGGCCTGAGCCTTGGTGATCCTCGTCGAGTCGGGTGATACTGGACTGGTCTGAGCGGCCCCATCGGCAGATAGGTCCCTGCCGGCCGCGGAGAGCGCTTTCGTGTCGGTCTTGCTCATGGCTCCGAGCCTCCTGTCGGAAGAACGGCTGCGCCGGTGGTCTCTCGCAAGTCGCGTCGGCCACAGCCCGGTTGAGGCTGGCGGCCGACGGCGGGTTCCACTCAGCGGCCGTGGACCCATGTCGCCCCTGGCCGTCAGATCTTTGCCTTACAAGCCTGCTGACGTCGGATGTCCGGCCGATTGAAATGAGACCCAGTAGAACGAAGTATGTATACAATCTGGTCCTTAATACGTCGGAAGATCTGACAGCAATAGCTACATTGGTCCCAGAATAGGCGTTGCATAGGTACTGGAGGTCTTGTCGATGTCGGTAACCGAGTAGCGGATAAAGCGTGGCGGCCGGCCCGGCGCAGGAGATCGGCGCCGGGCGGCGAACCATTGGCGCGAACCTATCCACCAGGGAGCCGCCGCCCATGACCGTCGCCTGCCACGCCCTCCTTACCGCGTTGATGCTCACCGGGGCCATTCTGTGCGCGGCGCGGCCCGCGGTCGGCGCTGCCAGGACGGAACCCAAGTTCTGCAATCTGATCTTCGCTGACACGGAGTCCGAGCAGACGGGGCTACGGCGGTTCATCGACGGCGCGCGGGCGCGCGGGCTCGACGGGCGCCTCAAGCTGACGCTCCTGCTCCATTCCGATACCGCCCGAGCAGACAAGCCGGGCAGCAGGGCCTTCTACCGGGAGATGGCCGACCAGGGGCACGAGATCGGCGTCTTCTTCGCCGATGCCCGGCCCATCGTCGCCGCCTGGCTCGGGCTGCCCGAGGAGCGCATCACGACCGCGGGCTTCCAGCTCTTCGGCGACGTGGATGTCGAGGAGCAGGCTCGGGCCACCCAGCGGGGCTTCACGGCGTCGGTGAACGCCTGCATCGAGGGCGACTCCTTCGTGGAGGAGCGCTGGGATATCCCGCACAACTGGGAGGGCGCGCCCTACCTGCCCTACTGGGTGCAGTGGGACGCCGCGAGGCCCGAGGTGACCGCGCGCGTGAACCGCGAACTGACGAAGCGGCGGGCCACGCTGGAGCTTCAGTGGGCCACGCGCACCATGTGGCACAACTACGACCGCATCTGCCTGCCCCAGTGCTTCCACTTCGGCGAACCCGTGAAGCACAGCCAGTGGCCCGTCCAGCAGCTCTCGCGGCGCGGCGACATCGGGTGGTGGAAGGCGGAGGTGGCCGAGCTTGAGGCCAACCTGGCTGCCGGCCGCACCCCGCTACTCTACCTGAACACCGCATCCGAGGCCAACGTGTTCGTGCCCGGCGGCCCATGGACGCCGATGCTGGACACCGATGAGGCGCTGGAGTGCGCGCTGGACCTGGTGGCGCACCTGATCCAGCGGGGCTGGAACCTGGTGACCGTGCAGCAGTTCGTGGAGTGGTTCGCGGCGCGGTGGCCCTGCCCGACGGCGCCGTCGGCGGCCTACCTGATGAAGGACACGCTGGCCGGCCTCAAGGACAAACAGGGGCTGACCATCCCGTCGCACGGGCGGCTGCTCCACGCCGAGACGCGCCACTTCCAGGTGATCGACCACGAGAACCGGATGTCACCGGAGATGGTGGTGGCTTACGACCTCGCCTCCCCGAACCTGCTGCGCGGCGGCTACACGTTCGGCGACCCGGCGGTGCACGGCGCCGGCCAGAACCCGGGCCAGTACGCCGCCACCACGGGCAACGCGCTCTTCTGGAGCCCCTCGCCGCCGCTGGCCAACGCCAGGGGCGAGCCCTTCTACCATATCAACAAGCCGGCAGAGGCCCGCCAACGGACCTTCACCCTCTACGTCGGCGACGACTGGGAGCCCTACCAGTTCGCGGCGGCCCGCTTCACGCGCGTGCGACGGATCGGTTTCGAGGTGCGCTGGACCAAGGAGATGGTCAAGCCGCCGGCGGGGACCGGCGTGCGCGTGCGGATGACGCATCGGCTGGTGGGCTTGCAGCACCGGATCCGCGTGGAGCTGCTCGGCAAAGGCGCCCTGGGCAAGCCCGTGCGGTTGCGGCTGAGCCCCATGTTCCACCAGGGCTGGGACCGCGACTACCGCAAGGAGGCCACGCCTTCGACAGGCATCGCCGATCCGGCCACGGCGGGGCAGGAGCGCAACGTCTTCGGCCGCGCGGCGGGCGTGGAGTTCGCCTACTCGGAGGCCAACGCGGAGCGCACCGTGCGGCGTGTGGATCTGCCCCGCGGCGCCTGCCGCATCGACCTGTACAACCGGAACCCGGGCCGGGCGCCGGGCTCGCCGGGCTGGACCGTGGACGATAACCCGGACATGAACCGGGGCGTCAGCCTTTCCCTGCGCGCCGAGCAGGGGTCCTCCGTAGCGTTCATCGATGAGCCCGGCCCGGGCAAGTTCGTCACGGCGGAGGTCGACTTCGGCGCCCACCGCGAAGGCCGGGCATACGAGTTCACGTTCACCTACAGGCACGGTGACGTGAGGTGATGCGGGGTGGCCGGCGGCTAACGGCGGGCAGGTGCTAGAATCGGTTATCCGCTGCCGCGGTGGCAGCCGCGTTGACCCGGAACCGTGGTTGGGAGGGAGGCCTACCGATGACATGCACCCTTGACATCTCGAGGGAACAAGAGGCGGCGCTGCGGCTCAGGGCCTCCCGTCTCGGACTGGACCTGTCCGGCTATCTGGCCCGGCTGATCGACGCCGACACGGGTGATGACGGGGGCTCTGAGGAGAACCGGCAAGCCATGCAGCTCATCCGGGCGTGGCAGGCCGACGATGAGGCCATGTCACCTGAAGACGCCCTGAAGGCCGAGGCGGATTGGCAGGAGCTGAGGGCCGGCCTGAACGCGAACCGTGCAGCTATCGGCGCGAGGCCCATGTTCCCGTGACGCGTTGCGGGGTGCTGGACTCGGGTCCTCTTGGACTGGTAACCCAACGCCGAGGCAAGTCTCACGGCGCCGATGCTTGCCGAGAGTGGCTCTACTCTGTGCTTGCGGCCGGCGCCCGGGTGTGCATTCCTGAGATAGCCGACTACGAGCTGCGCCGCGAGCTGGTGCGGGCCGGCAAGGCAGACGGCGTCGCGCGTTTGGACAGCCTGAAGCGCTCGCTCACCTACATACCGCTCACGACGCCGGCAATGCTGTTGGCAACGGAGTACTGGGCCCGGACCCGCGCGGCGGGCCTGCCGACCGCGGCTTGGGATGCCCTCGACGGCGATGTCATCCTTGCGGCTCAGGTCACGGCCCTTGCGGTCCCGGACACCATTGTAGCGACGACCAACCCCGATCATCTGGCCCGGTTCGTCGCCGCGGCAGACTGGACCGCGATCACGCCGTAGCCGGGAACCTCGGTGGCGTTCATCGATGAGCCCGGCCCCGGTAAGTTCGTCACTGCGGAGGTCGACTTCGGCAGGTGGCTTGGGTGGTAGGCCGGCCTCAATCAGCCCGCGGTCGAGCCGCACCTACAGCGTCTCACCCGGCGCCAGGGGTACGAGTACGCCAAGGTTGAAGCCGCGCGGCCCCATCTTGGCGCGCACCCTTCGCGTCACCAGGCGGTTGCGCTCCGGGTCGTCGATTTCGCGGAACTCCGGCCAGACGAAGGAGCCGAGTACCCGTCGGCCCTCGGCGTGGATGTTCGAGACATCCGCCCCAGGGAACGCCGTGGTAATCGCCTGCCTGACCTCATCGACCGTCGGATACATCGCTCGACCTCCTCGGCGCTCGACGCAGCATCTTCGGCGTCGAGCCTGAAGGAACCCAGATCACTCTACCACCAATACGTCCTCCGCTGCCGCCCGGTCTACCCGCCCCTTCGCCCGGCCCCGTTCCCTTACCTGGCTGTCATTTGCGCCTTGAAGACCTGGATGCCGAGGGTCCGGTCGTCGCTTCCGGTGGCGGTCTTGCCGGGCACCCAGCCCTTCACGGTGATCTTCAGCTCGGCCTCCGCCTTCCCGGCGGTGAGCGCCTTGGGGATGCGGAACTTCAGCTCCTGCGTGCCGGCCTTGTCCAGCTTGACGCTCTCGCCGCCCACGACGCCCACGACGCCGGTCGGATCCGGTTTGGGGGCCGAGATCCAGAGCGTCAGGTCGTAGTCCGTGTCGGGCAGCACGGGCAGGCGAAGGCCGGCCTGGGCCATGGTCCATCGGTGGCCCTTGGCGCCGCCGGGTCCGCTGCCCGAAGGCTCGGGGCCGTTCCAGCTGCCCGTCAGGTACTCGTCGCTGTCACCCAGTCCCAACTCGATGGAGTAGGCCCTGGATGCGGCCGGCGGCGAGGGGTAGGGCTCGTTGTCGCGTATGATGGCCTTCTGGGCCGGGTCCTCGATCTGCACGCCATTGGAGCCGTTGTTGCCGGTGATGATGGCGTGGCGCACGCCCGCGCCGAGCCGGATGCCCAGCTTGCCCACGAAGCTGCTCCCCTGCACCTGAAGGCGGCCCGAGCGCGCGTCGATGGCGGGCAGCCCTTCGCCCTTGGCGTCCCATCCGCTGAAGTAGCACCCCGTGAAGCCCACGAACGAGCGGCCGCGCAGGTCGGCGACGGTGCGGAAGCTGCCCCAGTAGTTGCAGTTGACGAGCCGCACCTGGCCCGTGCAGGTCTCGCTGACGACCAGGCCCCGTGGGTTCGTGCCATTGAACGAGACGAATTGGCCGTTCGTGATGAGCAGGCCCATGGGCTGCACCTGGTCCACCTGCACCGCCACCTGTGAGGCGTCGGAGCCGTTGCCGCTGAACTGCCCGTTGCAGGCGCCCGCCTTGGTCTCGATGAAGCGGTAGCCGATGTTGGTCGGGAAGACGAAGTTGTTGGTCACGAACTCCCAGTCGGTGCGGCCGAAGACGAAGGCCTCGAGGTTCTTCCACATGTACTCGAAGACCGGCTCCCAGGCGCCGCCCACGGAGGGGTCGGACCACCAGTGGCAGTGGAACTGCACGTTCTCAACGCGGCCGATGTCGCTGCAGGCGTCGACCAGGATGCCGCGCCGCAGGGCGCAGCCGTAGACGCTCCGGATGCGGTGCCGCACGTTGCCCTCGGGCCCCACGCGGATGGCGTTGTAGCTGTTGATCAGTGTCACGCTCTCCACGGTGTTGTCGCCGCCCTGCAGGTGGAATGTCCAGGAGTATGGGCGAATGGCCGTGGGCTTCTGCTCGGGGTAGTAGACCGTGAGGCCCTGTACCGTGGAGCTGTCGCCCATCTCGAAGAGCGCGGGGCCGTCCTCTTTGTCGCGCCCGCCCGTGGCGAGCACTACGCTGCCCAGCAGCGGCTTGATGTACAGCGGAGCCACAGCGACGCCCACCACCGCCACTCCGGGCTTCACCGCGAGGCTGCCGCAGACCAGGTACTTGCCCGCCGCCAGCCGTACCTGGCCGCCCTTCTCGGCGGCCTTGTCGATGGCGGCCTGAATGGCCTTGGTGCAGTCGGTGACGCCGTCGGCCTTGGCGCCGAAGGCCTCCACCTCGAAGACGCCGCCCAGCGCTGGAGCTGCCGGCGCAGGCGGCGCCTGCTGTGCGCCACAGTGCGAGTGCGCGGCGAGTGCGAGTGCGAGTATCAAGCCCATCGTGGTCATGGCTCCGGCCTCCTTGGGCGGCGACGGCATCGCGCTGGCGGCGGCTTCACCTGCCCTGGGCATAGGTTCGGCGGTGCGCGCCGCCGCTCCTGCCGTGGTCCGCCAACAGGACCTTAGTCCCCGTGATGCCATGCATGAAGCACTGGGGATCCTATCGCCACCCGGGTGCGTGGCATAGCATTGATCGGGGTCTGACTACCCCAACGCTCGACTGCGGCTTGGCCGCTCATCTCGATCAGACGTTTCACTGTATACAGGAGGCTTGTGTTGAGCGACACTTTGCGAAGGATCATGACGACGGCACTACTCTGCGTCTGTCTAGGCGCCCTCTCGGCCCATGCATTCGCGGCAGGTGAGGTGAAGGCCTGGGGCGACAACAGCGCCGGCGGCCTGGGCGACGGGTCGACTACGAACCGGTCTACAGCCGTGGCGACCCTGGGGTTGACTGATGTGACCGCGGTGGCCGGCGGCGACGGCTTCAGCCTGGCGCTCCGGTATGACAGCACGGTCTGGGCCTGGGGCTACAACACCGGCGGCGAGCTGGGCATCGGCACCAACGTCGACAAACTGACGCCTGTGCAGATCCCGAGCCTCTCCAACGTCGTGGCCATCACCTCGTGCAACCATCACAGCCTGGCCCTCAAGTCCGACGGCACCGTCTGGGCGTGGGGCAAGAACACGTACGGCCAGCTTGGCGACGGCACAACCACCGATCGCTGGGCGCCTGTGCAGGTGACCGGCCTGACCAACGTGCAGTCGATCGCCACGGGCGTGAACCACTCGCTGGCAAGCACCACCGGCGGCATCGCCTACGCCTGGGGCCGCAATGAGGCCGGCCAGATCGGCGACGGATCTACCACGAACCGCTGGAGCGCAGTGCAGGTGGCGACCATCACCAATGTGAAGGCCGTCTCCTCGCATGGCAACCTGCACAGCCACGCACTGCTGAACGACGGCACGGTCTGGTCCTGGGGCAACAACTTCAACGGCCAGCTCGGCATCGGCACCACGTCAAACCAGCTGACGCCCGCGATGATCCCCTCATTCACCAACGTGAAAGCCATCGCCGGCGGCCACCTGCACGGACTGGCCCTGAAGAATGACGGCACCGTCTACGGTTGGGGCTACAACAACAACGGAAGCGTCGGCGACGGCAGCACCACCAAGCGCCTCTCGCCCGTGCTTGTCACCGGCATCTCCGGGATCACCAAGATCGCTACAGGCTTCTACCAGTCGTTCGGCCTGAAGTACGACGGCACCCTCTACGGCTGGGGCAAAAACTACAACTGGCAGCTGGGCGACGGTACGTATGACGACCGCGTCAGCCCCATCGTGGTGCCGGGCGTATCCGGCGTGGCGGACATCGCGGGAGGCTGCATCCACAGCCTGGCGTGCTTGACCAGCAGCAAGATCAACACATCAACCTATGTGCCGGACCGGACCGGCGTCATCACCACCACCATCGCGCTGAAGGGGTACCTCAAGCGGCTCTCCGACAACGCCTGGCTCTCGGGTAAGTCGCTGGCGTTCAAGGTGGCAGGTACCGATGTCGGCTCCGCCAACACGAATGCCTCCGGCGAGGCCAGCCTGAACTGGACCATCACCGCCGGAGCAGCCAGCCGCACCATCCGCGCCGACTTCGCGGGCGACGCGACCTACAACGCCTCGTTCGGAACGGGTACGCTGACGGCGCAGACGCTGGCCACCAAGGTGTACGTCGTCGACCGGACGCAGAAGATCAAGCAGTATGTGGTGCTGAAGGTCTACCTCTATACCCTGGCCAACGTGATCATCCCGGGCAAGCCCATCACCGTGAAGGTGGACGGCACGACCATCGGCACGAACAACACCAACGCCTCGGGCTACGTGCAGTTCGGCTACACGGTGCCTGAGGGCGCCGGGGCCGGCCTGCGGACCACGAACGGCGCCTTCGCCGGCGACGCGGGCTACCTGGCCTCGTCCAACAACGGCAAGCTCACCGTGACCAAGGGCGACCTCTACATATGGCCCTACATCCGGTCGGGCAAGCGGGGCACCAGCCATCCGCTCAAGGCCTATGTCCGCAGCCTGCCTGACTACGTGATCCAGCCCGGCAAGTCGATCACCTTCAAGGTGAACGGCTCCACCATAGGTACCACAGCCGTCGCCGTTGACGGATGGGCCACGGTGAACTGGGCGATACCGGCCCTGGAGCCCTTAGGCGCCCACACCGGCGCCGCCGAGTTCGCAGGCGATGCGTGGTACTCGGCCGTGACGGCCACCGCCTCGTTCAACGTCGTCCTGTAGGCCGCCGCAACAACGCCCCCGGTCGCCGCACAGGGCCGGGGGCGTCCTGTCATCCGCCTTCGGGCGGCGCCGGCATCTTGCCTGCCCGGAGTAGCCCCGTGACATCCGTCAGCCCGTACGGGGCGTTGGCCGTGGAGTAGTAGCTCCGGTCGGGCAGTAGCGGGTAGTGAGCCCCGAAGAGGCGCGTCAGCACCAGCCGGAACGTGTTGACTGGCGAGATCGACGGGTAGAGGTACTTCCGCACGGCCTCGGGAGCCCGATAGGCATTCAGTATGGAGTAGGGCTCCTGGACGTCGGTACGCTCCAAGCTACTCCAGTCGAGGTTCATCCGAGAGCCGTGGTCGCCCTGCAGGATGATGACAGGCGGCCTCTTCGACTGCTGGATGATCCGGTCGATCGCCTCCAGCGTCCGCTTGTTGATGTACCGCAGTTGGTCGATGTAGCCCCGGCGGTACTGCTCCCGTGACATGCCCTGCAACAGCCACGAACCGTCGTCGGCGGAGTAGCCGCGGTCTGTCCTCACCTCCGCGCCGTCGGGCTGGAAAACGAATGGCGGGTGCGGGGCCATGACATGCGCGAAGACGAACTTGCGCTCGGGCAGCTTCGCCACAGAGCCGAGGTGTTCGAAGGCGGCCAGCACCATGGCGCGGTGCCGCTGGAAGCCCCCGACGCCGGTGCGCGACGAGGCGTCCAGCGCGCTCAGGCCCAGCACCTGCCCCTCGAACGAGGAGACGCGGGAGTCGCTGTCCAGGACGAGGTCGGCCGTCTCAACGCGGGACTGGCCGGCGCCCGTCCAGATATAGACATACCGCAACCCGGCGGCCCGGAACTCGTCGGCGACGCGGTTGCGGTCGATCATCGCCCGGAGCGGCTCCATGTCCGTCCCCGTTACCCCCATGCGCTTCGCCAGGCCGTCCAGGTACTCCATATTGACTGCGCTGGCCAGGCAGAGCGGCGTCTGCTCGTAGTTGGCCCGGCTCTCCCGGGCGATGGTGAAGCCGCGCTTCTCCAGCTCGCGCAGGAAGGGCTCGTTGTCGTAGCCGTAGTAGGCGCGCAGGGCGTCGGCCCGCCCGTAGGCGTCCAGCACGATGTAGTAGACGTCGGGCTTCGTTGCGGCCACAGAGGAGGGGATGGGTCGGACGCGCCCCATGGGAACCGTGGGGATCGCAGGCGCCCGGGGCACAGGCGCAGGGCGCGCGCCGGCGCCGATGGCCCAGCACGAGGGCGCCACAAGCGCCACCGATGCGAGGTTCAGCGCCGACGTGAGCGTCGACATGGACCCCTTGCGCCGCCAGACGCCGTACACCAGCGCGCCCATTCCGATGAGGAAGAGCGGGCCCAGCCAGCCGTGCGCCGCTGCCGGAGCCAGGTTGCGCGCGTGGCCGTACGAGAAGAAAGCCAGCGCCGCGCCGGAGGCCACCAGCGCGCCCTTGTGGCTGCTCCGGGCGAGTAGCCCCACGACCAGCCAGACGGCGCACGTGGCCGCGAGGGCCAGGGCCAGCGGGCGGATGATCTCCGTCGGGGTGATCTGGCCGAGGTTCCGCGCGTAGAGCGCCAGGATCGGATAGGCCGCGATGATGGCGGGGTGGATGATCCAGCTTCGGCCGCCGCGACGGCTCGGACCGTCGTCGCGTGGTTCTGACGACATGCCGGCGCCTCCTGTGTCTAGTTCAAGTACGGCGCGGAGCCGCGGTCCTCAAGGATCGCCGCCATGGGCCTGGCCCGCAGCAGGAAGAGGGAGCGCTGGGAGCCCGTCACGTCGGCCACCCGGAGGGTCTCGAAGTACGGTGCGAAGGCCGCCTCGAAGCCCTCCCTCGTGTACCCGTCGAAGATGTCGGGCCGGCCGGCGAGGAGCCGCTGCACCTGGGAGTCGGCCTTCGGCACGAACTCGATGATGAGGCACTTGCCCGCCGCCTGCAGGAACCGCGCCACCGCCGGCAGGGGCACGTTGTTGCTGATCGCCAGGTGGTGCACCAGCGCCAGCGCCATCACGACGTCGGCAGGTCCGCGCTGCAGCAGCGACCGGCGCTCCTCGGACGCCCAGCCGAGGCCGGGGCTGGGGCTGGTGAGGTCCTGCAGCAGCGGCAGGATGCGCCCGGCGCCGGACTTGCGGCACTCCAGGTAGTTGCGCTCCACGGCCGCGGGGTCCACGTCCCAGGCCACCACGTCGGCGCCGCGCTCGGCGGCCACGCGGCTGAAGGCGCCGGTGTTCGCGCCGAGGTCCCATACCGCACGCGGCTCGGGCGTCACGGCGTCGAGCATCTCGCCCACCAGCCGCCGCTTGCTCTCCATGGCCGCGTCGGTGTAGTTCGTATGGCCGTAGTAGTCGGCCCACTCGGTGCCCTCGGGCTGCCAGTGGAGCTTCCGGATCGTCCCCTCAAGGCTGTCCAGAAGGCCCATGATGGCCGCACGGCTCACGGTGCGCCCCGCGGACCGCCGCTGGGCTTCGCCGTCGCCGCAGCGCTTCTGGGCGCCGCCGTGGAGGTGGATGTGAGCCAGGAGGCCCGGGTTCAGCTTGCTGGAGCCCGGCAGGAGCCTCGCCGCCAGGTCGAGCGGGATGCCGTCGACGTAGAGGCGCAGCAGCTGCCCCTGGCGAATGTCGACCCGGCTCATCAGGGCCAGCGGAGCCAGGAAGTGGCGGCAGAACTGGCCGTAGGCCGCCCAGGGCGATCCCTCTTCGTACCTCTCGAACGAGAGCGTGTCGATGAAGACAGGCCGCCCGCCCACGAACTGCACGTTGTAGGCGCTGGCGTCCTTCAGCCCGAGGCCGAGGCCCAGCGCCGTCTTCTGGATTTGCAGCGTGGCCAGGGCGGCGTCCTTCAGCTGGCTGAAGCACCACTCATACGGGTAGGAGATGAAGGGCACCGGCTCGGGCTTGAGCACGCGATAGGCCCCGGGCGAGACCGCCGCCGAGGGGTCGACTTCGTGGTGCCGCACCAGAAGCCCGGCATCGGCGAGGCTGTCATAGAGCCCGGAGCCCAGGAGCAGGTCGTAGTCCCGGCCGTAGCGGGGCTGCACCTGGCGGTACAGCACGCCGTCGCGCCGGAACACGAACCCACTGGGGTCCCTGAAGGACGCCGGGTCCACAGTCACGCTCATCCCTGCTGGTGCTTCTTCCCATGGCTGTGGGCGGCGATCATCACCGCGGTGCGCTCGCGCAGGCGGTGCCACTGGGTCTTGAGCGTGAAGAGGGCCGCTAGGATCCCCGCGAGGCCGATCTGCAGCATGTAGCTTCCGCTGCCTGGATCGATGTACGCGTGGGCCGGTGCGCTGCTGATGATGAGCAGGCCAATAACAAACAGGATAGGCATGGTGGTACACATCCCTTCATTGGGTTGGCCATTATCGGATCGGCGTCCGATCAGGCCGCGTATGTCACAGACGGCGGTTCGCAGATCCGGGAACACCCTCCGCCGACTGCCGACGTGTTGATAACCCGGCGTGCCCGGGGCAGGTTTCCAGTTGGGCAGACCGGTCGTCTATACTCCTGCGGGCCGCGATGGTCTGTCATACTGAGTAGGGGGCCGGCTATGCCGGCGCCCGACTTCTGCGTACCCGAGGGAGGTCACGTTGACCGCTACCCGCGCCCTGTTCGCGGCCGCCCTGGCCTTTGCCGTCGCCATGGGCACCGCCTGCGCCGCGCCCTACCCGGCCGATCCCGTCGCCGCCGCGCTCAAGGCCGCCGGCAAGAACCGCGCCGAAATGCAGCGCATCCTCACGCACTACGCCGCCGACGCGCAGAAGCTCGAAGCCGCCCGCAGCCTCCTTTCGAGCATGATCGGCAAGGCGTACAAGGTCGTCACCCAGGTGGACGCCCGGGGCCGCAAGGTCGATTTCGACTGCCTCCGCTACCCGAACCTGGAGGCGGCCATGCAGGCCTACGAGGCGCTGGAGAAGAAGCACGGCGCCCTGAGCGACCGCCCGACGCCTACCTTCGACCTGGCCACGCTGAAGGCCGACTTCCTCATCGACCACATCGACCGCGCCTTCGCGGCATGGAAGACGCTGCCCTGGGCCCGCGAGGTGAGCTGGGAGACCTTCCGCGACTACGTGCTGCCCTACCGAGCCGGCAAGGAGCCCGCCGAGGCGTGGCGCGGCGAGCTGATGGCCCGCTACGCCGACCTGCCCGGCAAGATGAAGGACCCCGCCGACCTGCGCGAGGCCGCGGGCCTCATCAGCGGCGACCTGGGCGGCTGGGTGGGCTTCTGGGACCTCTACTACATGCACCCCACGGAGCAGGGCTTCTCGGAGATGAAGCTGAGCCGCAAGGGGCGCTGCGGCGACCTGAGCAACCTGGCCATGTTCGCCCTCCGCGCGAACGGCATCCCCTGCGCCACGGACTACACGCCCTACTGGGCCGACGCGGGCAACAACCACGCCTGGCCCGTGACGCTGGACGCCCGCGGGCGCGGCCACGACAGCGTGGGCAAGGCCGCCAAGATCTACCGAAAGACCTTCGCCAACCACGCCGAGAACCTCTGCTACCACGCGGCGGACGGCGAGCGCATCCCGCCATGGCTGGACCGGCCCGACTACGTTGATGTCACCGCGCAGTACCTGCCCACCACCGACGTGGCGCTGGCCCTCAGCGGCCCGCAGTCCGGCGCCGCCCACGCCTACCTCTGCGTCTTCAACGACGGCGAGTGGCGGCCCATCCAGTGGGGCGCGGCGGAGCGGGGCCGGGTTGCCTTCGCGGCCATGGGCCGGAACATCGCCTACCTTCCCGCCACGTTCGGCAAGGCCGGCGTGCAGGCCGCGGGCCCGCCCTTCATCCTTACGCCGGAGGGGCAGGTGCGCCCGCTGCCGGCCTCGGCGGCGCTGCCGTCGGCCCTCACCGTCGCCGCCACGAGCCGTGGCCCCGAGGGCTATCGGCTGGCCACGGGCAAGGCCTACGAGCTCTTCGTCTACCAGGACGGCTGGCGCTCGCTGGGCAAGCAGACCGCCGAAGGCAGGCCGCTCACCTTCGCCGACGCGCCCTCCGGCGGCCTCTACTGGCTGGTGGAGGAGGGCTCCCGCCGCGAAGAGCGCATCTTCACGGTGGAGGGCGGCAAGCAGGTCTGGTGGTAAGCCCGGCCCCTAGACAACAACATCAATGACGTCAATAAGGTCAAGGTCTTGACGTTAATGACGTCATTGGCGGGGTTGACGGGCGGGCGGGCACGTCATGGGAGGCGCTCGTGTTAAGCATCTTGCCGGCCCTGGTCCTGGCGTTGGCCCCGCCTGCTTCGCCGGGCTTCACGGTGGGCATCGAGCTGCCTTCGCAGGTTCCTGTGCCGCTACCGGTGGAGCGGGCGCTGGCGGACATGGGCATCGGCTACGCGGGCTTCTACGTGGCGAACACGCCCGCCTGGGAGCCGCCGGAGGCCGGCACGACGGAGGCCATGGTGGCCCTCTGCCGCCGCTTAGGGCTCAAGTTCACGCTCGACTGCCACCACCGCGACCCCTCCGCCGCGAGCATCCGGACCGCCGCCGCCGCGCCGGGCTTCCTGGGCGTGAAGATCGACGAGCTGACGCACATCCGCCTGCTCTACCCCGAGTTCACGCCCCCGGAGCGCGACCCGATGCTGGCCGATCCGGCTACCTTCACCAGCCTGGAGCAGGCCTCCGCCGCCGCCGAGGCGGGCCTGCGGACGCTGCACGGCAAGCTCACCGGGGCGGGCGCGCCCGGCGTCATCTCGGCCGAGGTCTGGCCCTCGCTCCTCCACTCCGCCGCACGGGTGGGCATGACGCCCTGCCCCAAGGTCTGCAAGGAGTTCTACTCGCCCGTCAGCCTGGCCGTGGGCATGGGCGCAGCTCTGCAGTACGGACGCCCGCTCTGGGTCGATGTGGACATGTGGTACTTCGCCCTGGTGCCCGGCCACCCCGCCGACGAGGTCCGCGCCAACCTGCAGCTGGCCTACTGGATGGGCGCCGACCTGGCCTACCTGGAGGGGACCGGATACAACCTGATACCCGCCGGCAAGCAGGGCATCCCCTTCTCGCTGCTGACCCAGGTCGACGGCGAGCGCTACCAGCTGACGCCCCACGGCGAGATGCTGAAGGGGTTCTGCACGAAGTACCTGCCCGCCAACCCGCGCCCCTACACCTTCCGCGACGTGCGGCCGACCATGGCGATCATCCGGTTCGATGACACCGACGTGGGCCAGAAGTCGTGGGGCGCCGACCGGCTCTACGGCACGACGCGCCTGAAGCCCGACCGCGACACCGCCGCCTGGCTGGGCCTCTGGAACGTCCTGACCCACGGCAGCACCGGCGCCGACGGCATCGCCTACTTCAAGGCCTCCATCAAGCACACCGGCGCCGATGACCGCTACCACCAGTCCGTAACGCCCTCCTACCTGACGGACCCCGCCAGCGCTGAGCACCGCTTCTTCGTGCCGCTGAACGGGGCCGTGGTCTTCGACGAGAGGGTGGAGTACGAGCGGCTGCGCGGCATCCCCCTGCTCTTCCTCACGGGCAAGGCCGTGAGCCCCGCCACGCTGGCCGCCATCCGGCGCTGCGTCGGCGAGGGCGCGCTCTGCGTGGCGTGGGCGCCGCTGGCCCGGGCCTCGGGCCTGGCTCCGAAGGAGGCGCGCGCCGGCGTCCGCCGCCTGGGCAAGGGGCGCCTGGCCCTGACGGAGGACTTCCAGTCGCCTGAGACACGCCGCCTCATCGGCCGCTTCCTCGGCAAGCCCGACGAGATACGCTACACCTTCGGCTCGCGGAGCGTCGTCCTGGAGCGCGTGACGGACAACAGCGTCGAGGTGCGCCTGATCCCCGGGGGATGAGGCGCTGCCCGGCTCGCATCTCGGCCCGATGCGGCGGCTACGGAACCACCGTGAAGCTCGTGGATGCTACCCATTCAGCCGTCAAGATGGACACTTCTCTGCCACAGCAAAGAGTCCATCTTGAGCCCAGACCCGCCAAGATGGACACTTCCCGGCCACAGCAAAGAGTCCATCTTGAGCCCCGACCCGTCAAGATGGACACTTCTCTGGCGTGGGAAAGAGTCCATCTTGAGGTGGGCTGCCCCCCCAGCCCTGCGACGCCGTCCCGAAACCACCGGCGGCCCCTGGTGGCTCGGGCCTCCGTGCCCGAGTCTGCTGCGTGCGGCGGCTCGCGCGACCCCTCCCCGGTTGCCGGCCCTTGCCTACGCCGGGGCCGCGTCCTCGCCCTCTTCGGCGACGCGGACGAAGACGTCCTCCAGCGTGGCGCGGGCCGGCTCGACGCGGCAACCCGGCGAACCCGCTCTGGCCAGCGCTTCGGCTACCAGCGGGGCGGCGGCTACGGCGTCGCGCACCAGCACCCGGAGGGCGCTGCCGTGGACCGAGACGCCCAGGACGCCCGGCACACCCACCAGGGCCTCCTCGGCGTCGAACGCGCGCTCCATCTCCACGGTGAGGATGGGACCGGGCAGCAGGTCGCGCTTCAGGTCGGCGGGCGAGCCCAGGCCGGCCAGCCTGCCGTCGCGGATCATGGCGATGCGCCCGCACCGCTCGGCCTCGTCCATGAAGTGGGTGGTGACGAGGATGGTGACGCCTGCGTCGGCGAGGTCGTAGATCACGTCCCAGAACGTGCGCCGACAGACCGGGTCCACGCCGCTGGTCGGCTCATCAAGGAAGAGGATCGGTGGCTCATGGAGCAGCGAGGCGCCCAGAGCCAGCCGCTGCCGCACTCCGGCGCTGAGCGTGCGCACCAGGTCGCGGCGGCGCTCCTCCAGGCCGGACATGGCCAGCACGGCCTCCTGCCTCGCCGGCCTCGCCCTGCCCCGCAGGCCGTAGACCCCGGCGTAGAACTCCAGGTTCTCGGCCACCGTCAGGTCCTCGTACAGGCTGAACTTCTGCGACATGTAGCCGATGCTCTGCTTCACGCGCTCGGGGTCGACGGCCACGTCGACGCCGCCCACCATCGCTCGGCCGCCGGTGGGCCGGATGATGCCGCAGAGCATCCGGATCGTGGTCGACTTGCCGGAGCCGTTGGGTCCCAGGAAGCCGAAGATCGACCCGCGGTCGACCTCGAAAGTCAGCGCATCCACCGCCGTGAAGGCGCCGAAACGCTTGGTGAGGGCCTCGCAGGCGATGGCCGGCGCTTCAGGCATCGGCCCGCTCGCGCCGCATCAACTCCACGAAGGCGTCCTCCAGGTCGGGCGAGTGGGCCTCCACGCGCATCGCCTCCAGTCCGGCCGCTCGCAGGGCCTGGGCGATCTCCGCCTCGCGGCCCGGCCGGTCGGCCACCACGTGCAGCGCCTCGCCGAACGCCTCGACGGAGGAGGCCCAGGGCAGCCGGCGCAACTCCCGGCGGGCGGCGCGCAGGTCCGGCGCCTCGACGATCACCACGGCGCCGCGCATGCCGGCCACCACCTGCGCGGGCGAGCCCACGGCCAGCACGCGCCCCCGATGCATGAGCGCCAGGCAGGTGCAGCGCGAAGCCTCGTCCATGTAGGGCGTGCTCACCACCAGCGTGACGCCCTCGGCAACGAGGCCCGAAAGGAGCCGCCAGAACTCACGGCGCGAGAGCGGATCGACGCCGGTGGTCGGCTCGTCGAGGAAGAGCGCCCGGGGCTTGTGGATGAGCGCGCAGGCCAGGGCCAGCTTCTGCTTCATGCCGCCGGAGAGGTCCTGTGCGCGGCGGCTGAGGCACCCCTCCAGCCGAGCGGCACGGAGGAGCCGGGCGATCCGCTCGGCGCGCTCGGCCGCGGGCACCTGGAAGAGGTCGGCCGAGAAGACGAGGTTCTCCTCCACGGTCAGGTCGCCGTAGAGGCTGAACCGCTGCGACATGTAGCCGATCTGCGCCTTCACGGCCTCGGGCTCCCGCATCACGTCGTGCCCCAGGACCGCCGCCGTGCCGGACGTGGGCGGCATAATGGCCGTGAGCATGCGCATGGTGGTGGTCTTGCCCGCGCCGTCCGGCCCCAGCAGTCCGTAGATCTGGCCCACGCCCACGGTCAGGTCGAGGCCGTCCACCGCCTTGACTGCCCCGAAAGATCGCGACAGGGCGCGGCAGGCCACGGCGTCGCCCGGCCGGGCCCCGGTCATCGCACGCGGATCAGGGCGTCGGCCGGCATTCCGGGCTTCAGCTTGCCGTCGGGGTTGCCGAGGCTCACCTTGACGCCGAAGACGAGCTTCACGCGCTCCTGCTGGGTCTGCACGTTGCGCGGGGTGAACTCGGCCTCGGAGGCGATCTCGGTGACCCTGCCCTGGAAGCGGACGCCCGGGTAGCTGTCCACTGTGGCCTCGGCGCCCAGGCCCAGCCGCACGGCGCCGTAGCGGGCCTCGGGCACGTAGACCCGGAGCCAGACGTTGCGAAGGTCGGCGATGACGGCCACAGGCCCGCCTGCTGCCACCACCTCGCCCAGTTCGGCCACGCGGCTGGTGACCACGCCGTCGCACGGCGCGATGATCACGGCGTTGCGCTTCTGCGCCGCCACCAGCGCGGCCTGGGCGCGGGCCTGGTCGGCCTGATGCCGGGCGGCCGCCACATCCTCCGGGCGCGTTCCGGCCACGAGGAGGGCCAGCTGTTGCCCCGCGGCGCGCTCCTGCGCCAGCGCGACCTGCAGTCCGGCGCGGGCCGCGTCGTACTGCGTGCGTGCGGCCAGGCGGTCGGAGTAGGCCTCGCGGGTGGTGCGCACGGCGCGGTCGGCGCCCTGCAGGTTCGCCCGGGCCTGGACCACGGCGGCCTCGGCCGCCCGAAGCTCCTCGGAGCGAGCGCCGGCCTGCAGGTCGGCCAGTCGGGCCGCCGCCTGCTCCACCTGCGTCTGCGCCACGTCGCGGGCTGTGACGGCGGCCTCGGCCTGCTGCTCCGACACGGCGCCCTGCGCGGCCAGCGACTGCAGGCGCCTGGCGTCGGCCTCGGCCTTCACCAGGCCGGCGCGGGCCTGCTCCATCGCGGCGCGGGCCTGGGCGATCTGGTCCGGTCTCGCTCCGGAGCGGACGAGGCGGTAGTTCTGCTCGGACTGCTCCAGGGCGGCCACGGCGGCGTCCTTGCGGGCTGCCGCGGCCTCTTCGGCTGCGCGCAGGTCGGTGGACTTGGCGAGCGCCACCCGCGCATTGGCCACCGCCGCGTGCGCGCCGGCCACCGCCGCCGCCGCCTGGGCGACCATGGCGCGAGCCTGGCCGATCTGCTCGGGCCGCGAACCCGCCACCGCAGCCGACAGCCGCGCCTCGGCGGCTCCGGCCCCTGCCTCGGCCTGCCGGCCCAGCGGCTCCAGTTCGGACGTATCGACCCGGGCGATGACCTGCCCCCGCCGCACGGCGTCGCCCTCCTGCACGCGCAGCTCGACGATGCGCCCGGCGATGCGCGGGCTCAGCGTCGTCTCGGTGGCCTCGATGACCCCGCTGCCCTGGATGAGCGTCGGGTCCTCTGAGGTCCGCGACTTGAGGGCGAAGGTTACGGCTGCGGCGGCCACGACCACCGCGACCGGAGCCAGGATGCGTGCAGGATGGGCTTTCATGGCCATGAACATACCCCGAACGGCCGCAAGAGCAGGAAAGGAGGCCGGCCGGCGCGAAGCTAGGGCTGAACCGGCGCCACCCGCCGGCCCGAAACGAATGGGAGCGCTCCGATGGGACCAAGCATTTCAGGCAAGGCCGCCGTACTGATCATCATCATCGTACTGGCGGTGGTCGGCGCCTACTTCTACATCGAGACCAGCAAGCCGACCGGCTCGCTGGCGAAGCCGCCGCAGGTGCCCGCCTCCGAGTGGCCACCCAAGCAGCACCGGTAGCTCAGGGCGCCGGCCGGTTCTGCGGGTCCCAGGTGTTGGTGCGGCCGCCGCTCGTGAGGGACTTGCCGTTGAGGCGGCGCACGCCACCGCGAGCGCGAATCCCCGTGCGTCCCACCCGTCGCATGGGTCCCGTCTGTCCCATGCCGCACTCGGCCACGGCGCAGCAGGGCTCATGCGACAGGCCACGCGGAGCTAGCCGATGCCGCCGCCGCCGCCGTCACACCGCATGGCGGTGCGCTGCCTCCCGGGCCGCCGCGTGCAGGGCCGCGACCGCCATCCTCGGGCAGTGTTCCTTGTCGAACGGGAGCTTGCCCAGCGCCCCGGCCAGGTCCTCGGGACCCAGCGCGTGGACATGGGCGATGTTGCGGCCGGTCGCCCAGGCCGTCACGAAGCTCCCGCACGCTACGGCTACCGGGCAGTTGTGCGTCTCGAACCAGGCATCCGAGATGCATCGACCGTCTAGTTGCAGATAGACGGTCACAAACTGCCCGGTGTCCGGCACGCCGACCCGCCCGACCGCGTCAGCAAGCGGCAACGAGCCCCGGTGGTGCGGGTGCTCATACAGCCGCTGTACCATAGCCGTCATCGGTTGTGCCGCCTCAGGGGCGGGTCGTGGCCGGTCCAGGGTAACCATTCAAGGGGCCTTTCTTCGCGAAGGAGGGGCGCCGTCCATCGGGCCATGGGACCACTCGGACGGCGCAACCAGACAGACAACCAATAGGGGAGCTACGGACAGATGGTTACGGTGCAGGTCGAGGTCGCTCCGTCAGGCCTTGACATGGTGATCGTCACGGTGACCGCTTCAGTCACCGAAGTGGTGGTGGCCGACCAGCCGGCGGAGAGGCAGCCCTGCGGCACAAGCACGCCGGCGGGCATGTTCACGAAGAGCTCCGGGTGGTCGGTGGTTATGGTGTAGGTCGTGTCCTCGGCGGCAGGCGCCCCGGAGCCGACGCTGAACGCGGCTGCCTGGCCGCCGGTCACGGTGGGCGTGCTGGTGCCGGCAAAGATAGGCTCGAAAATGGGGCGCGGCACGTTGTCGTTTGCGGCGCAGGCCAAGGCCGCCAGCGTAGCCAGGATCATGAAGAGCATTCGGAGCGGATATCGACCGGCCCGGAGCGCGCACATGTGGCTCATGTTCCCTGTCCCCTCTTCGGCGCGCTGGTTCGGGGCAATAGCGCCCCGACTGCGCGTTTGGATGGCGACATTGTCCGTGCTTACCGCTGCACCACCGCTGCATGATTTGTGCTTGGCAGTGGACAGATGCGTGCAGCGCGGCAAATTGCCGACCGGCACTTTCGGCGCTGGCTCGAACTGGTCTGGTCGGCTCTGTTGGCCGCGGCCTACGCGCCGGAGGGCGGGGTTGGGGACGGCGGCTGGGCGCCCGCAATGGCGCGGCGCCGGGAGGGGAGGATGGCGCTGCCCAGGGCGTAGCTGACGCACTCCGCCGGAGGCATGGAGCGCCCGTCGGCGGTGCGGCGGAGGAAGGCCCCCGAGGGCAGGGCCCGGCGCACGAGGTCTCGCACCTTCCCGTCCTCGGCGATGTCGGCGGGGCCCATCTCGGCGCCCACGGCGTGGCGCACGGCATCGGCCGCGCCCAGCAGGGTTGCGGCCCGCTCCGGGGCTCCGAGTTGGAGGGTGACGCCGGCGAGCAGCAGCAACGAGGCGGGGATCTCGACCCGTTCGCCCGCCGCCCAGCGCACCTTCAGGCTGGTCTGGAGCATCTCCTGCGCCTCGGCCGGGTTGCCGCAGCCGCAGGCGGCCTCGGCCAGGTTGTGCAGCGCAACCGCCACGCTGTGCGTGCGCCCCAGGCGCTCCTTGCTTCGGAGGCTCTCCTCCAGGAGCGCCCGCGCCTCCTGGTGGCGGCCCTGCGAGAGCAGGACGCTACCCAGATTGCCCAGCGCCGTGGCGGCATGGCCGGCCGCGCCGCACTGGCGGGCGAGCGCCAGAGCCTCGCGGAGCCCTGCCTCTGCCTGCGGGAACTCCTCGGCCAACGTTGCCGCCATAGCCAGGCTGTTGAGTGCGGCGGCAAGCGCCTCCGTGTCGCCCAGGCCGCGCCAGAGGCCGACCGCCTCGTGCGCCGTGGCCAGCGCGGCGCCCGGGTCGCCCTGCGCGGCGGACAGGATCGCCATGGAGTTCAGGGCACGCGCCTGCGTCGCCGG
>CAISJD010000087.1 GCA_903885605.1 uncultured Chthonomonas sp. | reverse complement strand
GGTCGGCCACGGCCGTGGCGGGCTTCACGGTGATTGAGAAGCCCAGGATCGCGACCAAGCTCTTTGCGCCGGACCGGATCGGTGTCATCACCGAGGAGGTTGCGTTGAAGGGCTACCTCTACGTTGATGCCACCAGCGCACCCCTCGCCGGGCGGACGCTCTCCTTCGCGGTGGCCGGCACTCACGTGGGCGACGCCGTGACCGACGCCACCGGCGCCGCCGCGCTCCTCTGGGCCATCACCGACGGCCCGGCGACCCGGACGATCACCGCATCGTTCGGCTACGACCCTGATTACCGCTCCGGTTCGGCGTCCGCCACGCTGACCGCGAATTCGTTCGCCACCAAGGTCTACGTGATCGACCGCACCGCGAAGATCAAGACCTACACCGTGCTGAAGGCCTACCTCTACCTGCTCAACAACACGCCGGTGGGCGGCAAGGCCATGGTCATCAAGGTGGACGGCACGACCGTGGGGACGGACACGACGCGCGCGGCCGGCTACGCCCAGCTCGGATACACGGTCCCGTTGGCCGCCGGTTCGGGCATTCGCACCATCACCGGCGAATGGGCCGGCAACGGAGGCTACCTGGCCTCGACCGGCACCGGAAAGCTCACCGCCAACAAGGCCGATATCTACATCTGGACCTATGTCCGCTCAGCCAAAGTTGGGGCCAACCACCCATTGAAGGCCTACGTCCGCAGCCTGCCGGACTACGTGATCCTGCCCGGCAAGAGCATCACCTTCAGCGTCAACGGCACGGAGGTCGGCACAGGGGTGGTGGGCGCCGACGGCTGGGCCAATTCCACGTGGGCCATGCCCGCCGACGAGCCCCTGGGCGCACACACCGCCACGGCCGCCTTCGCCGGCGATGCGTGGTATGTTGCGGGCTCGGGCTCCTTGTCGTTCAATGTGGTTCCGTAGGACGCGCCGCGCGGGGTCGCTCCGCGCACGGGTCTCGGTATTCCTTCTCATGGCGGGCGCGGCTTCGGTCGCGCCCGCCGCTGTTTGTGCGGCCCCGCCGCTGGAGCTCCGCAGCGGCGACGGCCTGCTGTTGCGGGTCGCGGAGGACGGCGCGCTCCTCGACGCCTCCACCGGCGCGGGGCCGGCGGCGATCCCCGGCGGCTTCTCGCTGGCGGACCGCACCGCCCGGCCCGGCCGGGGCCTCGACGACGGCTTCCTGCCCCTTCGAGGGCGGGCATCCGGCGTGGCTCAGGGCGCTGAGCTGGACCTGACCGGCGCCGACGGCGTCCGCGCGAAGGCGACGCTATCCGCCGCGGGCGCCTGTATCCTGTTCGATTGCCGCGTGGAAGACGCCTCGGGTCGCGACCGCGCCGTGGCCGTGCGCTGCACGGTGCCGCTGCGCCGGGCCGACTGGGTCTGGCACGACGACGCCGAGGTCTTCCATCCCGCGACGCCCGGAACCGTCTGCCGCCGCACCGAGGCCGTGATGTGGGGCGACGGCCAGTGCTCCCCCTATCCCTGGGCCTGCGTCAGCTCGCCGGGCGAGGGGATCAGCCTCGGCCTCCCGCTGGGGCAGGGGCCTCGGGTCACCGTGCTCGACTTCTCCCCCGAGGAGCAGGCGCTGCGGATCACCTGTTACCTGGGCCTCACGCCGGCCTACCGGAAGTCGCCGGGAGCCGCCGACTTCAGCTTCGAGCTATACAGGCACGACCCCTCCCAGGGCTTCCGCGGCTCAGCCGAGAGGTACAGGGCGCTCCACGCCGCGGACTTCGACAAGCGCGGCCCGGCGACGACCTACCTGGGCTACGGCTTCGACGAGACCTGCGACCCCCGCACCCGCCGCCTGCGCGTGGCGGGCATCGAGGTGGAGGACATCTCCGACTTCGGCGACGCGCGGCCCACCGCGTGGCATATGCACGGCATGTACGACTTCCGCATGGTCTCCGCGCCGGAGAATCCGCAGCCCACCGACGCCGAGGCCCGGGCCGCCCTGCGCCTCCTCGCCCAGCAGGGCGCCGGCACGGGCTATGTGCCGCCGGACGAGACCCTGAAGAAGCTGATGGAGGGCCCCGACGGGCAGATCCTCTACAACGGCGACACGCAGTACTGGCCCGCGCACACGGGCTACAACAAGACCGATGCGCCGGGATGGGGCCTCAACTTCCTGGTCTGCGAGAACCCGGCCGTATCGCCCGTCCTGCTCGGCGAGGCGACAGGGACGCTGGAGAAGTCGGCCGCACGCCCGGGCTTCGCCCGATGGAGCTGGCTGGTCACCGCCGACGCCTTTGCGGGGCTACGCGCCCTGAACTGCCGGCGCGAGCATATTGAAGCATCGACGATCCCGCCCACGTACGGCGCCGGCAACCGCGCCATAGGCCTCCACGACGGGGCGTGGGAGTTCCAGCGCGTGGCGCACGAGCTCACCACGCGGCTCGGTTTTGCCACCTCGGGGAACATGGGCCACACGCTGGTGGCCTTCTGTGCGCCGTTTTGCGATGTGCCCATGATGGAGGGGATCGGCGAGCTCGGCCGTTCCGACCGCACCGACCGCTATCTTCGGTTCATCGGCGGCGGCAAGTCGTGGCGCCTCTGGCGCGCGCCGCGCCCGGGTGGGCGCGCAGAGGTGCAGGCCACGCTGGACCGGGCGCTGGGATGCGGCTTCTTCCCGCCCGTGGGGACCATCGCCTCGATGCAACGGACGCTGGAGCCGGTGCGCGACCTGTACCGCCGTTACGTCCCAGCCATCGAGCAGCTCAACGCCGCGGGCTGGCGGCCCCTCACGCACGCCTCGGCCGCGTGGACCGTGGGCGGGCAGCAGCCGACGCCGGGAGCTGATGCTCCCTCGCCCTGGTGCGAGCGGTTCGGCGAGGCGGCTGCCTGTGACCTTCATTTCACGTTCCGCAACCCCACGTTGCAGTCTGCGTCCGGCGTGGTGCGGCTGGAGGCTGCGGCGCTCGGGCTGTCTGACGGCGAGGTCGGCGCCTGCGATCTGCTACAGGGGCTCTCCTCGTGGCGACGCATCGATCCGGCAAGGTGGGAGGTGGCGCTGCCGCCGCAGGGCTCCGCGGCCTACTGGGTGGGAACGCGGGCCATGCTGCGCGAGCACTCGGTGCGGCTGGCCGCCGCCACGCTGCGCCGAGCCGCCGATGCCGCTACGGGAGCGGGGCAGGACTGGGCCGGCGAGGCCCGGAGCGTAGCCGCGGCGCTGGCCGCCTCGGGGAGCGACGCCGCAGCGATGCGGGCAACGGCCGACCGCGTGGCGCCGCTGCGGGCCCGCTGCACCGGTCCGGCCGCCTCGGACCTGAACAAGCTTCTTGCGCGCGCCCAGGCCGAACTCGCCGCCGCCCAGACGCCCTGAGATGCAGCGCGGCCCCGTCCCCCGGGCGACTGGGATGGGGCCGCGTGCCGGATGAACCGACCGGCGCGCTACGGCGTGGGGTAGCAAGCCAGCGGGCGGTACCAGATATTGCGGAAGCGGACCAGGTCGCCGTGGTCCTGCAGCGTCAGCGGCCCGATGGGCGGCTGCGGCTCATAGTGCGCCAGTGTCCGGTGTTGCGTGGGGCCCTGCAGCACCGTGTCGTGGTGCAGGACCACGCCGTTGAACATCACCGTGACGCGGGCCGGGCTTACCAGCGTGTCGCCGTCGAACTTGGGCGCCACCCAGATGATGTCATAGCACTGCCACTCGCCGGGCTTGCGGCAGGCGTTCACCAGCGGCGGGTACTGGCCGTAGATGGCGCCCGTGGTGCCGTCGGCGTAGGTGGGGTTGTCGTAGCAGTCCAGCACCTGGATCTCGTAGAGCCCCATAAGGAAGACGCCGCTGTTGCCGCGTCCCTGGCTCTCGCCCCTCACCTCGGTCGGCGCCGCGAACTCGATGTGCAGCTGGCAGTCGCCGAACTCCGCCAACGTCCGGATGTCGCCGGTGCCGGGCACGACGTGCAGCACGCCCTCCTCAGCCTTCCAGCCGGCGGGGCTACCGTCGCGGCAGGAGACCCAGCCGTTCACCGTGGCGCCGTCGAACAGGACGACGGCATCCGACGGCGGGGCGCCGGGGGCCGACTGCGTACTGGGCGTGGGCGGGGTGATCACCGGCGGCTGGGGCCGCTCGCTGCCGTGGACCTTGAAGCCGATGCCCGGCAGGACCGGGGTGTCGTCATAACCGATATTCGCCATTCCGTGCTCCTTTGCTGCCGCCTTCGGGGCGGCTGTCACTGTCAGTCCTGAGGGCGCGGGCCGGGCTCGAGCCCCTCAACCGAGGCCCTGCGAGCCACGCGCACGGCCATGTCGCCCAGCACGCGCATCTGGCATGAGAGGCGCGAGGCGTCGTCGATCTCGTGCTTCTCCAGCGTTTCGCGCTCCAGGTCGCTGATGGGCTCTGTGGCCCCTTCCAGCACCTCGACGCGGCAGGTCGTGCAGAGCCCCCTGCCGCCGCAGCGGTGGAGGATATCGACGCCCGCGTCCTCGAGGGCCAGAACCAGCTTCGTGCCGACGGGCGCCTCGACGACGCCAAACCCCTCAACGGTGATCTTGGCCATGGTCTTGTTCCTCTGCCCGGCTCAGGCCGAGCGCTTGAAGATGGGCTCAACGCCGTCGGACCGCTGCAGCAGCCGGTCCAGATCGGGGGCGGTCCAGTGCGCCGTGTGGGAGGCGATGCCCAGCGCCAGGTCGAAGAGGCGCGCATCGCCGGGAGGCAGCAGGGCCGCTACGGGCAACGAGAGCGTGAAGGCCAGCGCGTCGGCCGCCTCCGCCTCGTCGTCGATGGGGTGGTACCAGCAGTTGCCGTACTTGCGCTCCTCACCGTGGCACCATGGGCGCTTGGCCAGCGACTTGAGTGCCAGGATGCCCATGTCCCGCCGCACGGCCTCGGCCACCACCTCCTGCCCGAACCCGCCCCGGTGCCAGCAGACGTAGTTGAGCGGGAAGAGGACCGTGTCGAAATCGAACCGGGCCATAGCCTCCAGCGCGACCTCCACGGAGTGGGCCGAGAAGCCGAGGAACCGGGCCTTCCCCTCCTGCCGCGCCTCGGCAAGGACCTCCAGCGCGCCGCCCGGGGCCGTGGCGCGGTCCAGTTCGTCCATATTCGCGAGTCCGTGGAGCTGGTAGAGGTCGAACCGGTCGGTCTTCAGGCGCCGCAGCGACTGCTCCAGTTCGGCACGAGCGCCGTCCCTGCCCCGTTCGGCGGTCTTGCAGGCGAGGAAGGAGGCGTCGCGCAGGCCCACCAGCGCAGGGCCCAGCTTCTCCTCGGCTTCGCCCGCGCCGTAACTCGGGGCCACGTCGAAGTAGTTGACACCTGCGTCGTGCGCGATGCGGACGATGCGGTTGCACTCGGGCTGCTCGTAGCCCATGAGCACGATGCCGCCGAACCCGATCACGGAGAGCTCGGCGCCGGTTCGGCCCAGCTTGCGGCGTTCAGGCGCGCCGGCCTCGTTGCCTATGGTCATTGTTTATTCCCCTCTTGCGTTCCGGATACGCCCATTTCGGCCTTCACCGCGGCCAGGTGCGCGCCGATCTTGCTGCCGGCCGTCACATCCCAGAGCGTGGTCCGGCGGCGGCGCATGGCCAGCACGGCGCTGATCCAGGTCTGCGTCCATCCGCTCTCCACGGCCCACGCGCCCCAGCCCGCGTCGGCGTTCGAGGCCCAGTAGCCCCAGCCGCCCACATCGAAGGCACGGAACCATACCCCGTTCAGGGCCGGATGCGCCTTGCTCCGGGCCTGAGCCCGGCAAAGGAAGCCTGCCAGCCGGTCCTCGGCATCCTTATAGTACACATCGTTAGTGGCGCCGTGCGCTTCGTGCAGGCCCAGGAAGGCGAAGTTGCAGGCGTAGAGCAGATCGGCCGCCGCGTCCTCGTTGGTTTGGATGATGGGCGTCTCGGCGGTGCCGTAGGCTTCGTTCGATGCCGGCGGCGGAAGGTTGTTGGCGGGCGCTCCCAGCGACTCCAGGATGGCGCCGGACGGGTGCATATGGGCCAGCAGGTCGCCGGCCATGCGCCGCAGCCAGGCGCGGTGCTCCGGCGTATCCTCGGCTCGCACGAGCCAGGCCAGGCAGAGGAGCATCCGTGAGCGCTCGAGCTGTGCGCTACCCACCCACGCCCAGCGGTCGGGGTAGGCCTCCATCGTGTCGCGGATCGCCTTCTCGGTGACCCGCAGGAAAGGTGCGTGGCCGGTCCGCGCGGCGGCCCAGAGGCGGCAGGCCCACATGTAGGACTGGTAGTGCGGCGAGTAGCTCACGGTAGGAGCGGCCTTGTAGGCGCTCCAGCCCTGGCGCACCAGGTCGGGCTGATCGACGCGGTCGGGCTGGAAGCCCCGAGGCCCGGTGAGGCGATCGTTGGCGAAGAGCGCCTGCAGGATGCGCCGGTCCCAGCGGTCGGTCTTCAGAACCGAGGCGGCCAGGCACATGCCGAGGATCGCGCGCGCGTTGTCGTCGCCGTAGTAGACGCCGTAGCCGTCCAGGTTGCCCCAGTAGAGCTTCACGTCGTTCCAGCCCAGCAGCCCGTAAGCCGGGTGCGACGGGTCGGCCCGGTCGCCGCCTGCCATGATGGATCGCCCCAGGTACCAGTCGCCGAGGCGGCTTCCGATGGCGGTCAGCTCGCGGTCGCCCAGGGCGAGGCCGGCCATGGCCAGCGCTCCTGCGGCCTCCCCGTTGCAGTCGCCGCGCCGCCACCATCGCACAGGTTGCGCGCCGTCAGGCTCCACGGCCGCGTTGAACCCCTCCAGCAGGCCCAGCGAGCCGTCGCCGGTGGCGCGGGCGGGCGGCGCGGGGCCGATGCGATCCGGCCATGCAGCCGCCGGCCCGTCGTAGACGCGGGCCGCGTCGGCGTCGAGCAGCATGCCGGAGTCGCGGAACCAGGCGGCCGAGAGGCGCAGGGCCGTCAGCTCCGCCGACCGCGGCAGTGGGCCGTCGGGACCCAGGGCGGGCGCCACGGAAGGCGTCCACTTGAGCTTGACCGGCGCGCAGCCGGGCTGGAGGCGCCCGATGACGGCCTGCCAGAGCGGCTCCCAAGCCGACGTCGGCGCGTAGCGGCCCGACGCGAAGCGGCTGAGGGATGTGGTGGCCACCACTGCACCGGTCGCCGCGTCGGTGTAGAGAAGCGGCGCCGCGTCGGTCGGGAGCCCGAAGATCGCCTTGTCGAAGCCCGCCACCCGGGCCGCCACCAGGTCGGCCTTTTCTGCCGTGGCGGGCGCGTAGCGGAAGTTGTGCAGCCCCAGGATGCGCAGCTTCGGCAGGCCGGGCAGGGCCTCCGTGGCAACCACGGCCCGACGCCAGCCCGCGACCTGCGCGGCTCCGTCGCCCACGCCGGGACCGCGCTCGGGGTACTCCAGGAAGAGCCGGACGCCACGCTCCGCGGCACGATCGGGCAGGTCTTGCGGAACCTGCGTCCTGACTGCCGGGTAGCGATCGGCCAGCAGCAGCAGCGACCCGCCGTCCGGCGCGGCGGCCAGCGCCGGGCCGGCGGCGTCGAACCGCGCGAAGCGGCGCTTCATGCCCGTGCAGATCGCCCGGTAGAGGTCGTTCTCGGCCCGGCAGACGAACACCAGGCGCGGCGGCGGGGCAGGCGGTGTCAGGGTCATCATGACGGGTCTCCTCCCTATCCGAATCCCATGGAGCGCATCTTCGCCCGGAGCGCCCGTGCGGCGCCCACCGTGCGGCGGAAGGCGGGCGTATCCACTCCCACATACCAGAGCGACGTGACCGCGCCCTTCATGGCCAGGCCGACCGATCCGCCCTCGGGCTTGGCTCGCCGCATGGTGTCGTTCCAGAAGTCGTAGACCAGGCAGACGCCCGGCCCGGCCGCCACTCGCACCGTGCGGTCCACCGTGGGTTCAGCGTACTCCATGGGCGCGATGCCCGGCTCGTAGCGGAACGTCCAGCGCGACATCGCAGGGGTGTCCCACGCCATGACGGTCTGGCCGGCCGCCACGCCGAACCGCTGCACCGACGCGCCGAAGTCCGTGCGGCACGTGGACGGCATGCCGGCCTGGCGGCAGACCTCGCGCAGGACGTCTGCGTCGACCTGCTGCACGGCCTCGCTGTCGCCGGGCGTGTAGTGGAGGTAGACCACGCGCCCCTTGCCCACGCGGGCCTCGGAGATCAGTGTCTGCTTGCCGCAGCGCACCAGCGGCCTGCCTCCGGTGGCCGAGGCCAGTGCGCCCAGGGCCTTCACGTCGGAGCCGGACCGCAGGACCGACGCCCAGCCGCCCTGCGCCCATGTCACCGGCTCGGATGTGGGCGTCCCAGCCGCGATGCTCCCCAGGCCCAGCGCCGCTCCGCCGCCCGCCACGCCGAAGCGGACCGACGGGTCCGTGCCGCCATATTCGCGGGTATCGCGCGTGGGCACGAAGCTGTGCGTCACCAGCACCCGGCCCGGCTTGGCCTGCAGCCACCGGCGCAGCAGGGCCATGTCGCCCACGCGGGCCGCCCAGGGCGAGTAGGCCACCACGTCGTACCGGGGCAGCACGCGCTCGAGGTCGACGCTGTCCCGCAGGTCGAAGACGAGGTGCGCCCGCGACAGGCCCATGGCAAGCGTGTGGGGCTGGTTCAGCGAGAAGTAGATGCTGCCGCAGGAGCGCGCGGGCGGCGTCTCGGTGACGCAGAGGATGCGCGCCGTGGGCCGCATGGGCCTCTCGGTGAGCGCCTGCCGGAAGGCGAGAGCCTTGGCCGCGCCGTCGCGGAAGCGGTTGAACTGGGTGGCGTTCTTCTCCGGGTACCGCATCTGATCCAGCGTGGCCTCGTCCAGGAAGTCGTTGTCGAAGTCATCCATCCGGCCCGCCGCCGCCAGGGCATAGACGCCGTTGTAGGCAAGCCGCCAATCGAGATAGGGCGCGCTGTGGCCGCCGGCGCCGGTCTCCTGGATGATGGAGAGCCTGTGCCCGGCGTCGGTTGCGTCCTCGCGGAGGCCCGGCAGGCTCGCGTAGCCGGCCTCGGCGGCGAAGCCGATGCAGCCGAACCACTCCGGGAAGAGGTTGCCCACGCCCTCCGAGCGGATCAGGTACCGGTAGTTGCTCGATCCCCAGCTGTCTTCGGGGTTCGGGATGATCCAGAGCGGCTGCCCTCCACGCGAGCGGTAGTGGCGGCCCACCCGGTCGGGCAGCTTGAGCCACTCGTAGGATCGCAGGTAGAGGAAGAGGGTCTGCCGGACGCCGCGCCGGGCGTCGGTGTCCGTCGCGCCGGGAGGCGTGAACTGAGCCCAGTCGGTCAGGCCCAGGTCGGCGGGCTTCGGCGCGAAGCCGTTGTGCTCGCGGAAGTAGTCGGCGAAGCGCATGACGCGGGTGCGCCCCTTCGAGACCACGTGCAGCCCCTCGTCGGCGCCGCTCAGGTCATCCCGGAAGGCCTTCACCATCACGTCGGAGTAGCCCCAGGGCGCGCCCATCCAGGGGAAGGTGTAGTCCACCACCATCCAGGTCGAGATGCCCGCGCTGATGAGCGCGTCGATCCGATGCTGCTGGGCCTCGAAGACGGCCGGGTGCGCGGCGGCGTAGGCGTGCTGGAAGTCCCAACCCGTGCGCGGGCCGGGCATGGTGTTGAGCGAGGTCCCCGCCAGGTTCCTATCCCACGCGCCGCGCCGGGTGAAGGTGCGCGTATAGCCCGACCCGAAGGTGCTGTAGGCGATGACCGGCACGCCCAGCGCCCGCATGCGGCGGACATGGTCCGGGAGGCGCGGCCCCACGCCGGCAAGGGGCGTACCCACCGGGCCGAAGAGCTGGGCGAAGCCCGGCGGGGTGAGCTGTAGGGCCGGGTCGCCGAAGCGCGCCTGGTCGAAGGGGAAGTAGGCGCGACCCGCCGATGGGGCGCCCTGCAGCGCCGGTGCGGGACCGGGCAGGGGAGCCCAGCCGTCGTCGGTTGGGCTGAAGAGCTCGATGGCCGGGCCCGACCGCCGCGTGAGCCGCACGTTGTCGAGGTTGAAGGTGGCCGAACCGCTGGAGGCCTCGATGCCGATGGCCGAGATCGTGTCCCAGTCGTGCTCCACGGACGCCAGCTTCCACTTGCCCATCTGCGGCCGCTTCACGGCGATGTGGACCCAGGCATCGCGCGGCTGCTCATCCAGCTTGCCGGTCCAGCAGACCCAGCGGTTGTCGGTGGGTTCCACCAGGTAGAGGGCCAGGTTGCACCGGTCGCTCCGACGCACGCGGAGGTCGAACTCGAGGCCGTCGACCTGCGTGACGTCCTGTCCCGGCGGAAAGCCCTGCCGCACGGACCAGAAGCTGGGTTCGCCCGGCCGGTCCGTGAACTCGAAGCGTACCGAGAAGCCCAGCTTGTTGCCGACCGCCACGGCGTCTCGGTCGGCGTCGATGACGCCCACGTCGCCGAAGCCACCGATGCCGTTCATGACGGTCAGCTCATCGACGGTGTAGGCGCGTTCGGCGGGCTTCTGCGGCGTGGCGGAGCGGATCGGCGCCGTGAGCAACGCCAGGGCCAATGCAAAGAGGATTGCGAGTCGGGTGTGCATGGCACCTATTGTGAACGACTCCGCCGCTCGGGAGCAAAGCGAACGCACGGGTTGCCGGCGATGTCAGGCCGTGGGTGCGGCCAGCGGGTCGTGGACGCGCACACCGCCGAAATCCTGCCCGTCTTGCAGGTCCTCGGACAGCAGCACGGAGCAGCCCAGCATCCTTGCGGCTTCAACGATGGCGGCATCCCAGTAGCTGACGGCCCAGCGCTGCTGTGAAGCGAGTGCGGCGGTGACGAGGGGCGCCGAGGTCTCCTGCACCGGGAACCGAAGCCATGAGGTGATCAGGGCCGTCGCGTCAGAGTGCGTCAGGCGTGAGGGCGACGTTCGCCGCGTTGCCTGGACGTAGAACTCCTGCAGCACCTGCACCGACAGGGCGAGATCGGTCTCGTTGAGCAACGCACGCGCTATCGCCGCCTTGGCGGCCTCGGCGGGATCGAGGCTGACGGCGTAGAGGAGGATGTTGGTGTCAACGAACCGCATCGCGCCGATGGACCTCCTCCCGACTGAGCCGGCCGGAGGCCGAGGGCCCCGCGCCCGCGGCATGGATCCGCACGAGGATCTCGTCCTGCTCCCGCTGCATGCGCTGGAAGGGCGTCTCCTCGGTTACCATGCCCTGCACGAACTGGCGAACCAGGGCGGAGAGCGTGGTCCGGCGTTCCGCGGCGCAGAGCCGAGCCCGATAGTAGAGGTCATCATCCACTGTGACTGTGATGTTCTTCATGGATTCACAGTCTACCCGTAGCGCCCGGCAAAGGAAAGGGCCGCCCGCGGAGTGCGGACGGCCCGATCACCAACAGGAACCAGGGCGACTAGCGGCCCGTCGCCATGGGAGGCGCGGCCGTGCTGGCGCCCGGCGGCGGCGGTACGTACCCGCCGCGCACGTTCTTGGCGCTGGGCGGCGGACCGAGGGTTTTCTCCTGATCGGTCAGCTTGGGGCCGCAACCGGCCACCATCGCCATGGCCACTACGCAGAGTGCCCAGAGCGCGATCTTCTTGCGCTGCATGCTAACTCCTTGCGTGCCTCTAGCCTACGGCTCGGTCGAACCCGGCCAGACCACGGGGCGCTGGCGGTTGTCGGTCCAGTTGGACGGCATCCGGTAGCTGCGCATGGCGCCCTTGGCAACGAACTTGCTGTGGCCGTCGGCGTAGGTGATGTTAGTGCCTTCGTGGTTGGGCTGCCACGGATTCCAGGTGTGGTACCGGATCCGGTTCAGGCCGTCGCAGACGCCGCCGTCAAGGGTGGGCTCGCCGGAGCAGCCTTCCCAGTCCATGTAGATACCCGACGAGAAGCACTCGCTGAGCATGGAGACCTTGGCCACGCCCTCGGGGGCGTTGCCGACCTTGGCGAGCTTGGTCCAGCCCTGGTCGGTGTTGTAGAAATACTCGGAGTAGCAGTAGGAGAGGCCATTGGCGCCGGACCAGCGGTCATTCTCGGTGGCGCTGGGGCACTGCAGGATGGCCCTGTTCTTGATGTACGGCTGCATGGCGAACGTGAAGACGCCGGTCCAGTCGTACGTACCGGGCCAGACGGCCCACGGCCAGCTCTGGCCGGCGCCGTTGCCGAAGCGAACGCCCGGCAGCGTCTCGTCGTAGTCCTGTGCGTACATCATGAAGCCCAGGCCCAGCTGCTTCAGGTTGGACAGGCAGGAAGTCTTGCGTGCTTGCTCACGAGCTTTGGCGAAGACCGGGAACAGGATCGCGGCCAGGATCGCGATGATCGCGATCACCACCAGGAGCTCGATGAGCGTGAAACCGCGCTTCTGCGCACCCTTGCTCATGTTCATCCTCCGAACGATGTGATAGCCTGCAGTGGAGGTCTTCGCTCACGGCATGGAGGCCGGGCTTTCAGACTCACTCCCAAGCAGTGATTTGATTCACCCCCGGCACCGGATGTTCCTTCCGCGCGTCCTAGAATCTACGGCCATTTTCGGGCGAGATCGACGGAGCCGCCGGAACAACGCTGCTGCCGGGAGGCATACTGGATCCAAATGGCGCCACAGCCCCGCCCGAAGCCTGCGCGCTGGCTGCGTTTGTGGGGCCCGATCCCTGGGAGCCGCTCATGGCCCTCCTGCGCGTCCCGGTGACCCTCAGCCCTGCAAGCCAGATAAGACCCGAACAGGAGGTCGACCACGTATCGGCGCCACTCCTCTCCCGCGCTCTCACAGCCTTGCGCTTCGCACGACCCATGAGCGCGGGAGAGGGTAGGGTGAGGGCCGCAGCCGTTCCCGAGGAGCCGGCACTTGCCCGTCGGCGCCGCCTGAGGGTAGCCTTCACCGATGACTGAGAGTAGCAGTTCAGACTACGATAGGGACCGGCGCCAAGCAATTGGGCGCGCTCGTGCCCTGCGCAACCCATTGACCCCGGCGGAAGCCACTCTCTGGCGCCGGCTGAGGGGTGGCGGGCTTGCCGGCCTGAAGTTCCGTCGTCAACACTCGATTGGGCCGTATATAGCGGATTTCTGCTGTGTGTCCCGGCGGATCATCGTGGAGTTGGACGGTGCGACCCACGACGACACGCAGGCATATGACGATGCGCGCACGGGCTACCTCGAACAGCGGGGCTTTCGGGTCGTTCGGTTCATGAATGACGATGTCAGACGTAATCTGGAGGGTGTGCTGGCTGCGATCGGTGACATGTGCGGAGTACGATGGGAGGAGTGATCGGCTGAGTTCGGCGGCTCCGGCGCCGCTACGCCCCGGCCGTCGGCCCTCACCCCAACCCTCTCCCAGCGAGCCAGATCGGCGGGACCAGCACGCAGTCGACGCTGGGAGAGGGAGCGGCAGCGCGCCGATGGCCTGCGGATCGCCGGCCTTGTGCCAACATGAGGGTACAGCCACGAACCAAGTGAGGCAATCCCCATTGAGCCCATCGTCTGATCCCGTGACGGCGACCGCGGCGTATGTCACCGCACCCTACGCCGTGGAGTTTCGCCACGTTCCGCTTCGGAACGTGGGCCCGCATGACGTCCTGCTGGAGGTACTGGCCACCGGCATCTGCGGCTATGACATGGAGATCGCAGGCCACCTTGCCGCCGAGCCGCGACCGTTCGGACACGAGACCTGCTGCCGGGTCCGCGAGATTGGCTCATGCGTCTCGCATGTGGCTGTGGGCGACACGGTGGTGCTCGAGTCTTCGGCGTTCTGCGGCGACTGCGCGGTGTGCCGGAACGGCCGGGTCGATCTCTGCAGGAACCTGCTCGGCATCGGCGCGGAGCCCGTCCAGGCCTTCGCCGATGTGCTGGTGGCGCCGGCGCGCGTGGTGGTCCCTGCCGTCGGGCTCCACCCGACCGTGGCAGCGCTGGCCGAGCCGTGCGGCGTGGCGGTGGATATGATCCGGCTGGCCGAGATCGGCATGACGGACCGTGTGCTCGTGGTCGGCGCCGGGCCGATCGGGTTGATGGCGCTGGCCATGGCCCGGAAGGCGACATGCGGCGAGGTCGTGGCGGTCGACAGTAACCCCGGGCGGCTGGCCGTCGCCTCGCAACTGGGCGCCGACGCCGTCTACGCGCGCAGCGAGGCGCCCTTGCCGGAGATCGGCCGGCGCCACGGCGGGTTCCATGCGCTGCTGGTGAGCGCGCCGCCCAGCAGCCTGCCCGGAGCGATCGCCGCCGCGGCGTATGAGGGCCGCGTGGTCTTCATCGGGTTCGATTGGGGCGAGGGCGGCAAGGTGACCATCGACACGACCGCCATGCACCTGGGCAAGGTCCAGCTCCGGCCCTCCTTCGCGTCGCCCGCCCTGTTCCTGCCGATGGCCCTGGACCTGCTCCGGGCCGGCGTGGTGCCGGGAGAGACGATCGTATCGCATCGGTTCCCGCTATCGCGGCTGGGCGACGCGCTGCGCACCGTGGCGTCGGAACGGGACACGACCCGCAAGGCCATGGTCATCCCGGATGCTCGATTTGCTGAACTGGCCGGAGAAGGAGCCACGGAATGACACGTGTCGGCATCGTCGGTTGCGGGTCGATCTCGCACTTCCACCACGAGGGCTACCACCGCGCCGGGGCGCGCGTGGCGCATGTCTGCGACCTGCGGCGCGACGCCGCCGAACAGACCGCCGCGCTCTACGGCGCGAAGGCGACCACCGACTACCATCAGCTCCTGGCCGACCCCGAGGTGGACCTTGTCAGCGTCTGCACGATCTCGTCGGCGCACAAGGAGATCGTCCTTGCCGCCATCGCGGCAGGCAAGGGGGTCGTCTGCGAGAAGACGCTCTCCGACAACCCCGCGGACTCCTTCGAGATGGCCCAGGCGGCCGACAAGGCGGGCGTATTCCTGGCTACGGCCTACATGAAGAACTACTTCCCGGCGACGCAGCAGGCCATGCGCCTGCTGGCCGAGATGGGCCCGGTCACCAGCCTGCACGCCAGAACGTGGCAGCCCTACGCCATGCTCTGGGAGGATGAGCTGCATCCTGTCCTGAGGGAGCGCCCCTCCGTCATCGCTCGTAACTACGGCGGCGGCGTCCTGGTGTGCGGCGGAAGCCATATCCTCGACCTGATCCACCACATCGCCGGCCGGCCCACCCGTGTCTGTGGCCAGTTGCAGTCCCGCGAGGGAATGGACGTAGACCGGCAGGCCAACGCCCTGCTGTGGCTTCGCGACGGCGGCATGGCGCACTTCGAGGCGTTCTGGCACCCTATGCGCCACGCCGGCTACGAGCGCAACGGTTGGGACGAGAGGCTTGAGATCAACACGCCTGCCGGGCGGCTGAACCTATCGACGGTGCTATGGGACCATCCGACCCGCAACGGCGCCCTGCTGGTCCATGAGGATGCGGTGTCCGGCAAGACCACCGAGTACCGCTACCCGGCTGTGAACCCCTTCGACATCGAGATGGCCGAGATGGTGCGCCGCTTCGAAGCAGGCGAGCCCGGCTATCCGTCAGGCTGGGACGGCTACGTGGTGGACGAACTGATCGCCACGATCACCGCCGGCAGCGAGCAGGGCCAGGTGTTGGCGATGCAGTGGAGGGACGAGTAGGCGGCCTCAAGTGCTTGGCGAGCGCACCTTCCGGATCCGCACGACGGCCACGTCTTCGGGCCCTACGGTGATGGAGTAGACCGCCTTGGGCGGCGCCTGCCGGACGGCTACCGTTCCTGAGCCGACTTCCAGAGACGCTCCCGCGCCGCCTCCGCTGGTTGCCACATCAATGGCTCGCTGCGCCTTGCCATGGTTGGCCAGGGTGATGACGGTATCGTTCCCCTGCCGGGCAGCCACCCAGGAGACATCCTCCGCCGGCCGATCGGTCCCGGAGCCCGTGACCGACACCTGGCCCGACGATGCCAGACCTCGCACCAGCCCTGCGAAAAAGCTCAGCGGCGACTTGATCCCGTTGAAGCCCTCCATCATGTACTCGGGCGTCGAGAGGTACACCGTGCCACGGCCAAACCGGTGGCGCAGCAGGACAGGATGCCCCGCTCCGTCGTCGGCCACCACTGCGGCGGTGGTCGGCTGCACGTCCTGCGCCACGTACCACGGCCCGAGCATCTCGCCCTCGGTCACTCCGGCCACCGGCAGGCGGCGCACGATCCGGTTCGGCGTCCAGTTACGGCGGGTGGACATCAGCGTCTGCGGCACCTTGTCGAAGTAGCTCGCCATGCCGATGGTGGCGCCGAGGAATTTCGGGTCCTGCACGAAGTCCTCCTTGTGGCGCATCTGGCAGGCGTTGATGTAGAGGGCGCCACCGCCTTTGACGTAGGCGCGGAGCGTGTTCAGCAGCCTCGGCGTCATGTCGACATCGGCCATCAGCACGACGGCGGGGTACTGGGCGAGCCTGGATGTCTGTATGTCGGATGAGACGATGTCGAATGCGCCGGCCGGCGTGGCGGAGAAGTAGCCGGGATAGAAGCGGCCCTCCTCCTTCCACCAGTCGGGCTCCGCGCGCTCGAACCCCGGCAGAAGGACATCCAGGAAGGCTGCCAGCATGGTGTCGGACCGCTCCGCAGGCAGCTTGCCCCAGATCGTCTGGTGGTCGAGCCAGTCGCCATGCAGGTGGCCCGGCGCCCATCCGTTGTCCTTGTCCACCAGGAGCGCCAGCGGGACCATGGGGCGGAGCGGCTCCGGGTGTTGCCTGGCATAGTCCCAGAAGCCCTTGAGCTCCCGGCCCCACGAGGCAAGCTGGTAGCCGCCGCCCGGCTTGCGAGCGAGCAGCGGCTCCGTCTGCTGAACGGTCAGGACGCGCGCGCCCGAGCCGTAGGAGAGGTACAGGCAGCGCCGTAGCGACGAAGCCGTATGGGCCCCGGTAGGCTGGGCGTAGTCGCCCTTCCAGAGCCCCTTGTCCTCGCCCGGCACGCGGCCGCGGTACCAGGGCGACACCCAGACACCCCACTCCTTGCCGAACTGCCGTGCGCCGCCGCGCAGGTAGGCGAGCTGCATCTCCGTGTTGGGCAGCGCCTCCAGCAGCTCGGCCATCACGATGTCGCCGCCCGCACGGAACCCGCTATGGTGCAGCGAGACGCACAGGTTGGGGCAGTACCGGATGCCCGGGCCGTAGCCATGGTAGACCCGCGCGATGCGGGCCAACTCGCCCTCGAAGCTCCGGCGTCCACCGGCACGATCCGTGAACCGGTAGATCTCCGGGATGCGTGTGCGGGCGCTGACCCGGAACGCGCTCTGCAGCAGGTCGGCATCCATCTCCTCGGCCTGGAGCCCGGCGAAGAGCGGCCCGGCACGGCGGGAGATCTCGCGCACCGTCGCGGCGCTGTGGAGTTCCGTCTCGGTGTCGCCGCCGTACTCGTTGCCTCCGAGCTTCCACGCACGCCCGAGGCCCCGGCGCTGGCTGATCATGAAGCTCATGCCGCGGCGCACGCAGGCGTCCGCGTCGTCCAGGATTGTGTGCTTGTCGTCCCACGGTGCCGGTGACGTGGGATCGCACCACTTGGGAACCCAGACGAAGTTGCCCACGCCCAGATCCGCCAGCGCATCGATGAACTCGGACCCGTGGGCCGCGCCGCCAACCAGCAGGGGCACGGGCGGCGCGCTCGGACCGGCTTGGAGCGCCGACGCCGCGAGGAGGCCTACGCAGCAGACGGTCAGCATCGGCAAGGTGCGTCGCATGGTGCGCTACCTCCAGGTGCGTCGTTCGGAAGCGAGGCTAGCGCCGGGTGGCGCCCAGGGCCAGTACCGGTGCGATTTCGTCCAGCGTTCGGCGGTCCAGGTTGAAGATGGTGAAGCCGTCGGCCTTCTCCTGCCGGGCCGCCTCGATCTGCCGCAGCACCTGCGAGGCGTTCAGCCCAGGCGCCGACGCGCCGATGCCGGGGTAGAGCGGCACACCGGCCACCGCAGGCCGCTGCGACCGGACGCGCGCACGGAACTGCGCCGTGGAGCCGTTGTAGTCCATGGGGCAAACGAAGTCGAGCAGGCCCCGCTTGGCCCAGGCGGCCCAGTCCTGGCCGATCTCGTCGCGGCATGCGGGCCAGTTGGGGAAGACCGCCGCCGAGACCTTGATGCCCGGCCGCACGGCGCGAGCGCCCACCGCCACGGCCTCCACCAATGCGGTGATGTTGGAGCGGCGGAACTCCAGGTAGGCCTCGCGGTCGCGGCCGTCGCGCAGCACGTCGGCGGGCCAGGCGGCCACGGAGCGGCCCAGCCGCGCCTCGAAGCGGGTGCGGCAATGGACGCAGAAGCAGTGGTTCGCGTCGGGGTAGCGGATGTAGTCGAAGTGGACGCCGTCCACGGCGTACTTGCGGGCCACCTCGACCATGGCATCGCGCTCCAGATCGCGGTTGCGCGGGTCGGAGGGGCAGAGCCATGCGCCCTCGCGTCCCTGGGCATCGGCCTGCAGCCGACCTTCGGTCCGCATTCGTGTGACGAAGCCCTCGGGCGCCGCGCCGAGGTTCCAGTTCACTTTCCAGACGTGGACCTGCAGGCCGTGCTTGCGCGCCGCGGCCAGGCACGCCTCGATCTGGTCGCCCTGGGCCTTGCAGGCCTCGGAGACGGGCAGCACCTCGCTCGCGTAGTCGGCCACGCCGCCCCAGAGCATATTGGGCAGCACGGCCGTGAAGCCCGCGGCGGCGAGCTTGGCGCAGGTCTGCTCCCAGGTGTAGCCCTGCACTCCGTAGGCCGAGTGGCACCAGAAGGCGCGGAACTCACCGGGCTTCCCAGGCATGGCTGAGCCGTGGGCGGCTTCGAGGGCGGCGTGGCCCTTCTCCGCGGTCTGGATCGCTCCGCTGTAGTCCTGCTTCTTCAGAAGCCCCGACGCCTGCTTGAAGAGACCCTCGGCCGCGGCGATCCCCTTGCGCGCCTGCGCCGCTCCGGGGCCGGAACCGGCCGGCGAGAGGATGCCCTTGCGAGCGGCGGGCAGGTCGGGCCAGTCGCCCAGGACCTGGGCCTCTGCCACGGCAGTGGCGGCGGCATCGCGCATGACGGAGGGCTGGAGTGCGCCCAGCAGCGCCCGGAGAAGCGTCCGTTTGCGGGCCGGGTCGTCGTCCAGCGCCACGTGGGTCATGAACGAGCCGTTCCGCCCGATCAGGATGGCGGCCTCGCCGGTGGGCTTGCCGTCGCCGTCCAGCCACGTGGCGGCGACCCGCGTGGTGTTATCCGCCGGGGCTGCGCGCTGGATATTCCAGCTGGCCTGGTAGGTGTACGGTGGGGCTCCGGGCAGCATGCTGACTACCGGTTGGATGCTACTGAACTGGCCGGCGTAGGCGGCCCGGGTCCATCCTGTGTTGAGGAGGCCGAGCAACTGAGCCAGGAAAGGGGGCAGGGCGTAGAAGGCGGCCACCTTGCCCCCGCCTACCACGAAGTCGCGGATGCCCCGCGCCTCGGCCTCGCCGATGACCGGGTTGTTCGGGTATACCGCCAGGCGCCGCCCTGCCAGCATTCCCGCGGCCACGTCGGTGTCGTCGATGCCGCCGGCGTCGATGCCCGCGGAGCGGAGGAGCTTCACCATGCCGTCGGCAGAGGACCGGTCGGCGCCCGGAGCCGTGCAGCGCACCACCACGGTGTCGGCGCTCTCGGCGGCGACGGCGCCCAGCTCCACGCGCGCATCCACGGGACCGGCCTTCCAGAAGCCGATCCGCATGCCGTCGATCTGGCCCCAGCCGGCGGGCGTGTCCTCGGGCACGAAGGAGGAGCGGTCCAGCCGAACGGTGGTCCAGTCGCCGGCGCCGGCATCGAACTCGCCGCCATACCAGCCTTCGCCCGACCGGAAGTAGAGCGTGCAGGCCGAGATGCCCGAGGTCTCGCCCACCACGCGAATCTTGAACGCGATGCGTGATGTGGCGCTCAGGTTCAGGCGGAGGTCCCTGTCCCAGTAGGCCCTCTGGCCCTTCTGCGACATGCGGCAGGGGAGGACCAGCTTGCCCGCGGCCAACGATACCGGGCCCGCGCACTCCGAGGGGCGCCACGTTCGGGCGGCGTGGGCGGCGTCCCTGTAGCCCATGGGCTCCACGGAGACGGCCGGCGGACCGGCGAGGGGCGACGCAAGCGCGGCGAGCGAGCAGAACAGGGCGACGGCGAACATGGGCATCTCCCGGGTGGCCGGACGGCAGCGGCCGGATTGGCAGAGTATACGCGATCCCGGGAGGGTCCGGCGCGGGTCAGGCCTCGGGCGGGGCGCTGGAGGCACGCACGAGCAGCTCAACGGGAGTGTCCGCGCTGGGTGCCGCGGGGCGCACCAGCGTGTCGGCTCCCGGACCGGCCTGGGCGGGCCGCACGAGCGTCCGGGCGGCGCGGGCCAGCTCGATGCGGTCGCGCAGGGCGGGTAGCGCCTCCATGGCGGCGCGCTGCACCAGCCGCTGGGCCTCGGTGCGGGCGCTCTCCTCGGCAAGCCTCTCCACATGCGGCAGGGCTTTGGCGTCGCCGATTTCGGTCAGGGCGCCGATGACGGCCACGATCAGGTCGGCCTCGCGCCGTCGCTTGGGAGCGCGCAGTGTGCGGTGCAGGCAGGCGCGCTGCGCATCCGACAGGCAACCGGCGTCGGACGCCTTGAAGCGGGGCAGCAGTCCGATGAGCGCCTCCTCGGCCTCGGTGGCGAGGTAGAGGTCGCCCTGCCAGAGCGCTTGTGCCAGGCGTCCGGCGACGGCCACATCCGTCACCTCTCCCAGGAAGCGCATGCGAGAGCTTGAGCGGTACCGCCAGACAGCGAAGGCGACCCCCAGCCCGCCGACCAGCACCAGGGGGACCCAGACGATGCCCGCGCTCGGCTCCTCGGTGACGATTGAGACACTCTCGGTCGTCCGAGCAGGCGCCACGGCCGTAGGCCCGCCGGACGGTGGCCAGACTTGCGCCTCGACGGCGACCTCGCGACTGGCCCGGTGCGTGATGAGCGTCGCCAGGGCCACAGCGATTACGGAGGCGAGCAGGGCCGCTACCAGCATCCGCGCAGGCCTTCGCCGGGCCTGGAAGCCGATCTGCGACGGCTGTCGTCCTTCCTCGCCCGGCGTAGGTATCCCGAAACCGGTCATGGTGAGAGCCCTCCATCCTGTAGACGGAAAGCCGTCGGTCGGCGTTTCGAAGCGAGGCGAGGCGAACGGCAGCAACGCCCCGCCGCCGCCCATGCCCTCGACCCCACTGCCCTCAGTGTCATTGGTGCCAGTAAGGTCAAAGGCCAGGCCTCAGCCCCGGCGTTCTGCCACGAACCGGGCCAGTGCGTTCACGCCGCCGCGCCTGCGGCAGTGCGCGCAGTCAAAAACCCTTTCGCGCGGCCGAATCTCAAGCTCGTGTCCGCCGGCGGGGCAAGGGGAGAGCCAGAGACCTGCGGTCCTGTCGCTCGGCTCCGGCGCAAGCCCGAGTTCAACGGCCAACCGGACCATCTGTGCCTCGCGATCCGCCGCGTTGGCGGCGCGCATAGCGTCGGCGGCTGCTTCCTGCTCGGCCCGCCTTGCGGCCTCGGCGGCAGCACGCTCGGCGGGGGCTCTACGCTTCGCATTGACCCAAGCCGGCAAGCCGCGTGCTGTGCCCCCGCTCTTGCACCAGACGCAGTAGAACCTGCTGTCCCTCGGCCTCAACTCCATCAGGCGGTGACCTGCCGGGCATGAGGCGTACCAGACGCCGTTCCCCGAGTCGCTCGGATATGGCTCCAGTCCCGCCTGCATGGCTGCCTGCACGATCGGTTCGGCACGCATGCGTTCGTTCTCCGCTCGCAACGCGGCCTTCGCTGTTGCCACGTCTGCCACCCAGTTGCGCAGCGCTTCGCCGTCGCCGGTTCGGGCACTGGTGGGGTGTTTGAACATGCCATGGTTCGTGTCGAGCCTCAGGCCGCACCGCCCGTCTGGGCCGGCAGCCTCCCAGAGGTCTGCTGTGCACTCGCTCGGCTTCGGATGCAACCCAAGCTTCTCCGCCAGTTGCACGATCGGTGAGCTCCGGTTGGCTTCATTGGCCACCCGGGTAGCCTCACGCTCTCGGACCGCCTCGACCTCCCACGCGTGGAAGGCGTCGGCGCTTACAATGCCCGCGCCGCCGAACCTGGGTTGATGGCCGCTCAGGACGAGTGACCGAACCATCTCGGGCATCATCGCGTTCACTGCGTCCACAACAGCAAGGCAGCCCGGTCGCTCAACGGTAATTCCTGAACCCCAACGTGTGTATAAAATCTGTTTTACGTCCGTGTTACTATAGTAAATGTCGCACTCATCATCCTCGAGAAACCCAGGGAAGGTGACCGAGCAGACGAATCCGGTGTCGAGGGCAGTTCGTTGCCACCGTGCCGCCGCAACCACGGTGGGCTCCGGCTTGTGCGCCGGCAACGGCCAGACCGCTCCGGCCTGCTTCATCTCGTCGGACCGATCCAGTATCTCCTGCGCAATGACATCGTCGAGGTCGCCGGCCTTCACCGCGGCGCGGACGCGCATCCGGAACCTCGCCGTCGCCTCGATGGCGTTCACGCGTTGCTCGTAGTACTGAGGCCCGTCGCCATCGGGTTCCGGCATCAGTTCGCGGATCATCGGAAGGGTCCAGCCACGGTACAGCAGGTCGTCGGCATTGAGGAACGTCTCCTCCCGGAAGCTTATCGCACGATCTGACGTGACCGCACTGACGAACTCCAGTACCGCGTTCGTATGCTCGACGACTCTGGCACGAAGCGCGGTGTCCAACGATGCCGGGTCGTCTACCCAGAGCACTGCAAACGACCGACTCACCATTGGGACATCGATACCAACGGCTGTCCAGTAGGCGTAACCGGTCAGATCGTCGATGACATCCCGAAGATAGGTCTCTGTAGCTCGGAAGTCCTGCCCGGTGTCACGCTCGTCCCCTTGTTCGTTGGGCGCCGTGATCTCGATCATCAGGTCGCCGATTAGCTGATCCGGCCAGTGCCATGCTGTGGCGCGCTCGTGGATCATGGCGTAGGGAACCCACTCCGGCAGTGCCCGATAGGAGCGGGCGAGGACATCAAGGTCAGGTGTGTCGAACACGATGCCATCGGCGCACATCACGCGAAAGGGATTGCCTCCGGAGTACTCGCCTCCGGAGGTCACGTCATACGTCAGGAACATATGGCCGCAGGGCTTGGCGCGGTAGCGCTCGTAGTTGGTGGCGGTGCCGCAGACCGGGCATTTGTCGTCCGGCGGCTGGATATCATCGGCGTGCTGCTCCATCGCCCAGTCCCATGCGGTGTCGGCGTCGGCCATGTAACCGGAGGGCTCATGCCCTTCAGCCGTAACGAAGCAGACGGGGCCGTAGCGCATCACGGTGAGGTCGAGGTTGCCGTAGCCGCCCAGCGTGTAGACGGGCTCAGCTTCGGCGAGGACCAGAGCATCAAGCGCACTTCGCACCTCGGCGCCATGCTCGGCCAGCAGCGCCTCACGCGCCGCGCCGGGGGCGACGGCGGCCGTGTCGAGTGCCAGCGCCTTCGCCACCGCCGCCTGTGCGGCGGGCATCAGCAGCAGGTCGGCGAAAAACGGCGTCAAGTCACGGTCCGGGTGGTCCACTTCAGCACCTCCACAGGTCTCGGGGGGTCGGGCTCGCCTGAGCTACTTTACCCGTTTTTTCCTCGACCCCACTGCCCTCAGTGTCATTGGTGCCAGTAAGGTCAAAGGCCAGGCCTCGGGCGCATCTCCCGCGCCGCGTCTGGGAGCGTCACCGGCCGGTCGCCTTGCCTACTGCGTAGCTCCTATGCGGCTGCAGGAGGTACCAGGTCCAGCCCGGCTCCCCGGGGCGGGTGTCGCGCGGGGCGGGGCGGCCGTTGGCGGCGCGCACTTCCAGGCCGGGGGCCTGCAAGGCCACACGCATGGGACCTGAGGCCACCGGTAGCCGCAGTCTCCATCGGCCGTCGCTCGCGGTCAGGTCGACGGGACCTTCCGTGTAGAGCCGTCCGCCGCCCACGGGGTGGAACTGCATCAGCGCCGCCTCGGCGATGAGGTTGCAGCCGTAGATGCACTCGTTCAGGAAGCCCAGCTTCTTGCCGTCCAGGTTGTAGCCGAAGGGCTCCAGCGGCACCACGCTGTCCGCTTGGACCGGGTCCCAGTTCTCGGGTTGGCCGATGAAGAGGACCGACTTGTCGGGCTGCAGCGCCGCCAGGGCGTCGGCCCAGCTGTGCGCCTTCCACCGGAGCAGGTCGGCGATGAGCCGCCGGTTCGCGGGCTCCAGCCGGTCGCGGCCCTCGTCCAGGCAGGCGCGCAGAAGCCGCATGAGCATCCCCTCTTCGGCGCCGTTGGCATAGCAGAGGTTGGCCCGGCAACTGGTGAGGCCGAAGAGGTCGCGCCCGACGAACTGGCCATAGTGTGGGTTGAAGAGCCACGTATGCTTCATGATCACTGCGAGCTGCACATCGACGCCGTCCAGGTAGCGCTTCTCGCCGGTGAGCTCGTAGAGCCGGAGCAGCGTCAGGGCGGAGAGGGCCGGGATCTGGATCTCGAAACCCGCGCCGTAGCCGAAGCCGGTGAGCCTGTCGGCGGCGCTCCGGGCCTCCCGCAGGTAGCGGGCCTCGCCCGTGAGGCGGTGGTACTGAAGCATCACCGCCGCATAGAGGCCCGCCACGCCGTAGTCGAGGTCGTAGCCGGTCTCCACGTTGCGTGCGGCGTTCAGGTCGACGAAGACGCCCCAGGTGTAGTCCATCCTGCGGCCCAGGTCGAGCAGCACGGGCGTCACGCCCAGCGAGGCCTTCTTCAGGTCGCCGTCGCCCTGCGCCATGGCGTATTCGTTCAGGATGTAGATCGGCCAGAGGTAGCCCTGCCAGAAGTCCACCTTGGCCGCCGCTTCGCGAGTGGGGTACCAGCCGTAGCCGCCCTTGCTGCCGAAGTCGTTGACGTAGTTCGGCGCGAAGCCGGGCTTCAGTTGCCGCACAGCCATGTCGAGGGTCTTGGCCTCCACCTCGGGCATGTACCGGCGCACGTAGTCGATGAAGGGAAGCTGGTTGAAGTGGGGCGTGGCAAGGGTCCAGTAGACCCAGTCCGGGTCCTTTCGCGCTCCGAGTTGCCGGTAGAGCGTGCGGCCGATCTCCTCCCAGTTACGGAACCGGTACTCGGGCTTGGGCGCCTGGGCGAAGATGCGCCGGTAGCCCCGCAAGAAGCGGCGGGCGGGCTCCGGCGTGGGGGCAACCTCCGGCGCACCGGGCTCGAGGTTCAGCATGGACGCCGAGACGCGGAAGTTCCGGGCCGTCGGCTCCTGCTTGGGGGCGGGGATCTGCAGGCCGAAGCGGAACGGTCCGCCGCCGGCCTCGCCGAAGGCGCCCGGCGGCTGGGCCACGATGTCGTCATGCACCTCCCAGCCGGTCACGCTCTTGTAGATGGCCGTACCGCAGGCCTGGAAGGCGGCATCCATCGCTGTGAAGTCGGCGTAGTAGAGCAGCGTGGAGCGGAGGATGCGCCGGTCGCCGAAGTGGACGAACTGGTTCATATCGCGGCGCCAGTGCCAGATCTTGATCGGGTGCGGCACGGGTGTCTCGAAGTAGAAGGCCGCGTGCGGGTCGGCCGGGCCGTCGGCAATGTCGGCGTACCAGAGCTCCGGCAGGGCGCGGCCAAGGGCCTCGCGGGCGGCTTTCGGTTCGGCGTCGGCCAGGTCGAGCCACGTTCGGATGAGCCCCGGCGCACCGGCGGGCAGCGCGATCCCCACGGTGTAGCGAGTCCAGCCCAGCTTTCCGGCGAGGGTGTAGGTAACGCCGGTGCGGTCTCGCGTTCGCTTCACCTCCTGCAGGTTGGCGCCCTGGAGGAACGGCAGCGCCTCGGAGCCGCCGCCCGGAGCCCATCGGAGTTCGCCCGCGCTGCCGCGTCGGCTGATCGAGACCCAGGGCTTGCCGGGCTCGAAGGCCACGGAGTACTCCCCGGTTGCCGCTCGGAAGCCCCTCAAGGGCGCCGCCTCAGCGGACATGCCCGGCGCCGCGCAGGCCAGCGCCGCAGCCATTGCCCATACCGATGCAGCCAACGTTCACCTCCCGCCTTCCGGCTTCTTTGCCGCGTAGCACAACGTCACGGCGGCGGGCTTCTCCGCTGCGCGTATCTCCAGCCCCTCGTCCATGAGCGCGCCGCCTGTGAGGGTGCGGGCCGGGCCGCCGTCCATGTCGTCCACGGCGTACACCGATGCGGGGTCGAGGCCGCGCAGCTTCACGCGCAGGCTATCGGTGGGACAGTCGGCGCGGCGGAAGGCCTGCACCACGCCTCGGCCCTCCTCGGGCAGGTCGAACTGCCAGGCCATCCAGGCGTCGTTGGCCTTGCTGTAGGGCGTCAGCGGCCAGTAGTCGCCCAGTTGGCAGGGGCCCACGCGCCGCCACTCGTCGACCATTTTGCGGAGCAGGTCGTAGTCCTGGTCCTTGCGCCGCGTATCCACGCCCATGGTGAACTCGGGCGACATCTGGCTGCGGATGAGGTACTTGTCGCAGGTCAGGAAGCCCGTGCCGTGGAAGGGGATCCAGGAGGCGATGCCGTAGGTGTGGCACTGCTCGCCCACGGGTTCGAAGGTGTAGTCGCTGCGTAGCAGCGGAACCGCGCGGCGCAACGTCTCCAGGTCGTTGCGGCGGCCTCCCGAGGCGCAGGAGTCGATGAGCATCCCTGGCCTCCGGTGCAGCAGGTCGTCCCAGTAGGCGAGGTAGCCCGCCACGTGGCGCATCTCGGCCACGCCCTGGCGGTCGTCGGCGTCGTCCGACTGCCAGTAGCTCAGCGGGTCGATGTTGAAGTCCTGCCGGTAGAGGTCGATGCCCTGATCAGTCATCAGCCGGTCGATGTGCTGGGCCAGCCAGGATCGGCACTCGGGGTCGCCCAGCCGCAGGAGGCCGCCCGCCTTGCCGCCGATGATCCACTGCGGACGCCGCTCGGCAAGCCAGGTGCCCGCCGCCACGCGCTCGGGCTCGAACCAAACGATGGTGCGAATGCCCCGCTGCCGAGCCCAGTCGCTGACGCCGCGGATGCCCTTCGGCCAGCGGCTCGGCTCCACCTCCCACGTGCCGGTCTTGGGCCAGCCGTCCGGGTCGCAGGGGTACCAGCCGGCGTCCTGCCACCAGAACTCGGGCCGTACGCCCTCTTCGAGGTATCGGCTCAGGAAGAGCTGCTCCTCGGCTGCGTTCGTGATGATGCCGGGGTAGTGGTTGCCGTTGCAGGCGGAGAGCATGGGCTTGATCGGCTTGCCGTCGGGCTGGGGCAGGTTGTGAGCCACCATCCAGCGCCGCCAGAGGTTCTGCGCGCGGTCCGGGTCGCCGCGATGGAAGAGGAGCACGCCCATGGCGCTCCGCAGCTCCTCGCCCGGCTCCATGACGAACCGCGTCCGCTCCTGTCCGCCGCAGACCCGCAGGCGGCCGGAGGCGTCGCGCAGGAAGTCGGCGGACCACTGTCCGGCCCAACTGATCACGACCAGCGCGCCGCCGCCGGGCCCGGCGAGGTTGAACATGGGCATGTCGCTGTTGGTGGGCCGGCCGCCCTGCGTGGCCACGTGGCGCGTCGAACCGGGCGCCATCGGCTCCACGATGGGCTCGTAGTCGTTGGCGGCGCAGATGCTGCCCAGCCAGCGGCGTAGCTCCAGAGCACCCTTGCCGGGGCGATCCAGGCGCACGTCCAGCGAGCGGACGCCTTCGATGACGGGCGATCGGGCCTCGGACCGGTTGCGGAAGGCCGGCGTCCACTCGACCACCGGGTAGTCGGCGTAGGTGACGGCGGTGCAGGTGACCTCAAGCCCCAGGCCCGGCTCGGTGAAGGTGAGGGTGCGTCGTGTGCGGCCGCCGGGCAGCTTGGCCGTGGCGCTCGCGAACTGCCAGGCCGGCAGCAGCTCATCAGACGGCACGCCGCCGTAGGTGAAGGAGAAGGGGAGCCCGTAGACCGTCCGCGTCCGCGGCGCCTCGGATGCCAGGGGCAGGTCTCCCAGCCGCACGGACCGGCCGTCGGCCAGCGTTGCCACGGCGTCGGCCCAATTGGCCTGGTCGCAGGAGATGCCGTCGCCCGCGTCGCCTGCGTCCAGCGTGAACTCGGAGGCGCCGGAGAGGGGCACGTCGACGGCCTCGGCGGGCTTGCCGCAGGTCACCACGCCGGAACGGTAGGCCTGCACCCCGCCCACGCGCACGCTGAAGACGACGGTGCCGCCGTTGGCATGGTCGTCGATGCCGATGCGCGCCGTGAGCCGCTCTCCGGGACCGGGCAGCCGCACCACGACCCTGCTCGGCGCGTGGCAGTAGAGCCCGTGGGTGTAGTCCACGCCGCCGATGCGGAGCGGCGCGCCGCCTCGGGCGTTGGGCTGCACGGGGCCGTGGTTCGCCAGCACGGTGAGCCCGGCCGTAGGGGCGAGGGGCGCCGCCTTCCGCGCGGGAGCGGAGGGCCTCCGAAGGTGGGCCGCAACCCAGTCGCGTGCGTCGGCCATCTCGGCCGGAGTGGGCAGACAGACCGGTCGGGCGGGGCTCATGGCCAGTAGACCTCCCAATCCTGCGATGCATGGAAGCATGGGCGCGTACCTCTGCCCGAAGGTTCGGCATCGGAGCGCTCGTCACCTGCACGCCACTCCTCCGAGGTGGGGTATCCTCCGCCCGCAAGGTGAACCATCCGCCGGAGGAGATACGACCCGTGAAGTCTGCAGTGATGAGTGCGCTGGTGGCCGGCCTGTCGCTGGCGGCGTCCTGTGTGGGCGCTCAGACCGGCGAGCCGGAATGGCCCGAGTACCGTGGTCCGGCGCGCACCGGAGCCGCTGTGGCGAAGGGCCTGCCCACCGCGTGGAGCGAAACGAGCAACATCGTCTGGAAGACGCCTGTCCACGGCCGCGGCTGGTCGACGCCGGTGGTCTACGGGCAACGGCTCTGGCTCACCACGGCCACCGAGGACGGCAAGGCCATGTCGGTGCTCTGCCTCGACCGCCAGAGCGGCAAGGTGCTGCTGGACAAGGTCCTCTTCCAGCCCGCGTCGCCGGGCGACTTCAACCCCACGAACAGCTGGGCGTCGCCGTCTCCGGTGGCGGGCCGCGGGCGCGTGGTGGTCCACTTCGGCACCCACGGCACGGCCTGCTTCGACAACAAGACCCTGGCGCAGCTCTGGCAGCGCACGGATCTGAACTGCGACCACATGGTAGGCCCCGGCTCCTCGCCGCTGCTGGTGGGCGACCGCCTCTTCCTGACGTATGACGGCACCGACACGCAGCGAACCTACTGCCTGAACCTCACCTCCGGCGCCACGGTCTGGACGGCAGACCGCACCGGCGGCCCCGCCGCCTCGGTGGCCTTCGACCGCCGCAAGTGCTTCAACACGCCCGTGCTCGCCGGCTACCAGGGCAAGCAGCAGCTCATCTGCCAGGCGGCCATGGGCGTCTTCGCCTATGACCCGGCCACGGGTCAGGAGATCTGGCGCGTGCGGCACGGCGGCTACTCCAACGCCTCGCGCACGCTGGTCGACGCCGAGCGCGTCTACGTCAGCACGGGCTTCGACTCGTCGCACATGCTGGCGATCCGTCTGGGCGGAAGCGGCGACGTGACCGCCACCCACGTGGCGTGGGAGCTGGACCGGGGTATGCCCAGCAAGCCCTCGCCGATCCTGCTCGGAGACCGCATCCTCGTGATCGCCGACTCCGGCACGCTCACCTGCCTTGAGGCCGCCACGGGCAAGGCCGTCTACAAGGAGCGGCTCACGGGCACCTACTCATCCAGCCCCATCCTCGCCGACGGCCGCATCTACCTGTTCAGCGAGCAGGGCCGCGGCTACGTGCTGGACCCCGGTCCCGAGTTCAAGGTGATTGCCGAGAGCGAACTGCCCGAAGGCTGCATGGCCTCGCCCGTGGCGGTCGGCAAGACGCTCTTCGTGCGCACCAAGGCTGCCGTCTACCGGATCGAGACGAAGTAGGCTACCCGGCTAAAGAGCGCCACTTCTTGGACCTAGGAAGGCGGCACTCTTGACGTGGCCTGACGCCCTGGTGAGGCGCCGCGTTGCATGCCACCTCTCCGGCCTACAGCTCGGCGGTGGTGCTGTCGTAGAACTCCACGTACTCGTCCGGCGTGGGGCCTTCACGCATGGCGATGGCGGCGCGCGGATGCTGGTTGTAGAGGCCCGTGATATAGTAGGGCGCGCTGGGGCCCCAGTCGTACTGGCCGCGGAGGGGCAGGATCTGCTCCTGGATGAACTTCAGCACCGGCCGCAGCTTGAACTTGGGGTTGCGAAGCCAGCCCAGCAGCAGTTCCATGGGGCAGTTGCCCGCGCCGCGGCCCAGGCCCATCATGGAGGCGTCGGCCCGGTTGCAGCCGAGGATGATGGCCTCGATGGTGTTGGCGAAGGCAAGCTGCAGGTTGTTGTGCGCGTGGATGCCCACGTGCCGCCCGGCGCCGGCCGCGGCCTGGTAGAGCTGCACCAGCTGGTCGACCTGTTCACGGTAGAGGTTCCCGAAGCTGTCCACCACCACCAGCGTGCCGGTGGGCGTCCGCGCAGCCACCTCCAGCGCCTGCGCCAGCTCGGCCGAGCCGACGATGGAGATGGCCATGATGTTGATGGTCGTCTCGTAGCCCAACTCGTGGTAGTGGTGCACCATCTCCACGGCTTCGGAGATCTGGTGGACGTAGCAGGCCACGCGCATGAGCCCCAGCACGCTCTCGGAGGCGGGGATGTCGTGCTTGCGCCAGTCCGACTTGCCTCCGGCGTCTACCATGGCCGAGAGCGTCAGGCCGGTCCGCGCGGCGTCATGGTCGCCGAAGACGCGGCGCAAGTCTTCCTCGCGGCTGTGTCGCCACTTGCCGTACTTCGGCTCGGGGAAGGCGTCGGGCGAGTTGCGGTAGCCCACTTCCATCATATCGATGCCGGCCTCCAGACAGGTGTCGTAGAGAGCCTTCGCGAAGTCGTCGCTGAAGTGGGAATTGGTGACCAGGCCTCCGTCGCGCAGGGTGCAGTCGAGCACCTTGATCTCGGGCCTGTAGGTGATCCATGGAGCGTTATCCGGCACGGGCATCTCCGTTGCTGGCGTGATAGGACCTGTATTGTCGCACAAGAAGCGTGTCGGCGGCTCCTGAGGTACCCTCAACCATCAGGCGCGGCCCAGTGGCGCGCCGCCGACCGGCATTCGATGACCAAGGAGAGAGCCCCATGAACCGCCCCGCAGCAACCCTGGCCGCCGCGCTGAGCCTCGCCCTGGCAGCCGGCATGGCCGCCGCCCAGACCGAGGCCGCCAAGAGCGCCATGGAGACGAACCCGCGCGGCTGGGTGAGCATCATGCCCAAGCCCGACCTGAAGGGCTGGACCCGCGTGCCCGTTCCGCCCGGCGCGCCGCTGGGCAAGGCGCAGTGGAGCGTGGACAAGGCCGGCCCCATGCTGGTCTGCGACGGCGAGGGCGGCCACGACATGCTGCTCTGCGACCGCGAGTTCGGCGACGCGATCCTGCACATCGAGTTCCGCTACACGCGCATCGAGGGCAAGTCGGGCTACAACAGCGGCATCTACGTGCGGAACAACAAGGACGGCTCGATCTGGCACCAGGCGCAGATCGGCGACGCCTCGGGCGGCTACCTCTTCGGCGAGACCCCCGGCGCCGACGGCAAGAAGCGCTTCTTCCAGACCGCCGGAAGCGTGAAGGACGGCCGCGTGAAGCCCGCCGGCGAGTGGAACACCGTGGAGATCACCGCCCAGGGCGGCACGCTGAGCCTCTGGGTGAACGGCGCCGTGACCTGCGAAGTGAGGGATTGCGGCCAGGCCCGCGGCGTCGTAGGCGTCGAGGGCGAGGGCTACCGCATCGAGTTCCGCAACATTAAGCTCAAGGAGCTAAAGACCAGGTAATTCCCTGTCATTGACAACCCGGTCAACAACGTCAATAACGTCAAAGACTTTATGACCTTGTTGACCTTGTTGGCCGGGTTGACCGTAAGGCGCCTCAGCGCGTGAGACCCTCCAGCCGGACCTCCACCGACGCCACCCGGCACCGGTGGCCGTTCAGGTGGATCCGCAGGTCGGCGCCGGAGTTCTGGCGATTGCCCAGGTACGGCGCGTCGGCCTGGAACGCGAGGGTGGTCCAGCCGCCTGCCTGCTTCTGGGACGCCGGCAAGACCGAGCGATAGGCGTCGCCTCCGGCGCCTGTCGCATCGTACTCCAGTGCGATGCCGTCGAACCCGTCGTTTGACTGCAGCCGCACCTCCACCGCCATGCTGCGCGCACCGCCACGGAACACGATGCGGTCGTCGATGTCGAGGTACAGGTACCCGTTCCGCTTCGGGTTCTCGTTCACGATGCACGCCACGCCGCCGGCCGATGCGCGAACGAACTCGCCGTCGCGCGGCTCCTTGCGAACCAGACCATTGGGCGGAGCTCCTGCACTGAACGTGATCGAGGCCTTCGGGCCGACCGCGCGGTAGGCTGCGGCGTCCAGGGCCTTCGTCAAGCGTGCCACCACCGGCGATCCCGAAGGCGCCAGCAAAAGGAGCCAGTCGCGCCCATCCGGCGGGGTGAGGCTGACCTTCGCCGACGGCGTGATGCTCACGCCGGGCCGCCGCCTGCCGGTCGATGGACTGACCCAGAGCGCCCGGCAAGTCGTGGGTAGCCCGGAGAGGTCGAGTTCGATCGTGGCGTTGCCGGGGAGGTACCCCAGGGCCAGCGACCTGTCCGATGTGACCGCCAAGGCCATCAGCCGTGCGCGATCCTCCGGCTGGTTCAGGATGCGGCCCGGCGTGGGTTCCAGCGTCCACCACGGGGTCGCCCGCAGCACTCGCCCGAGCAGGGCGACCTCGTCGCTGGAGGGCACATCCATCATGGCCGGTGCGTCGTCGTCCCACCGGTATAGCTGGTTGATGCCTGCGGTGTAACCGACGGCGCCCGAGAGGACGCTGAGCCACGCGGTCCGCCGGACGTCGTACGCGCCCCCGAGGTCGCCCTCGTAGATCGCCTCGCCGTTGATCACCGGCTTGCGGCCGGGCAAGGCGAGGACTTCAGCCGGCATCCCGACAGCCCGCGCCGACTGCCGCCGCGCGTCGCCGCCGTTGTGGCCGCTCTGGACCATGTCGAACGAGAGCCAATCGGCGCTGTGGAACCGGGGCCCGACGCCTGTGCCCATGTGCATGGTCACCAGGCTCGACGGTGCGGCCTCCCGCACTGCCTCGGCGGATGCCGGCGTCTCGGCCTCGCGGATGCCGCTGTCGAAGCTGGGCGAGAAGATGACCGCGTGGGCGGCGTACCGCGCGGCAACGTACCGGCTGAACGTCGCCACCTGCGCGGGCGGCGGGTAGCGGTACGGCGTCTCGATCAGCCCGACCATCATCACGACGAGGCCGCAGCCGTTCGCCGCACCGATCATACGGTCGAGCCGCTGGAAGTAGGCGGGGTTCGGCCTCGTGATATCGGGGAGCGTCGATAGGAACGGCGCGACGGGGCGCCTCGCTTCGGCCAGAGCCCAGTCCGGTGCGATGGAGATCTGCAGGACCGTGTAGCCCTTCCTCGCCCGGTTGGCGAGGTACGACCCCCAGTCGCTGTCCGTGGCATGGACCGGCGCGGCCCAGCAGGTGTCGCCGATCCAGAGCAGCGGAGTGCCGTCGGCGTAGGCCAGCGTGCGGCGGTCGTCGGAGACCCGCGGGTAGCCGTGCCGCGTGAGGGGGTTGGCGCCGCCGGCCGCGCGGCCGACGCGCACGACGCCGGCCTGGGCATGGAGCCCCCGGTTGGCGCTGTCTGTGCAGGTCGTGCGCCAGCGCCACTCGCCCGGCGCAGGGAAGCAGCATCGGATCACGTAACGCGTGCCGCCGTCCCAGAACGCCATGCCCGTGCGCGCCGCACCGCCGGGGCCATCGAACCGTACCCGCACCTGGACATCGGTGCAAGGGCTGTCGTAAGGCCTGCCGCTGACGAGCGCACGCTCCCATGGCTGCCAGACGACCGCAGCGTCGTCGGCCCGAACCGGCGCTGCGGCCGCCGACAGGAGGATCAGGGCCATCACAGCGCCGCCTAGGGTTCGTAGCATGGGCAGACCTCCGTTCTTTGCCTACCTTCCCAGCGGCGTCACCCCAAAGATGCGCGTCTGGCCCTGCGCGAAGGGCAGGCGGAGTTCGGCGGCGTCCTGTGCCAGGGTGGCGCCTGTGGTGAGGTCCGTCACGCGGGAGCGGCCGGGCAGGCGGATGGTCCTCTCGCCGGGGGCGTCGACGCAGACCGAGACCACCCCGCGCGAGGCCCACACGACGTCATCGCCCTCCACGTACTGGTGCACGCCGGCGGACCGGGCCAGCCGCCGCAGCAGGGACGCCGGGAGCTGCGGAGCGCCGCAGAAGACCGCCGTCCAATCCCTGAAGCGCTTCACCACGAAGCCCGCGGCGCCGTCGGGGTAGCTACCCAGCGTCACCGCCGCCGGGTCGTCGGCCCGCACCGAGGGGCTGTGCAGGTAGCCGCCGCCGAAGCCGGGGAGGCCCAGGTCCTGGATCAGGGCGTCGCCGGGGGTCAGGGCCACCTTCAGCTCCCGCGGCGCCCGGTCGAGCCGCAGCCGGATGCCGGTGAGCGCCTCCATGCCGGCCTCGTCCAGCTCGCCGTCGCGGTAGGCGCCGGGGGCGTAGAGGAAGACGAGCACGCGGCCGCCGCCCTTCAGGGCCTCGATGCACCTGCGGTCCGCCGCAGTGGGCGCGAAGCTGGTGGGGAAGATGAAGAGCTTCCGGTCGGCCAGCCGCGGCAGGTCCGACTGCAGGTAGTGGCCCACGGGCGCGCCGATGCGGTGCAGGGCGGGCAACTGGAGCACCAGCAAGGCCGCTCCCATGACGTCGGGCACGCGCAGGCGTGTCAGGCTCCCCTCATCGACCACGAAGGCGACCTGGTCGGCGGGGGTCTTGTCCTGCGGCAGCGCCCGGAGCGCCGTCTGGTTCAGTAGGCCGATGCGTGCCATCAGCTCCGGCGCGTCGTACCGGTTGGCGCCCACGTCGAACCACCACTGCCCGGCGCCCTGGGCCAGGACGTGGCCGCTCTCCTTGTCCTGCTGGATGATGTCGGCGGCCACGTCGGCGGGGCGGCCCCACTCACCCACGGCGCCCTGCGAGATCGAGGTGCGGATGTCGTTCTCGTTGAACCAGAGCTTGCCGTGGAACTTGATGGAGCCGAAGAGCGACATGAAGTGGCTGGTGCCCTTGCCGCCGATCTCGCGGAAGGCGTAGCTGGTGGGGCTGCACATGAAGTCGAGGTCGGGGCAGGCGAGCACCTTCTCCAGCGCCAGGTGGCCCGCGTTCTGCTGCCGCTGCTCGCCGCAGAGCTGGAGCAGGTAGCCGTAGAAGGCGCCGGCGATCTTGGCGCCGTGAGTGGCCTCCTTGATCACGCGGCAGAAGTGCGCGATGGTGTCGGCCACGAGGTCCGATGTGTAGAGGGCGTAGTCGATGGAAGGCTGGTCGGTGGCCGGATCGCGCAGGGCGCCGGACGCGGCCATGCGTGCGCCCTTGGTGGGCACGGCGGCGGAGTCCAGGGCGGCCTCGGGCCGGCGCCACGCCTTGCGGAGCGCGTCATCGGAGCCGTACTTCGCCCGGAGCCACTTGCGGAAGGCCTTTGTGTTGGCCGGCGAGTAGTCGACCCACTGGTCCTCGTTACCGCCCCACATCATCCACTCCTCGGTGGTTCCCGAGGCGATGTGGTAGCCGATGCAGCGGTCGGCGTAGGGAGAGGCCTCCACGTGGGCGATGAGGCGGCGCAGGGCGTCGGCCGTGTCGCGGCGCCAGGCCTCCGAGGCCCAGCTGGGCGCGGGTTTCTCTCCGGCGTGGATGAAGGGCACCGGCTTGCCGTCGCCGGGGTCCATCTGCACGATGTCATCGGGGTGCGCCTCGCTCCACCACCTGGGCGCGTGGAGGTAGAGGCGCGGGAAGAAGCGGGCGTTGGGGTTGGCCTGCAGTACCATGGCGACCCGCTCGTCGAGCTCCGAGTAGTCGTAGACGCCGGGCGCCTTCCAGACGGTCTTGCTCAGGCCGTAGCCGGCCTCGGTGGGAGTGGCTGAGAAGGAGAAGAGGTCGACCCCCGCCCTGGCGAACTCCTCGAAGACCTGCCGCGAGGGGCCATAGGCGGTGTACATCATGCCCGTGTGGGGCTTGCCGTTGATGAGGAGCGTGGGCGTGCCGTTGTGGAGCTTCACGGCAGCCGTCACCGTACCGGGCTTACGGCCTTCGACCTGCACCATGCCGTCGCCTCCCTTCGCGCCCACGCGGATCGGCGCGCGGCCGTCGCCCACATGCAGGGTCACCTTGATCCGGCCTCCCGACGCGAACTCCGGCACGGTGAGCTTCAACGCGGGCAGGCGGACCTCCTGCCCCGGCTTCAGGGCCGTGGCGGCAGCGGGCAGGGGAACGGGCAGGCGGAACGCCTCCGAGGCGCCCCGCGTGAAGACCAGCCACGCGCCGTCCACGGCTGCGGGCTTGCTCACCGTGAATGCCAGCGGCGTCGGGTAGGTCTTGCCGTGTGTCATCTGCGCAGGCAGCGCGCATCTGCTCACCTGGATCACGGGCCGGTCGGGCCGGACCACGTCGATCTGGGAGACGCGGAGGTCGTAGGCCACGCCGGGCCGCACATCGAAGGCGATGATGGCCAGCATGGAGAGCGGGAAGTCCATGCGACCGTCGCCGTCCTTGGACCAGGAGGCGACCTTCCAGTCGGCCACGGGCATCTCCACCCACCGCCAGGCGCCGTCGGTCTGGAGCTTCACCTGCGAGGCGGTCCACTCCGCCCCGCGGGCATCGACGGCCTTGCACGCCAGCGTCAGCGGCTCGCCGGCGCACCGGACGCGGAAGCGGATGCCGGCGAAGGGGCCGTCGATGGGCTTGGCCAGGAAGAGGTCGTTGAAGGCGGGGCCCTTCGTCGCGAAGCGCCACCGGAGCTCGCCGGCCTCGGGCAGGCTCTCCACCTGCGAGACGGCCAGCTCCTGCTCAATCCGGGCGGCGTCGCGTCGCGTCTGCCACTCGGTGCGGACCCGACCGTCAAACAGCGTCTCCGTCTCGACGGCCCGGGCCGAGGAGGTCGGGGCCAGGGCGGCGAGGACGGCAATCACGACGGGAACCTTCATGATGAGCTCCTCGCTCCCGGGCTCAGCCGGGGCAGTTGGCGTGCCAGGGCGCGGCGCCCGGTATGGGATAGCGGCGCATGAGGTCGACGCCGGACCAGGGCTCGCCGCAGGGGTTGGAGAGGAGCGTTCCGCGGCCCATCCACTTGGCGTGGCCGTCGAAGAAGGCGGCGTTCACGCCCACGCTGTGGCGCGTCAGGCCCAGTACCGGCTCGTCGTAGCCGGCCTTGTCGTAGAGGTTCTTGGGCGGCTCGAACCAGGAGTCGTCGAAGCGCGGCCCCTTCTCGGTGATCACGATGACCTCCGCGGGCGTCTCCACCGCGGCGAGTCCCAGCGATTCGGCCATGCGGTTGGCCACATAGGAGCGCGGGACGAGCGGGCGCCCGGCCTGGCCGTCCTCCAGCGCGTGCGGCGTGCGGCCGGCGTCCGACGGGCAGACCAGCAGGCCGCCGCCGCCGTTGCCGTAGGGGCGGATCTGGTTCCACCACCGGTTCTCCCGCGTGGCGCCCAGCGGGGCCGCCGGGTTGGCGCGGCTCAGCTGGCTGTTGTGCCCGAAGAAGAAGCAGGTCTCGTCGTAGTCTTCAATGTACATCTCCAGGGCCATGCCGAGCTGACGCATGTTGGAGTTGCAGGTGGTCTGGCGCGCCTTCTCGCGGGCCTGGGCGAAGACCGGGAAGAGGATGGCCGCCAGTATCGCGATGATAGCGATGACCACCAGTAGCTCGATCAGCGTGAACCCGGCCCTCCGGCCACGCACGGTGCTGTGCATCATGGGCGCCATCCCTTGCCCGCCATGCGTCACACCCGCTTGGCGAGAGCCGCCTGGGCGGCCGCGGAGAGCGACGCGGGCGAGTTGTCGCGGTGGACGGCTACGTGCGTCGTGTGTCCCGTGGCGAGCGTCTCACCCTCGCGGGAGACCCGGTACTGGAACGTGACGGTGCGCCGGGTGAGCCGCGTGATGGTGGCGCGGATCGTCAGCACATCGTCGTAGAGCGCAGACTTCAGGAACCGGCACGCGCAGTCCGCCACCGGAAGGAGGATGCCCAGTTCGGTCTCCATCCGGTGGTAGCTGAAGCCCTGGGCGCGGCAGAGCGCGGCGCGCCCCACCTCGAACCAGGCGAAGTAGTTGCCGTGGTAGGCCACGCCGCCCTGGTCGGTCTCGGCGTAGCGGACGCGCAGTGTCGTCTCGTGGCTGGGACCGGCCTGTGGCTCCGGGGTCTTGCTCATGGCGTGGGCTCCTGGCGTTACCGGCGTCACTAGCGGACGATCTGCCCCTTGATGCAGTCGCCCTTTACGTCCAGTAGCTGCACGGTGTTGAGCGTCTTGAAGGTGGCGTGGTCCACATTGGTCCAGAGCACCTTCTTGTCGCGTGTGATCTCGAACATGTGGGTGCCGTTGCCGATGAACCCATGACCCAGCCAGTTGCAGACGACCGTGTTGCCGTTGGGCAGGCGCTGTACGCCGGCGACGAAGCGGAGCGGGATGCCGGGTAGCTCATTCTCATCGATGGACCAGACGATCTTCGCGTCCTTGTCCATCTCAACCAGCCGGTGTCCGTCGCCGCACGAGACCAGCGTGTTGCCGTTCTTCAGCCGGATGGCCCCGAAGGCGTTGCCGGGCACAGGCACGGAGGAGAGGACGGCGCCGTCGGGGTCCAGCTCCTTCACCACGTTCTCACCGGTGCAGGCGATGAGGTAGTGGCCGTTGGGCAGCTTGCGTGCGTTGCGGAAGCGGCTGTGCTGGTCGGGGGCATTTGTGGGCACCTTCACGGTCTTGTGGATGGTCCCGTCCTTGCCCACCTCGATCAGCCGGCAGTCCTTGAGCTCGCCCACCATGGTGTCGCCGTTCGGCAGCCGCTGGCAGGTGTAGACCTCGTCGCCCTCTCCGGTCTTGTACTCCCAGACGAGCTTCTTGTCGAGGGTCAGCTCCTTAGCTCCGCCGTAGTGGCTGTGGAGGATGTTGCCGTTCGGGAGCATCCAGACATCGGTGACGCCGGGCGCGGGCGTCTCCCACTCCACCTTGCCGTCGGCGCTGAGGATGACGACGCGGCCGCCGGTGTAGTCGCCCAACAGCATGCGGCGGGAGGCAGGCGGAGCGGCCATAGCGGCAACGGCGGCGAGCAGAAGGACGATGTGGAGCAGGCCGGATCGGATCATGCGTTCACCTCATAGCGTGACTGGGCGCGGCGTGATGCCGGACCCTCGTTGCGTAGCCTAGAGTATGGCAGTCACGGGGCGCCTCCATTGCGGCAGCGGAGGCCTGCGACTGTAGAATGGTAGCTAGTCCGCCGCAGCAGGAGGGTGCAGAGCATGGCGAGCCGGCGCAGGTATGACAGCCCCTGGAAGACGATCATCGAGGCGCTCTTCCCTGAGTTCATCCAGATGTTCATCCCGGCGGCGCACCGCGAGATCGACTGGAGCGTTCCGGTTCGGTTCCTGGACAAGGAGTTCGCGCGGGTCGCCCGCGGCGCACGGGCCGGGTTGCGAGCGGTCGACCGTTTGGCCGAGGTCGCGTTGTGCGACGGCGGGCAGACGTGGGTGCTGGTACACAT
>CAISJD010000086.1 GCA_903885605.1 uncultured Chthonomonas sp. | reverse complement strand
GATAGGACGCCGCCAGGATACATAACCAGAACGGCCCCGCCACTACAGGCGGGGCCGTTTGCATTGGTGGCTCCCTGCGGTGTACCATGCCGCAGTAACCATCCCACGCATCGTCCTCATCAGGGGCGCCGCCATGACCCATATGCTCCGAATGCTGGCCGTCTTCTATCGCACCAGCATCCAGACCGACATCGAGTACCGCGCCGACTTCTTCACGCGCATCGTCGCCAGTGTCCTTTCGATGTTTACCACGATCGGTGCGCTGGCGGTGGCCTATAGCTACACCTCCAACGTGCGCGGCTGGTCGTTCAGCCAGGCGCTTGTGCTGATTGCGGTCTACTACCTCATGGACGGCCTGGTGGAGACCTTCGTCGGCCCCAACATGCGACAGGTGATGTCGCAGGTGCGGGAGGGCACGTTGGACTTCGTCCTTGTGAAGCCTGTCAACTCGCAGTTCATGGCCACCATGCGCACGCTCAACATCTGGCGCGCCGCCAACGCGCTCATCGGTCTGGGACTATGCGGCTACTCCACTCAGCGCCTTGCCATCCAGGTCGGCCCACGCGAGGCGCTTCTCTTCGTGGCCGCTGTCGCCGCCGCCGTGGCGATTGTCTATTCGCTGTGGCTCGTCCTGGTCACGCTTACCTTCTGGTTCGTCCGCATCGACAATCTAGAGCAGGTGATGTGGCAGGCATTCGAGGCCGGGCGGTACCCGATCGAGATCTACCCGCCATGGCTGCGAGGCGCCCTTACCTATGTCATACCTATCGTGTTCATCATCGGGGTGCCGGCAGAGGCGTTGGCCGGGCGGGCCGGCTTGGCGTCTGTGCTGGGCGCTCTGGCCGTAGGAGGCCTGTCGCTGGTAGGCAGTAGCCTGTTCTGGCGCTTTGGGCTTCGCTTCTACAGCGGGGCCTCGTCGTAGATCGGTAGGCAGACAAGGGGGAGTGCAGCGCCATGGAGGATGCCGGGCAGACGGTCGAGCAGGCGCAAGGTGCGGTCCCGGCCACAGGGACGCGAACGAGGCGTCGCCGGCTTGTCCTGCGCTGGTCGGCAGCCGTCGCCCTGGTGGTTGCGGGTGTCGCGGGCTACCTTGCTTGGACGCGCCGTCCTCCGGCAGGTCCCGAGTTCGAGGTGTGGGAGCCGTCCACAGAGCAGATCGTGGCGGCGGTGGAGAGCCTCGGTGAGACTGCCCTGGAAGCCGACCGCCGTTTACTGTTCGAGCGGCTCTTCACCAGCCGGTTTCGTCGGCACGTCATGGCAGTCCGGCTGAAGTGGCGGTCTGAGCGCGAGGTAGACCTGCTCTGCGCCGCCGCCATTCCCAGGCGCGAGATGGCTCGCATGGCTTACATGGCCTATGCAGAGGGCTACGTTACACTGGGTTATCCGCTGCGGGTACACGTCTACGAATCATACATCATGGCGCCCAGGCGTCGCGTGGGCATCCTTGAACCGGGTGAGGCAGGCGGGAAGCCCGTGGTCCAGTTCGACCCCTACGGGTTGGCCGAAGGGGGCTGGCGGGAGCGGTTTCAACGCGATGGGGTGATCCCGCCCGATGACGAGGCGCCGCCTGCCACCCCGCATGCGGCGCCGGGCGCCTCCCGTCTCAGCCGATCTGCTGGATCGCCGGTGGTTCGTCCCAGCCGATGAGGCACATGTTCGACGCGGCCGTATGGTGCTTGTTGAAGGCGATGAAGTGGACGATGTCGCCGTAGACGCTGATCTCGGCGTTCTCGTAGTACGTTCCGCGGTTATGCCCCGGCTCGGTCACACTGATGGTGCCGCGGCCCTGGATCACGATCATTGGCGCTCCTCCACGTTCTGACTCGGCTGGCGTGCTACGCCGAACCGGGGCAATTATACCGGAGGAAACAGGCGACTGAGGGGCGAATCTCCTCGGCGGACGGGCCTGACCGCATCGCCCGCCCACGGAGGGCACGTCATGAAACTGACCCGCTACGCGGGAAACCCCATCCTTTCACCCAACCCGGCCAACAGCTGGGAGGCGCTGGTCGCCACCAACCCCGGCGCGTGGCTGGACCCGGAGACCGGCAAGGTGACCATGCTCTACCGAGCCGCCGGGGCCGACGTGGAGCACCGCATCTACCTGGGCCTCGCCGAGAGCGACGACGGCTGCACCTTCCGCCGCGTGTCCGACCAGCCGGCCTTCTCGCCCAGCGTGGACGGCTTCGACGCCGGTTGCGTTGAGGACCCGCGCATCGTCAAGTTCGGCGACTGGTTCTATGTCACCTACGCGTCGCGTCCCTTCCCGCCGGGGCAGTATTGGGAGTCGGGCGCCAAGCTGGGCCGCATCCCTGCACCGCCCGAGTGGCCCTGGGCGCTGCGCGAGAACGCCACCGCCACGGGCCTGGCCATCACGAAGGACTTCCGCACCTGGATCCGCGCCGGCCGCATGACGAACCCCACCGTGGATGACCGCGACGTGATCCTTTTCCCGGAGAAGATCCGCGGCCGCTTCGCCATGCTCCACCGTCCCATGGACTGGGTCGGCCCGAAATACGGCACGGAGTACCCGGCCATGTGGATCTCCTTCTCCGAGGATATGCTGGACTGGCGCGACAGCCGGATGCTGGCCACGGCCACGCTGCCCTGGGAGAACAAGAAGGTCGGCGGCAACACGCCTCCCATGCGCACCGATGCGGGCTGGCTCACGCTCTACCACGCGGTCGGCGCCGACCACCGCTACCGCCTCGGAGCCATGCTGCTGGACCTGCATGACCCGTCGCGCATCGTGGCGCGCACGCCGGACTGGCTTCTACAGCCCGAGGAGCCCTACGAGCTGGAGGGCTACTATCCCGGCGTCTGCTTCCCGTGCGGCAAGGTGGCCATCGGCGACGTGCTGCACGTCTACTATGGCGCGGCCGACAAGTACGTGGGCCTGGCGACCTGCTCCTTGAGCGGCCTGCTGGACTACATGCTCAGCTAACCGGCAGCCGGGCGCGCCGCGGCGGTATGGTCGCGGCGCGCCCGCCGGCGTGTCAGGCCTGGCCCACCTGCCGGACGGTGACGAACTGCCCCGTCTCGGCGCTCTCCTTGGCCGCCAGGCAGGTGTACGCGCTCTGGATGCCCATCTCGATGGGCGTCCGGCTCTTCCGGGTGCCCGCCACCACTCCCAGGAAGTCGCGGATCAGCTGGGTGTCGCCGCCCATGTGGCTCCCCACGTCCCCGGCCTTGATCTCGTCGCTGAACGGCTTGTGGTGCCGCACGCGCTTCAGGACGTTGGTGTACCAGTCGAACGAGACCGTGCCGTCGTATCCGCTGACCGTGGCGCCTCGGGCTCCCGCATCGCGCCGCGTATAGAAGACCTGCGTGTAGGCCCCGTGCGCGCCGCTCTCAAACTCCAACAGGGCGCTCGAGGAATCCTCGTTCATCCCGGTCTCGGGTGTGCCGATGTCCTCGCCGAAGACGCACGGATGGTCGCCGGTCACGCCTCCGGAGCCGTTGTTTGCGCGGTTGCCGGGGCTCTCCAGGCAGGCAAAGGCCTCATCGCACTCGGAGCAGACCAGCCCCGCGCGCTTGTTGCCGCCGAAGATCTTGCCGAAGGTGCCCATGGCCGCCACCCGTGTGATCTTCATACCCATGAGGTACATGAGGTAGTCGAAGTCGTGCGTGGCCTTCTGGAGGAACAGCCCCTGCGTCACGGGGTGGATCCGGTAGAACTGGTCGAAGTAGCAGGTGCCGTAGGGCACGTAGTTGTGCGCCAGTACGTGGTCGGGGCGGCCCACGGCCCCCTCTTCGATGAGCTCCCTGGCCATGACGCAGAGTGGGGAGACCCTCAGCGGGAAGCTCACCACCACCGGGCATCGCGCGTTCTCGAAGGCGGCCTCCAGAGCCAGCGCCTGCGCCATGCTGTTGGCTACCGGCTTCTCGAGGAAGATCGGCAGGTCGTACTTCGCGGCCTCGATGGCGTAGGGCCCGTGGGTGTCGCACCGGGTGCCGATGGCCAGCGCGTCGGGCTTCGCCTGCCGCACCAGCTCATCCACCGAGCTGTAGAAGACCGCCTCGTTGCGGTCCGGCTCCGGGATGCGCGACCGCGCCCCGGCCTCGTCATGGTCCAGCACGCCCACGACCTTCAGCGTCGGGTCCTGCTTCCGCATCTCCTCGTTGATCATCCAGCCCACGCGGCCGCCGTGGCCGATCACTCCCAGTCGCACCATTCCGTCGTCTCCCTCCGCTCGCGCCCGCGCTCAGGCGTAGCGCCAATCGCACTCAGTATTCGCCGCGGCGGCCTCGCACTCCTGTCAGGGCAGGTGAGCGGCCCGCATCCGTCGAACCTACCATCAGCGCAGGCGCCGTAGGCCGCGCTCCCGGAGGATCGCCCATGCCCCGTCTGAGCCTGCTCGCCGCCCTGGCCGCGTGTGCCTGCCTCGCGCACACCGCCGGCGCCGCCGACAAGCCCGGCAACCCGAACACCGACTGGTTCTCCAGGGCCGGCTACGGCGTTTTCGTGCACTACCTCTCCGGCCTCCAGAACAGCGCCGAGTCGCCCAACAGCCTGGGCAAGCAGACCTCCTGGGATGCCTGCGTGCGCGAGTTCAATGTCGAGGGCTTCGCCGACCAGATGAAGGAGTGCGGCGCGGGCTACGTCATTTTCACCGTGATGCAGGTCAACCGGTTCATGATCGCGCCGAACGCCACCTATGATCGGCTCACGGGCTACAAGCCCGGCGAGGCCTGCGCCAAGCGCGACCTGATCGAGGAGCTATACCAGGCGCTCCACAAGCGCGGCATCCCGCTGATGCTCTACTACACCGGCGACGGACCGCGCGGCGACGCCAAGGCCGCGGCCGGCATGAAGTGCCCCTCCGACGGCCAGGTGACCGAGGCGTTCGTTCGCAACTGGGCCGCCGTGGCCCGCGAGTACGGTGAGCGCTACAAGGGCAAGGTGACCGGCTACTGGTGCGACGGTTGCTATCCCTTCATCGGCTACGACGACAAGAAGCTGGGCATCCTGGCGCAGGGCCTCCGCGCCGGCAACCCGAAGCGCATCATCTCGATGAACAACGGCGTCAACCCCAAGGTGATCTCCTACACCCGCCACGAGGACTTCACCACCGGCGAGATGAACACCTTCACCGATGTGCCCCTCTCGCGCTGGATCGACGGCGAGCAGTGGCACCTCCTCTCGTTCCTCGGCGCCTGGTGGGGCGGGCCCGGCCTGCAGTTGAGCCGCCGGCAGCTCATCGACTACGTTCACACGGTGAACGCCGTGGGCGGCGTCGTCTCCATCGACGTGATGCTCTACCGCGACGGCCTCATCGAGCGTTCGCAGCTAATGACGCTGAAGGGCCTGCGCGCCGGGCTCAAGGCCAAGCTGGGTGAGGGCGACGCCTGGAAGCGCGGTAAGGCCGTGCCACCGCGCAACAAGGCCTGGCACAGGATGGCCGCGCTCCTGAGCCTCGATGGTTCCCGTCGCCTGGTGCCGAGCGTGGGTGAGAACGAGCACGGCGCCCGGCTGGGCGTGGACGGCGACCCCAATACCTCGGCCGTGGGCGGCGGCGAGTACCCGTGGACCTACGAGGTCGACCTGGCCTCCGTCGGCCCGATCCGGCGTGTGGTGGTGGGCTTCACGCAGCGCGGCTACGCCGTGGCCGGAGACATCAAGGTTTCGGCCGACGGTCTGACGTGGCGGACGGTCCACTCGTGGGAGGTGGGCGTCGGCGGCAAGATCGACCTGAGCCTGCCCGGCGACCCGGTTCGCTTCATCCGCGTCTGCGGCCGCAAGCCGGACGGGCCCGACCAGGTGGGTATCCAGATGGCCGTCACCGAGCTGGAGGCCTACGAGTAGGCTGGAGGGGAGCTTGATATGCCGACGCTGAGCCGCCGAGAGCTGGCCGGGGGAGTGGCCGCCGTGGCCGCGCAACCCGTGTGGATGGCAGCCGGGCAGGAGGCGCCGGCCGCTCCGCGCATGCCGGTCTGGATGATGCCGCCGCCCTGGACCGGCAACGGCCAGTGCCTGCGTGAGCTGCTTAACCGGCCCGACGAATGGAAGCAGACCCGCGCCGCCATCGACGGCATGGGCTATTGGCCGTGGCTCCTCAACGTCCACTTCAGCGACGCCGAGATCCGCACCTTCTTCGCGCGGCTCGCCGAGTGGAAGCTTCCCTGCAACATGGAGGTGCCGGTCCTGAAGAAGGAGGTCCCCACGGCGCGGGAGGCCTTCGCGCAGCTCGAGGGCTTCACCAAGCGCTTCCGGCCGCTGGGCTGGAAGGTGGAAGCCTTCTCCTTTGATGAGCCCGCCTACGCCTCGCGCCACATCCTCGGCTACACGCCGCAGCGGTGCGCCGAGGAGACGGCGGCCTACATCGGGATGCTCCGCGCCGTCGAGCCGAAGGCGTCGATCTGCGCCATCGAGCCCTACCCGGCTCTGACCGTGGCCGAGCTGTGCGGCTTCGTGGACAACCTGAAGGCCCGATGCGCCGCCACGGGGGTCAGGGGCATTGACACGCTGCGGCTCGATATCGACTGGGCCGGCATGGCCAACCAGCTGAGCGGCTCCTGGAAGGATGTGAAAGCCGTCGAGGAGCACTGCCGGGCGGCCGGCGTGAAGTTCAGCCTTATTTGCTGGGCCTCGGACTACCCCTACCTGGCCGAGCAGGGCATGGCCGGCGGCATGACCTGGTACACCGGCGTTATGCACACCGCCCAGGCCTACGCGCTGGCAGGCGGCCGACCGGACCACTACATGGTCGAGAGCTGGGTCCACTGCCCCGAGCACGCCGTGCCGGAGGCCGAGATGGGCTCCTTCAGCCGCTCCGTGCTGGACCTGGCCGCGATGGTTCGAGGCCGCAAGCCCGCGAAGCCCGCCGCTGCGCCCACGCCCGCCCCCGTGGCGGCCGCGCCCGACTACGCCGCCGAGGCCGCGCGCCTCACGGACCTGATGCACCGCACCTTCTGGCGCCCCGCCGCCAGGCAGTATGCGGCGCCCGTGCGGAGCGCTGAGACGGTCGATAGCGACGGCGTCCGCAACAATGCGTATGTGCTATGGCCCGCGCTGGTGGCCCTCAGTGCCCTCACCGCCGCCGAGAAGGCCCGGCCCGGCCGCTACGCCCGCACCATCGCCGAGGTCTACGACGGCCTGGAGGCCTACTGGGACCCCGCCGCCCACGCCTACAACGCCTGGCTCACCTTCCCCGGCAACCGCGACCGCTACTATGACGACAATGCCTGGGCCATCGTCACGCTGGTAGAGGCCTACGAAGCCACCCGCCAGACCCGCTACCGCGACCGCGCGGCGGAGATCATGCGCCGCTTCATGCCCCAGGGCTGGAGCGAGGGCAAGCCCGGTGGCATGACCTGGGGCGTCGACCCCACCAAGGCGGGCACGGGCGACAAGGGCGCCTGCTCCACCTCCGGCGCGGCGTTGGCGGCCCTGGCCCTGGCCCGCGTGCGCATCGATAGGGCCGCGAACATCGCCTTCGCGGGCAAGGCCGTCGACTGGGTGCTGCAGACCCTGAAGGACGCGGACGGCCTCATCCGCGACGGCCTGGGCGCGCCGGACTGGCACATGAACGCCACCAAGTGGACCTACAACACCGGCGTGCCGATCCAGGTATGCGTCGAGCTCCACGCGATCACGGGCGATGCCGAGCGCCTGAAGACCGCCCGCGCCCTGGCCGAGGCCGCCATGGACCGGAACAAGCGCCTCTACGACGGGCTGGTTCAGGATCCCGCCAGGCGGCATTGGTACGATGCCTCCTTCTTCGTCCACTACCTCGTCGACGGCCTGCTGGCGCTCCACAAGGCTACGGGAGACGCCCGCATCCTCGCCGAGGTCCGCCGCAACGCCGACTACGCCGTCGCCCACCTCCGCGATCCCGCCGACGGCCTCTACTGGCGCAACTGGCGCCTCTGGATGATCGGCCAGGCGCAGTACGAAGACTGGGCCCGCATGACAGGCCAGACACACCGCCTGGAGGCCGACGAATCGGAGCGCTCCAAGGAGAAGGACCAGATGTCCAAGCCCGTCGACCAGCGCCCGCTCGTCAAGACGCTCCTCGCCAACGCGGCCGTGGCGAGGATGATGTGGAGCGCGGCGGCGGCCGGCCGATGAGGGTCCTGCTCCTGCTCTTCGGCCTGCTGCTCGCCTGCCCGGCCTTCGGACAGCCGGGGGGCGATGCGGGCGGCGTGCCGAACGGCGGCTTCGTCAGGCGCGCCGGTCCGCTCGCTGAGGGCTGGAGCCCTGTGGGCGCGTACGAGGTCCTGCCTCGCGGCGGGCCGGGCGGCGCCCCCTGCCTGGCCGTGCGGAGCGACGGCACGCGTCCCGGCGGCGCGGTGCAGGCGCTGCGCTGGTCTCCCGCGCGCTCCGGCGCGTTCGCCGTAACGGCTCGAATGCGGGTTGCCGACGTGGCGGAAGGCGGCGACTGCTGCCTCTGGCTCGACGTGATCCAGGAGGACGGCACGCCGATCTGGGGCATGCAAGGGCTGCCCGAGCGCACGAAGCAAGGCTGGCAGACCGTGCGGGCCGAGGTCTGGCCCAGCAAGCCGGTGCGCGAAGTGCAGGTCTTCCTGCTGCTGCGCGGCACGAGGGGCGCGGTCCGGTTCGCCGATGTGCGCCTGGCCGCGGCCCAGCCCACCATCCGGGAGATGCGGGCGTGGCGCCCCGGCGAAGCCGCGCTGCACGTGGCCGCCGAGGTGAGCCACGAGACCGCGTGGACGCTCACCGGCTCGCCGTCCGGTGGCGCCGAGGTGGTGAGGTCGGGCCGGTCCACCCCCGTCCGCGCACGCCTGCCGTGGCCTCCGGGATCGGCGGGCATGGTGACGCTTCGCGCCGGGCCGACGGTTCGGACCCTACGCGCGCCGGCCGCCGGGCCGTCCGCCCGCGCCTCGCTCTGGGCCGCCTCGCCCATGGTGCGCGTCTTCGAGGACGACCTGCCGCCGCCCGGCGCGCGGGCCGCATGGGAGATGGACGCGGCGCGCGGCGAGGCGGAGAGCGTGCAGGTGTGCGTCCGTGCGCGCCGTCCGCTGAAGCAGCTGCGCCTCGATGTGGCCGCGCCGCCGCCGGGGCCCGGCGCGGTGACCGTGGAGTGCCGTCGCGTCGGCTACGTCTGGGTCGGCCAGGCGCTGCGCCACCCGCTGGCCGCCCGTCGTGAGCCCTGCTGGTGGCCCGACCCGCTGCTGGCGCCCACGCCCGTCAGCCTTGAGGCCGACACGACGCAGCCCTTTTGGTTGACGCTGCGAGTTCCGCGAGGCGCCCGGCCGGGCCTGCACGTCGTCAAGGTGGCCGTCCGCGATGCCGAGGGGCTGGTGGGCGAGGCGACGGTGCGGCTGCGCGTCCACAGCGTCGCGCTGCCGGTGCGCGGCCACATGAAGACGGCCTTCGCGCTCATGGACGGCTACATGCGGAAGCTCTACGGCACGGTTACGCCGACCGTCCGCCGGGCCTACACCGACTACCTGCTCGAGCACCGCATCAACCCGGACGATATCAGCCGCACGAGCTTCCCCGACCTGGACGAGCTGAGCTACGCCCGCGACCGGGGCCTCAATGCGTTCAACATCCTGAATGCGGTGCCCGAGCCGGACCGGCCGGTGATCTGGACCTGTTTCGCTGACCTCAAGGCCTACACGCCCGAGTTCCGGGAGAGCTTCCTCAAGCGCCTCGACGCGGTCGTGCCCGAACTGGAGCGCCGGGGCCTGCTCGACCTGGCCTACGTCTACGGCTTCGATGAACGGCCGCCGGAGTTCATCCCGGTCATCACGGACCTCTTCGGGGCCATCAAACGGCGCTTCCCGCGCATCAAGACGGTCTCAACCTGCTGGCCGCCCGCCGGAACCGACCCGCTGGCGATGAACATCGACTGCTTCGTGCCGCTCAGTTCCAGCTACGACGCCAGGGTGGCGGCCAGCGCCCGCGCCCGCGGCGGCGAGGTCTGGTGGTATGTCTGCATGGGACCGGGCACTCCCTACGCCAACTGGCTGCTGGACAACCCGCTCATCGAGGCGCGGGTCATCTGGTGGCAGGCCTTCGCCTACAACGTCGAGGGGTTCCTCTACTGGGGGCTGAACATCTGGGAGCGGGCGGGGAACGACCATCTGATCCCCGACAATGCCCCGCGCCGCATCGGCTGGTCCGTATCCACCGGCGGCGACTACGGCTGGCTGCAGGGCGATGGCGAACTGATCTACGCCGGCGTGAACGGCCCCATCGGCAGCCTGCGCATGGAGGCGATCCGCGACGGGCTGGAGGACTGTGAGCTGCTGCGGCTGGCGGCGGTCCGATCCGGGGCCAAGGGAGCCGACCTGGTGCGGCCCGTGTCGGCCGACCGGAGCCGCTACACCCGAGACCCGGCGGCCCTGTCCACCGCCCGCCGCGCCCTGCTTCGATCAGCCTCCCACTGACAACGGCGCCAACAAGGTCAATGACGTCAAAGCCGTGACCTCACTGGCCTTGTTGACGGAGTTGTCAGTCGGCGCAGGTTTTGCCGGCCTACCCTTGTAGCGCCTGGCGGGTGATGGCGGCGAAGTCGTCGACCTCCTCGGGCGTCTCGCATCCGATCACCATCGACGTGACCGCGCCGGTGGCAAGGGCGTAGCGCACCGAGGCCAGTCGCTTCTCGGGCGCGTTGCGGTAGCGCCCCTCGCCGGCCAGCTTCATGCCGATGACGCCCTTGCCGGCCCTGGCCAGGTCCTTGATGACGGGTACCACCTTCTCCGGGTCCCGGTCATCCATCGAGTCGCCGTAGGCGTTGATGCGGACGTGGCAGCTATCGACCCACTTCGCGTCCACGGCGGCCCGCATGGCGTCGAGGTTGTGGATGGAGATGCCGTGGGCCCGGATGACCTTCTGCTGCTTCAGCAACTCCAGCCCCTCCATCTGCTGCTGCATCCGGCTCTGCCAGTCGCCGGTCTGCATGCAGTGCAGGAGGACCAGGTCGATGTACTCGGTCTTCAGCTCCTTGAGAAAGCGCTCCACGAAGACCTTCGGCTCTGGCCGATCGGTCTCCGGGATGCCGCCCTGGTGGTACCAGATCTTGGTCGAGATGGCGTAGCTCTTCCGCGGCACGCCCTGCAGGGCCTCGGCAAGGTAGCCGTGGGTGCCGTAGATGTCGGCGCAGTCGAAGAGGCGCACTCCCCGGTTATAGGCGTGTTGAACGAGCTTGGTGAACTTCGGCTGGCCCATGCGCGTGTGGTTCGACTGGCGGTTGAAGCCGCTCATCCCGGTGCCGAGGCCGATCAGCGAGACCTTGATGCCGGTCTTGCCGAGTCTCCGCATCTGGAATGGGTCGGTGGAGGGCTGCGCCAGGGTCTCCAGGCCGCCCGTGGCCAGCAGGCCGGCTCCAGCCAGCGCACCTGTAACGAACTCGCGTCGGTCAAGGTTCATCAGACAACCCCCATACTATAAGGTGGCCTCGGCGCTGAAACGGCCGGGGCGGTCGGTGCGTAGATGCTACGGTCGATCCGGGCAATCGCAACAAGGAGGACTCACACATGCGCCGCATTCTCGTGGCAGCACTGCTTGCCGTATGGAGCTTACCCGCCGTCGCCGCACCGGGGGATACGCCGAAAGACCCCAAGATCGTCCCCGCCGCGTGGCATGATGTCGGCGCCATGACGTTCAAACTCGCCAAGGGCGAGGCCTTCAGGCTCGTCTCCGTCGGCAAAATGCAGGGCGAGAGCTCCATGAGCATGAACGGGCAGGACATGAGCTTCGGCATGTCGGGTACGACCGTCTCCGGCACGAAGGTCGTCGTCACGTCCGACACCGACGGCAAGTACAAGCTCGACATGCTCACCGATGAGCTCTCGATGAAGACCGAGATGGAGGTGATGGGTCAGGCCATGCTCATCTCGATCCTCAACGACCAGATCAAGGTGATGCAGGGCGACAACGTGCTCGTCGATACCGCCACCGGCAAGGGGGGTGATTTGGTCAAGATGTTCCAGGGCCAGGGCGTGGGATACAACGCCAAGGGCGCTATGACCATCACTGCCGACGGTAAGGTGGTCGGCAAGATGGAGGGTGATCCCGCCTTCATCAAGGCACAGGGCATGACGCCCAGCGCCGGCCCGTTCATGGTTGTTTTTGGCAAGGATCCGCTGAAGCAGGGCGCCACCTGGACCGTTGAGACCGATCTATCGACCGTTCAGCAGCTGCAGCTCAAGACGGCCACCAAGCTCGTCAGCACGATGAAGGTGGAAGGGCTGGCCACTGTGGACGGCGTGGAGTGCCTCGACGTCTCGGTCAGCATCCCCATCAAAGTGGCCGCCGCCAAGGCGCAGATGGAGCAGCAGGGCGTTGAGGTGGCTTTTGACCTGAAGGGCATGGTGGGCTCCACCACGGGCCACGCCTACTTCGATCCCAAGGCCGGCAAGTTCGTCTACGCCTCAATGAACTCCGATATCCAGATGGAGGGCGAGGTCGGCCTACCGGGCGGCGTGGGCCAGATGCCCATGAAGATGCACATGAAGGTCAAGGGTGGCGTCTTCCGCGTGCCCGTAGTCGCCGCCGCCCCGAAGTAACTGCCCGCGCGGCACCATGATGCCAGACTGAGGCCCCGTCCCGGTTTCGCTCGGGAAGGGGCCTCCAGGCTGTCGTGCGATCCGCTGTTCCGCTCGGCTACTTCTTGTTGGGGTCGATCTTGATCGCCTTCAGATGCTGGGCCAGCCACGGCTCGAGCGCTTTGGCGATCCCCAGCGAAGCGGCCCGTTGCTCGTGGGGCGTCTTCGGACCGCCGCTCACCATGGTGAAGAGCCCGGAGATGAACACGGTGCCCAGCGCCTTGAGGGTGTCCTCCTTGGCCGTGCTATCCATCTTCAGTTCCGCCACGTCCAGGGCCACTTCCTGGCGCTTCACATCGACGATGCGGACCGTTACGGTGCATGTTGACTTGGTCTTCGGCCCAAGGCTGACCCAGACGCTGCGCGAGTGCCACGCCGCGCTTCCGGCCATTACCCAGTCGACACCCAGCTTCTGACCCACGCGCAGCATCTGGGCTGCCGTGGGCATCTGCTTCGACGGCACGAACTCGGTCTGGTTCATCTCTTGCCAGGCGGCCACCGTCTTCACGTCGGATATCCTATCGACCCTAACCTTCGCCAGGATATCGGTCAGGAAGTCCTTCGCCGTCTTCCTGGCGCCCTCGGTCCCGTCCACATAGTTCCACGGCAGCACGGCAATCGACTCAACCGTCACCGTACCTTCAGTCCCAGCCTGGGCCTGTCCTGCCTGGGTAGCGGAGGCTGGCGGACCTGCAACAGCAACCGCCACACAGGCCAGGGTCGCCCACATGCGTTTGATCACCGACACAACCCACCTCCATTTGGTTTTGGAGCGCGACGCCGCTGGCGACGTACCGCATCGTCTGGATGCCTGGATGCACCCCGATCCCGGCCATGCCGCCCACGGACAGCGCCATGGATGGCGGGCCAGGTCGGATGCCGGCATTCCGAGAGCGGCGCTCCTCTGGCTGTACTATCGTGAGTACCGCCAAACCGGAAGGGGCACGTGGCAATTATCGTCGAAATCGCGGCGATGGAGGACGCGGACACGCACAATGCCTGCTGATGGCGCCAGTCTGACAGGCGGCGGTCGCCCTTGCACATGGGGAAGCGTGGGGCGGACAGCCCGTGGCCGTGCAGCAGGGCGTGCAAGGGTGATGGTCGTGCTAGGGCAGCACCGGTACGGCTGTCGCGCCACTCAGGCGGTCAGTCGTGCGGGGCGGCGCTACGCCATCTCCCTATGCTCAACCTCTGTGCAGGGAAGTGAGTAGTCGATGCCCTGGGCCTCGAGCCATGCCTCGGCCACGGCGCGGTACGCCTGGCACTCATGCAGGTGCCAAGCATCCACGATGTCGGGCCAGGTGTGGACCGAATCTTTGAAACGGTGGAAGGGCGACCGGCCGTCAAGCGCTCGACGCAACGCCGGGCGAGCGTAGGGCGGGGCCACATCCTCAGCGAAGGTCTCGCGGATGGCCAGCGCCTCGCGATTGGAGACCGGCGGTATGGTCAGGTACCGGCTGGGCTCGGATTCCACCATGCCCGCCACATCGTCGTCGGCGCCCATCTCAAGGTTCCGCATGAGAACGGCGCCTGACTGGAGGTCCAGGTAGTAGGCGACCTCCGGGATGTAGTTATCGAGAGCCTGGAACAGCGATTCGGCCGAAATCTCGATCATCGCGCCCACCCTCCCCGCGCCGGCCGACGCCCCCGGGGTGACCGGGAGTGCGCCTCGCACTACATCATACGCCCGAATGAGGGCGCGCGTACACCAGACCGGCAAGATCGCCCCGCCACAGGCAGGAGTCTGGCTCCTCTATGCCTAAGCTGGAATGCGGGCGGGCCTCTCGGGTCCGCAACCCTTGACCACGGAGGCGCGATCGCCATGACGCCCAACCCGCTACTCGGCGTGTTCCTGCATTCGGTCGGCGGACTGGCGGCGGCCAGTTTCTACGTCCCCTACCGCCGCGTGAAGGGATGGGCCTGGGAGACCTTCTGGCTGGTCGGCGGCCTCTTCAGCTGGCTGGTCGCGCCCTGGGTCGTGGCCCTCCTGATGGTGCCCGACGCCGTGGGCGTCCTGCGTGAGGCGCCGGCTTCGGCCATCCGTGGGGCCTTCGTCTTCGGTGTGCTGTGGGGCGTGGGCGGGCTCACCTTCGGCCTGAGCATGCGGTACCTCGGCATCGCACTCGGATACGCCATCGCCCTGGGCTTCTGCGCGGCGTTCGGCACCCTCGTCCCGCCCATCGTGGGGGGCAAGCTGCCCGATCTGCTGGCCCACTCCTACGGCCTCATGGCGCTGGGCGGCGTGGCGATCTGCCTGTTGGGCATCGCCATCAGCGGCGCCGCAGGCCGCTCCCGCGAGCGCGAGACGCCGGCCGATCCCGCGGATGCCGGCAAGTCGGAGTTCAACTTCGGTAAGGGCGTGCTCGTCGCCACCTTCTCCGGCATCCTCAGCGCCAGCATGTCGTATGCCATCAGCGCGGGCAAGCCCATCGCCGAGATCGCCGTGAAGCGCGGTGTGGGCGACCTCTGGCAGAACACCCCCAGCTTCATCATCATCCTGGCCGGCGGCCTCCTCACGAACGCCGTCTGGTGCGCCTACCTGTCGTTCCGTAACAAGAGCTACACCGACTTCGCCAAGCCCGACGCCCCCGCGGGCCTCAACGTCCTGCTCTGCGCTCTCGCCGGCATCACCTGGTACCTGCAGTTCATGTTCTACGGCATGGGTACCACGCAGATGGGCAAGCTCGACTTCGCCAGCTGGACGCTGCACATGGCCTTCATCATCATCTTCAGCACCCTCTGGGGCATCGCGCTGAAGGAGTGGAAGGGGAGCAGCGTCCGCACCAAGTTGCTGGTGGCCGCGGGCCTCGCCGTGCTGATCCTCTCGACGGTCGTGGTGGGCCACAGCAGCAACATGCAGGCCGCCTACGAGAAAGATCGCGCCGCCAAGGTGCAATCCCACGTGACAAGCGACCTGAGCGCGCCGGGAGCGTCGCAATGACACGCATCCCGGATACCATGCGCGCCGTCCGCTGCTACGGTCCCGGCGACTACCGGCTGGAGACCTTGACCGTGCCGGAGCCGGGCGCCGACGAGATCCTCGTCCAGGTGGAGGCCTGCGGCGTCTGCGCCTCCGACGGCAAGTGCTTCGGCGGCGCCCCGCTCTTCTGGGGCGACGCCACGCGGCCGCAGTTCGTGCAGCCTCCCGTGACGCCCGGCCATGAGCTGATCGGCCGCGTGGTCGCGCTGGGGCCCGGCGCCGAGGCCCAGGGCCTCAAGGTGGGCGACCGGGCCATCTCCGAGCAGATCGTGCCCTGCTGGAAGTGCCGCTACTGCCGCAAGGCCAACTACCACCTCTGCGTGGAGGCAGACGTCTACGGCTTCCGCCGCCGCGTGCAGGGCGCCATGGCGGACTACATGATCTTCCCGGCGGGCTCCCTGAACCACAAGGTGCCCGAGGAGCTCCCGCGCGACCAGGCAGCCCTCATCGAGCCGCTGGCCTGCTCCCTCCGCGCCGTAGAGCGGTCCCAGATGCAACTGGGCGACGTGGTCGTGGTGGCCGGAGCCGGTACGCTGGGGCTCGGCATGGTGGCCTTCGCGCGGCTCCGGAACCCGGGCCTGCTTATCTCCATTGACCGCCTGGCTCCGCGCCTGGAGCTGGCCCGCTCGCTCGGCGCCGACCTGGCCATCGATCCCGGCGCCGAGAACGCCGTGCAGCGTGTGCTGGACCTGACCGAGGGCTACGGATGCGACGTCTACATTGAGGCCACGGGCCACCCCGACGCCGTGAACCAGGGCCTGTCCATGATCCGCAAGGGCGGCAACTTCGTTGAGTTCTCCGTGATGCCGCGCGAGACGACGTGCGACTGGACCCTCATCGGCGATGCCAAGGAGATCAACATCTTCGGCGCGCACCTGGGGCCGCACCTCTATCCCACGGTCATCGACTATCTGGCCCGGGGCCTCGTGAAGGTCGACGGCATCGTCACCGACGCCCTGCCGCTGGAGGACTACGCCGAGGGCTTCGACCGCGTCCACCGAGGGCAGGGCATCAAGACGCTACTCGTGCCGTGAACCCGACCGCCGCAAGGAGCCACCCATGAAGGCCATCGTGCTGATGTTCGACTCGCTGAACCGCCGCATGCTCTCGCCCTACGGCTGCGACTGGACCCACACGCCCAACTTCGCACGCCTGGCCCGCCGCGCGGCGACGTTCGACAACTCCTACGTCTGCTCCATGCCCTGCATGCCCGCCCGCCGCGAGCTCCATACGGCCCGGCCTAACTTCCTGCACCGCGCCTGGGGCCCGCTGGAGCCGTGGGACGACTCCGTGCCGGCCATGCTGCAGGCTGCCGGCGTCCGCACGCACCTGGCCAGCGACCACTACCACTACTGGGAGGATGGCGGAGCCACGTACCACACCCGCTACGGCTCCTGGGAGTTCTTCCGCGGCCAGGAAGGCGACCCCTGGAAAGGTCAGGTCGCCGACCCCGAGATGCCCCGCAACGCTCTGGGCCGACACAAGAGCATGGAGTACCACTCACGGCAGGACATGGTGAACCGGGGCTTCATGCAGCGCGAGGCCGACCACCCGCAGGCCCGGACCTTCGCCGCCGGGCTCGACTTCATCCGCCGCAACGCCGATCAGGACCAGTGGATGCTGCAGATCGAGACCTTCGACCCGCACGAGCCCTTCTTCTCGGATAGGCGCTACAAGGACCTCTACCCCTACGACCACGACGCCATGCACTTCGACTGGCCCTTCTACCGCTTCGTGGACGAAACGCCGGAGCAGGTCCAGCACATCCGCTACGAGTACGCCGCCCTCCTGTCGCAGTGCGACGCCTACCTGGGCGACCTGCTCGACACGATGGATGAGAAGCACCTCTGGGACGATACGATGCTCATCGTCCTCACCGACCACGGGTTCATGCTGGGCGAGCACAACTGCTGGGCCAAGGTGTGGCAGCCCTTCTACCAGGAGATCGCCCACACGCCCTTCTTCGTCTGGGATCCGCGGTGCCGCGCCGCGGGCGAGCGCCGGTCGGCGCTGGTGCAGCCCGCGCTTGATGCAGGACCCACGCTGCTCCGGTACTTCGGGCTGGAGCCCACCGGCGATATGCTGGGTTGCGACCTGGCCCAGACGACTGCCGCCGACACCTCCGTGCGGGATGCGGCGATCTTCGGCATGCACGGCGCGCAGGTCAACGTCACCGACGGGCGCTACGTCTACATGCGCGCGCCGGCCACGTCCGACGGCGGGCCGCTCTACAACTACACGCACATGCCCACGGCCATGCGGGGCTTCATCGCGCTGGAGCAGCTTCGGCAGGCAGAGATGTCGCCGGCGTTCTCATTCACCAAGGGATGCCCGACGATGCGCATCCCGGCGCGCTTCTGGATCACCCCGACCGCCGACTGCATGCGCAACGCGCTCTACGACCTGGAGGCCGACCCCACGCAGCAGGCGCCCGTCGCCGATGCGCCAACCGAGGCTCGCATGGTGGACCACATGCAGCGGCTGATGCTGGATTGCGGCGCGCCGGGCGAGCAGTTCCTGAGGCTTGGGCTGGCGTAGGCTACCCCGCGCCGTACTCGACGCTTGCCTCGGTGACCGCCGCCAGGTTCTCCGGCGGCGTGCCGGGGCAGACGTTCGCGCCGTCGCCCAGCAGCAGGCCGCCCACAGGCGCCAGCGCCTCTAAGCAGTGCAGGGCGGCGGCCTTCACCTGGTCGGGGTCGCCGTCTTTCATCAGCATGGGGTCCAGGTTGCCCCAGAGGTAGGCGCGCCCGCCCAGTTCGCGGGCCACCAGCGCCGGGTCGACCCGGTAGCCGAAGAGGTTGAAGCTGCTGATACGCAGGTCGTCGCGCAGCGAGGCCAGCAGGTGCTTGCTGTCGCCGCACATGTGCATGCCGCGTCCGTCCGGCAGTCCGGCGCCGAACCGGTCGAAGAGGGCGGCGTCGTACGGCACGCAGAACTCGCGGAACATGGCCGCCGACATCACCTGGGCGGCGTCCTCGGCGAGGCCGTAGCCGCCGCGCGGGCGCGGGTCCAGTTCGCGGAAGCGCTCCTCGGCCGCCATCATGCCGCGCGTGATGGTGTCGAGCAGCTTGTGGCAAGTCTCGGGCCGCTCGGCCTGCCAGTAGTAGAGCTCCTCGCCGGCCAGGTCGACCGCCACCATGTGCGGCCCCTCGCCGCCGATGCCCGCCGGGGCGATGTCTACGCGCCCCTCCTGGCCGCCGATGGTCACCTTCGTCTCGCGGGCCAGCTCCTCGAAGGTGGCGCGCCACTCGTGCGCCTTGCCCCAGAGGCCCGACATGGCGTCCGGCATGGCGAGGCTCTCGGCGGCCTCGGGCGTCTTCAGCGTCGGGATGGCGCGGGGCGTCTCGTCGGAGCCCCACCCGATCTCGGCCCCGAAGGCGCTGGCATTGGTGACGTTGTCGAAGTAGGGCGCGATGGTGACCACCGGGGAGCACCAGACGTCCTCGGGCACCCGCTCCATGCGGTACTTGGCGAACTGGAGCAGCCAGTAGTACTGCGTCTCGGCGTCGCGGAACAGCTCGGAGTAGGGCATCCCGAGGAGCGGCGCGAAGTATCGCGGCACCACGCAGAAGCCCACGGGCACGCGGTCGGCGATGCGGAACGCGCCCCGCGCCTCCAGCCGCCGCCGGTTCTGCTCGAAGCGCTCCGTCGGGTAGTCGATGGTCAGCGTGTGGCGCATGGCTGGTTCGGCCCTTTCCGATGGTGCCGGGATCAGGCTCCCTGATAGTGGACGTGCTTCTCCGACAGGCGTAGCGCCAGTAGCGTGAGGCCCAGGATGATGACGAACATGATCCATCCCATGGCGCAGGCGTATCCCATCTTGTGGTAGAGGAACGCGTTGTCGAACAGGTACATCGTGTAGAAGTAGGTGCTACGCGCCGGAGCGCCGCCGGGGAACATGACGTAGGGCTCGGCGAAGACCTGCAGCGCCCCGATGATGCCCATGATGCCGTTGAAGAGGATGACCGGCGAGAGCATGGGTAGGGTCACGTGCCGGGTTCGGGCCCACCACCGCGCCCCGTCCAGTTCGGCCGCCTCGTACATCTCCTGCGGCACGTCCTGCAGGCCTGCCAGGTAGATGACCATGGCGTTGCCCGCGCCCCAGAGGGCCATGAGGATCAGCGCGGGCTTGCTCCAGTTCACATCGCTGAGCCAGTTGGGGCCCTTCACGCCCACGGTGGCCAGCACCGTGTTCAGGACGCCGTGCTCTCCGTTGAAGACCCACAACCAGAGCACGGCCAGGGGGATCGTCGGCACCAGCGACGGCAGGAAGAAGACCGTCCGGTAGACCGCCATGCCCCGCACCTTGGTGTTGAGCAGCAGCGCTAGGCCGATGGCCACCACCATGCCGAAGGGGATGGCCAGCGCGGCGTAGAAGCCGGTGTTGGCGAGGCTCTTCCAGAAGACGTCGTCGGCCATCAGCCCGGTGTAGTTCATGGCTCCGATCCAGACGGGCGCCCGCAGCACCGAGTAGTCGCAGAAGCTGTAGTAGGCCGCCATGGAGAGCGGGTAGACCTCGAAGAGGAGGAAGCCCACGATCCAGGGCGACACGAAGAGGAGCGCCGTCAGCCGCTCGGAGCGGGCGGCCGCGCTCAGGCGTCGTCGCGCGGGTTGGCTCATTGCTCTTCTCCTCGGGCGCGCTGCACGGCCAGGAGCCGGTCCAGCTTCGGCTGCATCCTCGCCTGCACCTTGTCCAGCGCGGCCTGCGGCGTGGCCTTCAGGAGCGCGACCTCGTCGAACGCGTTGCCGAGCTCGGCGTTGTATTCAGGCCAAAGCGGCGTCCGGGCCGCCACGATGGCGTTCTTGCTCCATGCCAGGTCGGTGAACAGCTTGATGTAGGGGTTCGGGTGCGTCTCCCAGAAGCGCCGGCTCACCTTGCGCAGGGGCGACTGCTTGCGGTGGCCCATGCAGAGCATCTCCATGCCCTCCTGCGACTGCACGTAGGCGATGAACTCAAACGCTTCGTTGGGGTGCTTGGCGCCTCGCGGGATCACCAGCACATCCTCGCTGGTGTAGGTCGTGTTCGCCATGTCGGGCCGGTCGGCCGGGTGGGGGAACGGCGCGGCCGCCCACTCCAGCTTCGGCGCGAACATGGTGATGAAGTTGTGCATCCAGACGCCCTGAAGCTCCATGGCCACCTTCTCGGAGAGGAAGGCGTTCTGCGGCGAGGAGAAGTTGCCGAACCCGCTCCGGAAGGTCTGCAGGTCGTCGGCCCCGTACTTCTTCGAGTAGGATCGGACCCACTCGTAGCCGCGCACCATCTCCGGGCTGTTGGCGGTGATCTTGCTCTTGCCGTCCCAGAACTTGCCGCCGAAGACGCAGCCCCAGCCCCAGTTCCACCACCCCGGCTCGGCGGGCATAAACCCTGCGCGGATCAGCTTCCCGTCCTTGCCGCGCAGGAAGAGCTTGTCGGAGATGACATCCATCTCCTCAATGGTGGTCGGCGGCTTGTTGGGGTCGAGCCCCGCATCGCGGAGCATCCGCTTGTTGTAGTGGAGAGCCGTGGTCTCGGGCGTGCTGCAGAGGCCGTAGACGTGGCCTTTGTAGAGGCCGTTGTCCCAGTAGACCGGGATGTAGTCCTCGGCCTTGATCCCGTACTTGCGGCAGTAGTCGTCCAGCGGGATCACGGCGTTGTCTTCGGCATACTGCGGGATGTTGGGTCCGTAGAGCCCCGCCACGTCCGGCGGGTTGCCGCCCGCGGTGGCCATGAGCGTCTTGTCCTCGATCCCGCTGACCGTCAGCAGCTTCACATGGATCCGCTTCTGCTTGCGGTTGAAGGCGCCGACGACGGCACGCATGGCGTCGCCCTCGAAGCTCGTCCACTTTTCCCAGTAGGTGACCTCCACCGGCCCGCGGCTTGCCGGGATGGCGGTGATCTTCTCGCTCCACCAGACGGCGCCGGCTATCAGAAGGACGGCCGCTACGGACACGATGCGTCTCAACATGCTAGGCCCTCATGGCTTAGAGCGAACAGGTGTTGGGTTGCGAAGCGTCACTCGGCGGGTTGGGCCGAGCCGCACGCCTTGCACTTCGTGGCCGCAGAAGGGATCGTCTCAAGGCAGTCGGGGCAAGCCTTCGTGGCGGGCGGCGCGGGAGCGGGTTCCGGTCGCAGCAGCGCCTTGGTGACGACGAAGACCACGAAGGCGATGATGACAAAGTCGACCAGCGTCCCCAGGAAGTGCCCGTACTTCAGGATGATGGTGGTCTCTTTGCCGTCCAGCAGCTTCTTGCCCAGGATGAGGCCGCCCTCTTTCCAGTCGCCGGACGGGAGCAGGAGGGCGATGATGGGCATCAGCAGGTCTTCGACGACGGAAGTCACCACCTTACCGGTCGCGCCGCCGATGATGACGCCGACGGCGAGAGCCAGGGCGTTGGACTTGGTGAGGAAGCCTTTGAACTCCTTCAGCATGGCGTAACCCTCCATCTCCGCCGGATCTGAGCCCGGTGCTCGGCCCTGCGGTCACTTCGAAGAGAGTATAGCCAATGGCGCGCCGTAGCGCACCCTCGGACGCCGAACCTGCGGGCCGGGGGAGGTCAGGCGTCGGGGTCGGCGGGAGGGATCGCCTTGCGCCGGGGCCTGCGGGCGGGCAGCCGGCGTAGCACGCGGCCCGTCACCATGCGGGCGTTCGACCACGCCTCGCGGAAGAGCATGTTCATTTCCCGGCCCGTGGGCACGTGGCCCAGCGCGTAGTACCGCCGCATGCTCTCGCCCAGGGCCACGGTGCCCGCGTAGGCGACGGCGCCCTTGGCCGCCATCCCGATGCCCCCGGGCACCAGTCCGACGACCTCCCGGGCGATGCCGCGCCAGCCGAAGGCGCTACCCGCCAGCGGCGCCAGGTCGGCGGCCCGCGACTGCATATCCAGCGGCAACTCGTGTGCGGCGGCCAGCTTCAGCATCATCATCGCCTGGTTCTTGGCCAGCAGGAGCATGTCGCCGATGGCGCTGGTGGGTAGCAGCAGGCCCAGTAGCGGGATCACACCCGGAAGCGCGTTCAGCACGGCGAACTCGGCGTTGGCCACTGCGGTCTCCTGGATCACCCGGCGCGACACGGCCGGCCGGAGTCCGGGGTAGCGGCGCGCCAGCGCCAGCCGCAGGTCGGGGTGCTCGTCCAGGATGCGCTCCACGGTGGGCTCCCATCCGCCGATCTCCTCCACGGAGTAGAGCCCCGGCATGGCCACGCAGGCGCCCGCGCGCCCGCCGCCCGCATCGATGACGATGTCGAAGGTCCGCGCCGCCTGGGGGAAGCCGTGCTCCTCGCCCACGGTCTCGTAGCCGCGCAGCAGGGGACGAGGCTTGTCGGCGGGCGCGTTGCCGAAGATGCGCCGTGCCGCATCGGCTCGCGCGGCCACGGTGCCCACCAGCGCCACGCTGACGGGCCGGCCGGCCTCGGCGGCGATGTCGGCCGGGTTGAGGGTCTTGAACACCTTCCAGAAGGTCCTGGCGTGTCCCGCGGCGTTCTTTGCGTCTGTCATGTCTCGGATTACGGTCGGCGCGCCCCGCGGGTTTCCCGGCGCCGCCGATGAGCGGGTCCCACGTTCGCAGCGGTGTACCCACTTTCCTGTTGGAGGCGTCAGGGCCGTCACGAGCGATAAGCACGGGTTGGGCCAGGCATCGGCCAGTCACGCAGTGGTCGAGCGCGCTCGTCAGATCCTGTTGGAGGAGGTTGTCGGTGAGCCGGGGTATGAGGGGGTTGAGGATATGAGCAGCGCCGATGTTCAGGCGGTGTAGTAGTACATGTGGCAGGAAATCTGGGACAAGCCGGAGAATTCTGTATCGTACATGGACATCGAGAAGCAGACGCGTCAACAGCGTGGCCTGCCCGCCATGTCCGAAGATCAGGTCTCTGCCATAGCGAAGGGGTTCGACAATGAGGACAAAGACTACGCCTCACGGGAGCGCACCGGTGCGACCGGAGGGTACAACCGCAAGGAAGCCGCAGCCGCTATCCGTCGAAGAGCAATTTCAGAGATACAAAAACGACCCCAGCTTTCACGCGGAGGTCCGGGAGCTAATGGAGGCGTTTCCCAACCTGGATCTGCAGGAGGCAATTCGGGTAATAGTGGAGGGGTAGTACGGGATCCGGTCGCTTACGTCGGAGAGCAGGCTGGACCAGAGGATCTGGCCCGGATGGCCCAGCCGACGCGTGAGCAGCAGGTGGCGCAGGCGGCCGTCACGGACGCCGAGATAAGTGAGTTCCTAGACTATGAACAGGCAGACAGTGAGAGATACGGAGAGCGGTGGGGAACGAGAGGCCTTGGCGGACCCCATCGACTGGGGCAGATCCGACGATGGCTACTGGGAGGGGCTCGTGGAGCATCCGTGGTTGCAGGATCTCGTCTCCCAGTTACAGAGGGATTGCCCCACCTGTACGAGACGGTGGGCGATACGGGAGGTGCTGAGAAACTTGTAGTCGGGAGCCGGTTGTCTCTGGACACGGGCGACCAGGTAGAGATCCTCGGGGCGTAAGAGGCGCCGCCGTCGAAGGTACCGGGGTAGATCCAGACAGCGGCGCCTTCGTCGCCCCTGAAGAGGCGCGGCGATAGTCCACGTTTCAGATCACGATGTTGCTGTCTACGTAGACCCGGCCGGAGGTCGGGACGGTCAGCGGTCCCACGAACCCCTCTCCTGTCGCATGTGCTGCTCGTATTCGGTCCATGTGCCGTACAGCAGCGGAGTGCTACTGGGCGGGAGCGACCGCAGGAACTCCGAGATCGTGGATGGACCGCACGGAATCTGGGGACCGGCGCGCTCTGCCGCTTCCGGCATGAGGATGATGACCTCGACCGTATTGCCCTCATGCAGATCGGGAGCGGCCAGTTCCATGCGCTCCCCGCCTACCCCTTCAGCGCTCCGGCCACCATGGTGTCGTGGATGCGGTCGCGGAAGGCCCAGTAGACCGCCAGCACAGGGCCCATGACGATCACGAGGCCGGCGAAGAGGGCTCCCCAGTCGCTCTGGTAGTGCTCGGTCATCATCAGGTTGGCCACGCCCAGGGGCAACGTGCGGATCTCGTCGCTCACCACCAGCACCAGG
>CAISJD010000085.1 GCA_903885605.1 uncultured Chthonomonas sp. | reverse complement strand
TCACCGCCGTGAAGGCGGCGAACTCCATCGCGTCGGCGTCCGAGATGCGCGCCATGAGCAGCTCGTCGTCCTCACGCGTAACGGCGACGCCGAGGTGGAGGTGGTCGTACTGCCACAGGGTGGTCTCGTTGTGGTAGACGCTGCGGAAGCGGGGGAAATCGCGAGCCGCACGCGCGACGCACCACGCCAGCACCGTGAACGGTGTCGGGGTGCATCCGGTGGCATCGCGCACGGCACGCTTCACGGCGCTGTGGGCACGCTCAACGGGCGACCACTCCACGGGAAGCTCCTCCACGGCCGGCTGCACCGCCCGCGAGGACTGCACGAGGCGGTGGACCAGCTTGCGCTGGTAGTCCGGCACGGGCACAGCCATGTAGGGCGCCCTGAGAGGCTGCATGGGCTCGGGTGCGGAGGGCCTGGCGACCGCCAGCGCGGCGGCAACGTCGGCGTCAGTGACCTTGCGGCCCAGGTGCTCGGCCAGTTCGGCCAGCGCCAGGTCCGACATGCCGCGTGAGCGCGCGTAGGCACGGGTTCTGGGCGGGATGGCGACATTCCTGGCGGACCCCAACGGGCGCTCCGACCCCACCGAAGCAGGCGCTGCCGAGTGACCAGGCACCGATCCTGCGGGCGACCCGGGCGCGGCATCGACACCGGCCTCTTCTGTCTGGACGTAACCGATCACCGATCCGATGGGCACCACGTCGTTGACTTCGACGATCCACCTGGAGACGTGCCCGGCGACGGCGCATTCGACTTCGAGGACCGCCTTGTCGGTCTCCATCTCAAAAATGGGCTCATCCTTGCCCACGGGGTCGCCCGCAGCCTTGATGAGCCGCAGGATGCGGACATCCTGCAACCCCTCGCCCATCTGCGGTACCCGGACCTCAAACACAGCCATGCATCGTCCTCACGCTCGAGTCTACGCCGCCTAGCCCATTGTAGCCCGAATGGCGCCCAGCACGTCGTCCACGCCCGGCAGGCAGCCGAACTCAAGCTCAGGACAGAAAGGTACGGGGGCATCAAGCCTCGCCACAATCTGCGGCGGCGCAGCGAAGAGGTCCCAGCGCTCGGGCCTGCTGGTCATCTCGGCCACCAGGGTATCGCCGAACCCGCCCGTCCGGCTATCCTCCTGCAGCACCACCAGCCGACCGGTCTTCCTGACCGAGGCCGCGACGCCCTCATAGTCGCAGGGCGATATCCAGCGGAGGTCGATCACCTCAACCGAAACACCTTCTGCACGTGCGACCTCGGCGGCCTCCAGGGCCAGCTCCACGCAGTTGCCCCACGCCACCACGGTCACGTCGTCGCCTGCCAGCCTGCGCGCCACCCGACCCATGGGAGACGCCTCCCACCGGGTCACCTCACAGCGCTTGCGGAAGATGTGCTTGGGCAGCAGGTAGAGCACCGGGTCGTCGCAATGGATGGCGGTCCAAAGCATGCCGGCAGCGTCCTCAGGCGTGCTGGGGCAACATACCCGCAGGCCGGGAAGGTGCGCCCAGAGCCCCTCGTTGGTCTGGCTGTGCCAAGGGCCGCCGGCGGGCAGGTAGGCCCCGCACGGCGCGATCAACGTCATCGGGCAGGTCCACTCGCCACAGGTGCGCCACCGGAGCGTGGCCACCTGGTTGATCAGCTGGTTCAGGCCCGTGCCGATGAAGTCAATGAACTGGATCTCGAAGATCGGCCGCCAGCCCGACGCCGCCACGCCCACGGCAGCCCCAATGATGGTCGCCTCAGCCAGCGGCGCGTTGAACACGCGGTCGGGGAACTCCGTGCTGAGCCCCTTGGTGACGCCGAAAACGCCGCCCTTCGGGTCCGCAACATCCTCGCCGAAGACCAGCGTGTGCGGGTCCTCCGCCAGGGCGGTACGCAATGCGGCGTTGGCGGCTCCCACCATCGTGACGCCGGCCGCCTCGCCCGCAGGGGACGGCAACGGAGGCGTGACAGCTTCCGGCAACGGGCCGGTGACGTGCCGGGTCAACTCAGCAATGGGCGCCCGCGGCTCCACCTCCGCGGCAACGTAGGCGGCCTCGACCTCGGCGGCCATGGCCTCGCGCATCGAATCCACATCCCCTACGGTGAGGAGGCCCTCGTCCACGAGCGTGGCGGCGAAGGAGGAGACGGGATCGCGCCGACCGATGGCGGTGAGCTCCTCCGGCGAGCGATAAACACGATGGTCATCCGAGGAGGTGTGCGACGCCAGGCGGTCCATCTCGCACCATAGCACCGTGGGGCCGTGGCCCGCACGTGCGGCGTTCACGGCCTGGAGGCCCGCCGCAAAGACCGCCCTCGGATCACGCCCGTCCACCTTCACGACGCGATCCATCGGTAGCGCCCCGATGCGATACGGGTTATGGCGCTCGGTCGGAGTGCTGATGCCGTAGCCGTTGTCCTGCACCACGAAGATGCAGGGCAGCGTCTCCTGCAGCGCGAAGGCCCAGGCCTCGAAGTACTCGCCCTGCCGGATGGCCGCTTCGCCCACGCAGCAGAGCGTCACATCGGTGGAGCCGCCGAGCTTCTGCACCCACCCGGAGCCGACCGCGGGCAAGCACTGGCTGGCAGTAGGCGTGGCGACAGAGACGATGTTGCGCTCTCGGGAGCAGTAATGGCCATGCATGGGCCTGCCCGCGCCGGACGAGGCGGCGGTGGCGTAGAAGGAGCGCGCGATCTCGAGGTTCGTCATGCCGCGGGCGAGGCAGAGCGCCCGGTCGCGATAGTAGGGATAGACGATGTCATCCGGCTCCAGCACAAAGGCCAGTGCCGCCATGGCCTCGTGACCCAGACCCGCCACCTGAAACCAACCACGGCCCTGCCGAAGCAGGATGCCTTCACGGCGGTCTCCTTGCCGCGACGCCTCCATGATCTCCAAGAGGCGCAGCTCAGGCAGTCCGCCAACCAACGCTGCATCGGATCCCATGACGTGGGGCGTACCTCCCTACGGTCGGCAGACGCCTCGGCGCGCCGCCAGAACAAGTTACCGCACAACGGCGGCGCAAGGCCTCCGGGCGCGCTGCTAGTCGGCCAAAGTCCGGGCGGCTGCCACTCGGGCGGCAGGCAGGAACCTCTCGCACGCCGCGCAGAGGGTGCAGGGACCGAAGTGGCAGTCCTCCGTCAGCTGGGCTGCCTGGGCCCGGCGCCACTCAGACTTCAGGTAGGCCTTGCTCACGCCGCAGTCAATGTGATCCCACGGTAGCGCCTCCGCCAGCGTGCGCCGCCGCTCAGCAGTCTGATGCACCGAGACGCCGGCGGCCTCGAACGCCGCCAGCCATCGCGAATGCGAGAAGCCCTCGTCCCACGCGTCGTACTTGGCGCCGGCTCGCCATGCGCCCTCAATAGCCTCCGCCACGGATCGGTCGCCCCGGGCCAGGACGCCCTCGAGCTGCGACGGCGCCGACCGGTTGAACCGAAGCTGCACGGCCTTGTCGCGGCAGGAGTCGCGCAGCAGTTTGGTCTTCCGCTCTATCTCGGCGAGAGGGTCCTGCGCGCACCACTGGAAGGGAGTATGGGGCTTAGGTACGAAGGGCGACACGCCTACGCCGATGGTGATGTTGCGGACACCCATGCGCCGCGCCACGTTGGCCACGCGGGACGCCAGCGCGGGGATCGCCACGACGTCCTCATCGGTCTCCGTGGGCAGCGAAATCATGAAGTAGAGCTTCAGCCGCCGCCAGCCGCTGGAGAAGGCAGCCTCGGCAACGGACATCAGGTCGGCCTCGGTAACGTTCTTGTTTATGACGTCGCGCAGGCGTTGCGTACCGGCCTCCGGCGCGAAGGTGAGGCCCGTCTTGCGGACCGACTGGATGTCGGCGGCCAGCTTCACGCAGTCGCGGTCGGCCCTGAGCGACGGCAACGAGACACCGATGCGGCGCCCGCCGTGCTCACGCAGCAGCTCGCCCACCATGGCCTCGACGCCGGAGTGGTCCGCCGTGGAGAGCGAAACCAACGAGATGTCGTCATGCCCGGTCGTGGCGACCATGCGGCGAGCAATCTGCAGCACCTCGTCCACGGGCCGCTCACGCACGGGCCGCGTGACCATGCCGGCCTGACAGAAGCGGCAGCCGCGAGTGCAGCCACGCATCACTTCGATGGCGATGCGGTCGTGCACGGCCTCGATGTAGGGCACGACGGGCTCGGTCGGGTACCGGAGGCCGGCGACGTCGGGAACCAATTGCCGCTTCACGCGGCGCGGCACGCCGGGCTGGATGGGGCGAACGCGCTTGCCGTCGACCGGTGCGTAGAGGGAGGGCACGTAGACGCCCGGCACCGCCGCCAGCGCCGCCAGCAAGTCCGAACGGGAAGTCTCGTGGGCCTCCACGGCAGCGAGGACGGCCGGCAGGACCGGTTCGGCCTCGCCGATGACGAAGGCGTCGAAGAAGGGCGCCATGGGCTCGGGATTGAAGGTGCAATGCCCGCCGCCGAGGACGAGGGGCCAGTCGCCGTCGGCCCGCTGCTCGGATCGGAGCGGAATGCCCGCCAGGTCGAGCAGGTTCAGGACATTGGTGTAGCAGAGCTCGTTGGCAAGCGCGATGCCGAGGACGCTGCACCGAGCCAGGGGCGTCTTGGTCTCAAGCGTGAAGAGCGGCAGACCCGCCGCGCGCATCTCCGTCTCCATATCCAGCCATGGGCAGAAAACGCGCTCCGCCGCCCAGCCCGGCAGGCTGTTGACGGCATCGTAGAGGATCGAGATCGCCAAATTGCTCATGCCCACTTCGTACACGTCGGGGAACGCCACCGCCATGCGGCGGAGTCCCGGGCCTGAGGGCTTGACGATCTGGTTCAGCTCGCCACCGACGTATCGGGCGGGCTTGGCCACGCGCGGAAGCAGCGTCGCCAGGCGATCGGCCAGTTCGGAAGAAGGGATTGAGGTCATAGGGAGCACACGAAGAGAATAGCACACGCATTCGCAGGCATACCGGGCAGGAATCCCGGCAGCCGACAGCCAATCTTACGCAGCCCAACCAGAAGCCACTCCCGATCTTCCACGCAGGAGGTCCCCATCGTGTCTTCCCAGACGCGGACCGAGGGCTGCCGACCAAGTACAAGCGCCGCAGCCCCGTCCATTCCCGCATACGGTCAGGAAGCCATCCGCGCTATCGCCGCGAAGTTCGGCATCACCGGCGACGTCGATGTGCAGGAGTTTGCCGACAAGGGCAACATCAACGCCGATACCTACCTCGTTCACGCAGGCGCCTCGGGCGCACGCAGGGGCTACCTGGTGCAACGGCTGAACGACGCCGTGTTCACGCGGCCTGACCGCGTGATGGCGGCCATGGACGCCTGCCTGGCGGCGCAGCGGAGGTACCTGGCCACCGAACCAAGCCCGGGAGGCCGCGACTGGGAGCCGATGGACCTGCTCCGCACAGCCGACGGCGAGCTGCTAGTGGCGGCGCCGGGCGCCGACCAGAAGGCCTGCTGGCGGTGCGTGGGCCTCATCGAGGGTTGCCACACCTACAAGAGCCTCAGCGAGATCGCCGACGTCGACGAGCGCCTCCGTATCGCCGAGGAGGCCGCACGCGGGCTCGCGGTCTTCGGCGATGCGACCTCGTCCATTGACGTGGCGGGCCTGGCCGATCCGCTGCCCGGGTACCGCAACACCAGGATGTACTTCGACCAGATGCTCTCGGTCCTGCGCGGTAGCCGGAGCCTGGCGGAGGCGGCTCCCTACCTCCCGGAGGAGGGCGACCTGCGCGACAGCACGGCGCACCTCTACATGGTGGCGCTCTCGTCGCGGCAATTCCGGCACAGGCTTGAGGACCCGGACCTGGAGCACTTCATCACGCAGGCCAAGGCGCACATGGACTACGCCATGACGCTCCGGCGCGGCATGGACTCGGGACGCATCCGCCGGAACGCCACCCACGGCGACACGAAGCTGGACAACTTCCTCTTCGACGACGTGACGGGTCTGGTGCGCTCGCTGGTGGACCTCGACACGGTGATGCCCTGCACCTGGCTTGCAGACTGGGGCGATATGGCCCGAAGCCTGACCAACGTAGCCGGCGAGAAGGAGCCCGACCCGGCCAAGATCGATGTAGACCTGCCCGTCTTCGAGGCGCTGGCCAGAGGCTACCTGTCGGCCACGAAGCTCGTGACGCGCGTCGAAGTGGAGCTGATGGTCGATGCCGTGCGCATCATCTCGCTCGAGCTGGGCGTCAGGTTCATGACGGACTACATCCGCGGCGACACCTACTTTGCTCCCGGGCCCGCCGACCCGCCTGATATCAACAAGATCAGGGCCATCGCGCAGATCACCCTCTTTGAGCGGGTCACCGAGTTGGCGCCGCGCCTCAAGGCGATCATCGCGCAGTACGCCACGCAGGCCTGAGACAAACAAACAGCCCGGGAGCCTGACGGCAACCCGGGCTGTTCTCGCTCTACGACGCCAGCGTCAGGAGACGCCCAGCACCCGCTTCAAGGCGCCCTCCAGCATCGAGAGGCCCGTGTAGCCCGCTGCCCGGCTCCGAAGGTTCCCCTCCGCGTCGAACAGGAAGTAGGCAGGCACGAACTCGTTCTGAAAGGCGTCAGCTACGCCGTGGGTGTTGTCCACCGCCAGAGGCTCGGTGATGCCCATGGAGGCCGCATCGGCCCTCACTCGCTCCACGTCCATGTCCTCGGGTTGGCGCGGCATGTGCACCGCAACCACCTTCAGGCCGTCGGCCGCGTGCTGCTCACGCCAGGCTGCCACGGTCGGCATGTTGTCGTGACACACATGGCAGCTGACCGCCCAGAAGTGGACAAGCAGGGGTGAGCCGATCAGATCAGCCCGGCCGGCCGTGCTGTTGATCCACTCGGTTGCTCCGCCCAACTCCGGCAGCGGGGTCCCTGTGCGCATGGGCATGGTGGGTCGCTCCTACAGGGATCAGACGTGGGCCTGACCGGGCTTCCAGTTGGCGGGGCAGCGGCCGCCGGACTGGATCGCTTCCAGCACGCGGAGGGTCTCATCGACGCTGCGGCCGACGTTCAGGCTGTGCACCACGGAGTACTGGAGCGTGCCCTCGGGATCGATGATGAAGAGGCCGCGCAGGGCGATGCCCTCCTCCTCGATCAGGACGCCGTAGTCCGACGCCACCTGCTTGGTGATGTCGGAAGCCAGCGGGTACTGGAGGCCGGCGATGCCGTCCTTGTCGCGTGGGGTGTTGATCCAGGCCTTGTGCGAGTAGACCGAGTCGATGGAGACGCCGAGGACCTCGGCGCCTAGCTCCTTGAACTCGCCGATGCGGTCCGAGATGGCCAGGATCTCAGTCGGGCAGACAAAGGTGAAGTCCAGCGGGTAGAAGTAGAGTACGAGCCACTTGCCGGCGTAGTCCGAAAGGCTGACCTTGGTATCGACGATCTCGCCGTCGACGACGACCTTCATCGCGAAATCGGGTGCGGGCTGGCCCACCTTGGCGGCGGTGTCGCAGCGGCAGTCGCAATCACAACTCATTGTGCAGTCCTCCAATGAAAATGGACGAGAAGCCGCGCCTGGTCGCGTAGACGCCCTCGCGGCCTTGTCTTCGGACCTTCATACGTATGCCGCAGGCCTATTGACGCCCCGCGGGCGCGGCTCGAGCCGTTTTCGGTATCATTTGACCCACATTCAGGGTTGGCCGTTGGGGCTACCCGGTCAGGTTCAGGTAACACGCATGCAACTCACGAAGCCCAGTTCGGGCCTGTTCATACCCGACGGCTCCCCTGCCGAGACGGCGCTGGCGCGCACGACGCACCTGGCGATCGGAGCCCACGCCGATGACATCGAGATCATGGCGATGCACGGCATCCTTGCAGGCTTCGCCAGTCCCGACCGCTGGTTCACGGCCGCGCTGGTGACCGACGGGTCCGGCTCTCCCCGCGACGGCGCCTATCGGACCTACACCAACGAGCAGATGCAGGCCGTGCGCCGCCGCGAGCAGGACAAGGCGGCCGTGGTCGGGGAGTACTCGGCCGTCGCCTACCTCGACTTCACCAGCGCCGAAGTGAAGGACCCCGCCTGTGGCGCAACGGTGGCCGACCTGCGCGGCCTCCTCCTCGCGACGCGCCCGAAGGTGGTCTACGTGCACAACCCGGCGGACAAGCACGCCACGCACGTGGCCGTCTGCCTCCGCACGCTGGCGGCCCTGCGGAGCCTCCCCGCCGAGGCTCGTCCCGAGCGCGTGCTCGGCTGCGAGGTGTGGCGCGACCTGGACTGGCTCTCTGCGGCCGACAAGGTGGTGCTGGACGTGAGCGAGCACGACAACATCGCCGCCGCGCTGGTGGCGCTGTTCGACTCGCAGGTGGCAGGCGGTAAGCGCTACGACCACGCCACCATGGGCCGCCGGCGCGCCCACGCCACCTACCTGGAGAGCCACGGCGTGGACCAGGCCGAGTTCGTGAGCTACGCCATGGACCTGACCCCGCTGGTGGCGGACCCGGCCATGGACGTGCGGGATTTCGTCGGGGCGCTGATGAGCCGGTTCGCCGCCGAAGTAGGATCGAACCTCTCGTCTCTGGGCGGAGCGGCCTGAACCCGGCGCTGAAACCTTTTCGCTCCGTTCGTCGTCATATCAGGTGCAGTACACGGGGGTGATTGGTGTCGACCTGAGCGATGCCGTGTCCGGTTGCGAGCCGAGGTGCCGCTGGCCTCGTTAATAAGCGGCAAACCAACAAACGCGAACACTAACCAGTACGCGCTCGCAGCCTAAGGGCTGCGCGTCCGTCCCCCTCCTGTCGGCCGAGGGGAGCCCGGGCGTAACCTAAGCCGTCTAGCTGCCGGAAGTCTGATCGCCGCTCCGGTAGCGAAACCAAGGTGATCTGGCGCAGCAGGATCCTGTCTGTGGGAGCCGAGAGCGCGAGATCAAAACACAGAACACGCTCGTAGTAGCCGGGGGCGGGTCCTCTGGGACCGGGGTTCGAGTCCCCGCACCTCCACCATTTCGTGCCGGTCGACACCCCGTCGGCCGGCGCGACTTCCGTCAGTCCTCCAGCGCCAGACCGATGATCCGGTCGAGCAACTCCGCGAAGGCGATACCTGCTTTCTGTGCGGCCTCGGGCAGCAGGCTGGTGGGCGTCATGCCCGGAATGGTATTGGTCTCCAGGACGACCAGCCCACGATCCGAGACGATCATGTCCGTGCGGGACATCCCCCGGCAACCAAGGGCGCGATGGCAGAGACAGGCAAGCTCGGCGGCCTCGGCCAGCGTCTCCTCGGGCAGACGAGCCGGAATGATGTGGCGACTGCCGCCGGCGGCGTACTTGGCCTCATAGTCGTAGAAGCCGCCGGCCGGCACGATCTCGATCGTGGGGAGCGCTTCCGGCGTCCTGTTGCCCAGCACGCCCACGGTGATCTCCATGCCGGGCAGGAACTCCTCAACGAGGACGATGCCGTCGCGGGCAAACGCCGCATCCAGCGCCGCGGCCAGTTCGTCCCGCGACTTCACGACCGAGCATCCGAACGTACTACCCTCTCGGCTGGGCTTGACGACCACGGGGTAGCCGAGGGTCTCTACGATGGCCGCGTCGACGTCGTCCGCGGCGGCCGCGGAGCAGTCATCCAGGACCAGCCCGTCGGGCACAGGCACGCCCTCGTGGCGGAGGACGCGCTTGGCCGCCGCCTTGTCCATGGCCAGTGCGCTGGCGAGGATGCCCGAACCGGTGTACCGAAGGCCGAGCAGTTCCAGGAGGCCTTGCACCGACCCGTCCTCCCCTCCCCTGCCGTGAAGGGCTATGAAGACGACATCGGGGCGGCGAGTCGCGGACGCTGCCGATAGCGCCGCCAGGTCGAAGGGCGCCAGGTCCGCCGCGTCACCTCCGGGCGCGCGGCTGATCGCTGCCGCGTCGATACCGACCGGTGTATACTTCTCTCGGTCTAATGATTGCAGGATTTGGCGACCGGTGGAGAGCGACACAGTCCGCTCCGCCGATATGCCACCCATGAGTACGGCTACGTCGATCTTGCTCACGCCGATTGCACCTCAAGTCGCATGCCGTCCGTCGCCGGAGGCTGGCTTGATGGTAGCACGATGGAGCAACGCCGATCCGACGCCGGTAGGGAGGTGCCATGAAGCCGATTACCCTTGACGATGCGTCACGCGTCCTCTGCGCCGCGCCGATGGACCTCCACGGGCGCACCTTCTGCAGCGTCTGCACGGACACCCGCGAGGGCACGCGCGACGCCCTCTTCTTCGCGCTGCACGGCGACCGGAGCGACGGCCACTCGTTCGTGGCATCCGCTGAGATAGGCGGGGCCGCCGGCGCGGTGGTCGAACGCGAAGTGCCCGGCATCGCCATGCCGCAACTCCTGGTCGCCAACACCTACACGGCCCTCGGGCAACTGGCCGCCTACTACCGGAGCCTCTTCACGCCGAGGGTCGTCGGCATCACGGGTAGCGTAGGCAAGACCTCGGTCAAGAACATGCTGGGCACCATCCTCCAGCTCACCATGCCGACGGTGGTCTCGCAGCGGAACCACAATAACGAGATCGGGGTCCCGAAGACGCTCTTCGCTATCGAGGACCAGCACAAGGCGGCGGTGGTCGAGATGGGCATGCGGGGGCTCGGGCAGATCACCTACCTCGGCTCCATCGCCAAGCCCTGGGCGGGCGTCATCACCAACATCGGGGTGAGCCACATCGAGCTTCTCGGCAGCCGCGACGCCATCGCCGAAGCCAAGGCAGAGCTGCTGCACGAGCTTCCGCCGGACGGAGCGGCGGTTCTTCCCTTCGATGACGACTACTTCCCCGTCCTTTACCATCATGCCCCGAGCAGCACCATCACGTTTGGAACCCGGAGCGGCGCCGACCTGCAGGTGACGGACATCCAGCTGGTCGACTCGGGCAACACGGAGTTCTGCATCAACGGTCACCAGTTTCGGATGGCGAGCCCCGGCGCGCATCTGGCGATCAATGCCGCCGCTGCCTGCGCGGCAGCAACGCTCTTCGGGATCGGCCCCGATGTCTGCGCCGTGGCGCTGGCGCACTACAAGCCCAGCGCCATGCGGATGGAAGTGAAAGAGCGCGCCGACGGCCTGACGGTGCTGAACGATACCTACAACGCGGCGCCCGACTCGATGGCGTCGGGCCTCACGACCCTGGTCTCCATGGCCAACGGCCGGCACGCCCGCGCCGTGGCGATCCTGGGCGACATGCGCGAGTTGGGCGCACACTCCGCCAACGCCCACCGCCAGGTAGGCAAGCATCCGGCCATGCGCAAGGTGAGCCTGCTGATCACCGTGGGAGACAACGCCGCGACCATCGGCGAGGCGGCAAGCAAGACCGTCGGCCACCACATCCACATGGACGATACCGCTTCTGCCGTAGACGCTGTGGCTGCGCTGCTTCGGCCGGACGATGTGGTGCTCGTGAAGGGATCGCGCGCCCTTGAACTCGAGCGCGTCGTGCAGGCGATCCTCGGTGAGGAGCCCGACGCGCAGGCGTGAGCTAACCCCAGCGGAACAGGTGAGACGGCCCGGCCGGCAGAGAGGCCCGCCGGGCCGCGATAAGCCTAGGGGAGGACGACCTCGTACTCCCGCTCCAGCGCAATGGAAGCTCCCGGAGCCAGGTCTACCTCCGGCGAGAAGAGCTCCAGGTTGACGCGGCCGGCCTGTGTTGACCGGTTCAGCAGGCAGCGCGCCACCTGACCGGCGCCGAAGCGGCTCACCAACCTGGCTCCGTCGGGCCAGATGAGGCTCCAGGTCCCGGCCGGGAGGTTTGGGCCCTCCAGCCAGCTGTTGGTCTCCTCTGCCCCGGCAGAGAGCTGCGTCACCGACGGCGCCCCCGAACCCGTCGCCGCCTCTACCGCAGCGCCTGCCATGGTCGGCACGGCGAACTGCGGGTGCGCCCGCAGGCAGGCCTTGCGGACCACGCCCGACGCGTTGGTGAGCGTGGAGAGCACCTTGAGCACGGGACGCGCCGGGTCAACGGAGACTACCCGCGTCAGGCGCATCCCGTTGGACAGCGTTGCCGCAAGGGTCACGGAGTTGGGGCTCTCGTTCTGGACCTCGTACCGGTCAAGCCAGCCCGGCGACCTGTATCCGGCCTCGGAGTACTCGTCCCAGCCCGAGTCCTCAGCCATCAGGCCTTCGCCCGACCGCGACTGGTAGGCCAGTTCACGACCGCCGCCGGTGCGGAGGCTCAGGATGCGCCCGCCCAACTCGGGAGCCACAGCCACGGTGAGGCCGCCGCCGCGCAGCGTTCGAAGCGAAACGCGGGGCGCTGTCTTGGGGACCGTCGCAAGCCAGGCCTCCAGCGCGGCGTCGCCCCCACCCTCGCGCACGGCGGTCACGCCCTCCGCGCGGGCAGTCGCCGCGAATGCCTCCGCCAGCGCCGTGACGTCGGTGGCGCCCCTCTTCACCAGGGCGTCGCCCTCGCGCACCCAGAGGCCCGACTGCGCCATGGCGATCTGGGCGTACTGCACGGGCAGCCGCGCCACCTTGACCCGATGGAGGGTCGCCGCGTCACTCGCCACGGCCCGCTCGGCTTCGTCGAACAGGCTGGACGCCGATGCCAGGAAGGCCGGTGTGAGGTACTTCGAGGGGTGCGTGTAGATCTGCACGTGGACGCCTTCCTGGGCGAGCACGGAGCCATGCATCAGCTCGAGGTACCGCATGATGGCCGGGGCGGCGGCGCCGTAGTAGGCCGAGCAGAACTCCCGCGTCGCCTTCGCGGTGTCGTAGGAGGGGTCCCACAGCGTCTTGGCGAGGATGTAGTTCCGCAGCTCCTGCAGCTCGGATCCCCTGGTGAAGTAGCAGGACTCCTCATAGATGCCCGTGACGCCGTTCCTGATGAAGAACTCGATGTTGGGCCGCAATACGCCCAGGTTCGGGAAGGGGCAGATCGAGTGCGCGTAGTTGATGACGTAGTCCCAGATCCAGAGCCGCTTGCAGATGCGCGCCCAGCCCTGGAGGTCGGTGACAAACGACTTGTTGAACTCGTCGCTACCCAGCGGGTGGAGGAAGCAGCACTCGATGCTGCAGAGGCAGATGATGACGTTGGGCCGCGGCTTGGTGATCGACGGCGGCTTGCGGGTGTACTGATACGCCAGCGTCTCGATCGCCACGTCCGGGTGATCCTTGCGGATGGCATCCGCAACCGCGTTGACGAACCGGAGCATAGGGCCGGCCTGGCTCCCCTCCTCCCTTGCCACGGCGGAGCAGGTATCGCATTCACAGTAGTTGAATGTGTCGTTCTGCGATACGGAGAAGACCTTCGTTCCGGGGTTCTGGGCGATCCAGCGGCGCACCCCCTCGATGGCAATCTTCAGTACCTGCGGGTTGGTGAGGCAGAGCTGCGCGTAGCCGGACTGCCGCTTGCCGCCCACCAGCGAGAAGTACTCCGGATGCTCGGCGAAGTAGGTCTCCGGCGGGCAAAGCGCGGCAAAGGTGTGGGCCAGGCTGTGCACACCGACGTTGCCGCCCTGCAGCGGCGAGATCGCATGGAAGGCGCCGTTCATCCGCACCCGCGACGCGAACTGCCCCTCCTTGGCCACCGGGTAGTCGCCGCCGCGGTATTCAAGCGGCGGCAGGTAGCGCTTGTTGAGCTTGCCTACGGCGATCGTGCCGCTCGTGGGCCAGGTGGAGCAGTCGGGCGTGAACCAGCGGCAGCCGACCACCTCCTCAAGGAAGCTGTAGACCGCGTAGATGGCGCCACGCCGACGCCCGCCGGCCAGGTAGACCGACCTGCCGTCCGTCTTGAGGTGGATGCCCTCTTTCCCAAGGCTGTCCACCTTCAGCGGCGCCGACTTGCAGCGCCCCACGAAGAGGCCCGGCCGGTCGCCGCGCTTGCTCTCCAGCTGGATGGGGAGCGCCTCGCCGGTGACCAGTTCCAGATGCGCGCGAAGCTCGCGCGCCGCGTAGGCCTCCTGTGGGCTCGCCTTGTCCGGGATGACGATGCAGTGCGTGGCCGCACGGACCGGCTCACCGGCCAGCGCCAACGTGCAGTGTCCCAGCGACCGCTGAATGGCCTCAAGCTTCGTCGTAGCGGTCCTCAGGGCCGCCAGCGCGCCTTCGGCGCCGGCCGATGACTGCGAGCGCAGGGGCTCCATCGCCGACCTGGCGGCCGCCAGCCTCGCCTTACGCTCCGCAAGCGTCGACGGACCCGCCGGACCATTGAGGACCGACTCCACGACCATCCGGAGGGCCTTACCGGCGCGCTCATCGCCCGTGGTGCGACTGAAGCCCGCGACCGCGGCGCTGATGCGCTCGGCATCGGTGAAGCCGTGGGTGGCCTCGGCGAAGCGCACCATGCCGTCGTGGTAGGTCGGCCCGCCGCAAGCGACGATCTCGGCGACGAAGCGGCGCCGCTCGGGAATGGTCCGGGTCGCGGCGGCGAGGATCGTGGCCAGGTCGGCGCGCGTCAACGCCTGGGCGGCCTCCATGAGCTTCACGACCTCCGCCCGCTTACCGCGGCTGATGAGCCAACGCCCCAGCAGGCGGACCTCATCGGCGGAGGGCGAGGCCTTCGCTGCGATCTCGGCCATGGTCGCGGCCGGGGAGGCCACCTTGACGACCTCAATGTCATCCACGCGGACGTCCGCCTGCGTGCAATCCATGGCGGCGGCCGGATGGATATACATCGTGGCGGCGGGCGAGACGAAGGTGGCCTCGTACCGGGTCCACTCCTGCGATGGCTTCATGGCGGCGGTGGTGACGAAGGCCCACTCGTAGCTGTCCCACTCATAGCAGTAGGGCGCGTAGACCGTGCCGCCGGTCACCGATCCCCTGGCCCAGAGCGACACGCGGTACCGCGCGAAGGGCTCAACGGCGATCCGGTCGCCCACGGCAGCCCAGTGCGTGGGCGCGGGTACGGCCAGCCGTGTGGTGCGCGCGCCCGAGCGAGCCGGTCCCGGTTCGCCGTTGCGCTCAAAGCTCGGATCGGGATAGACGTTCTGCGCCCGCACGGCCACCGACATCGCCAATCCGATCGTCACAGCAACGGCCGCGAGCAGATGCCTCGGCATGGGGAATACAGGATGCATGGCTACGCCCTCCTTGTCGGGGGGATCATTCGACACAAGGCCCCATATCGCCTGCTTGGCGCACACGCGTCGTGCGGTACGATTCGGGAACGCCGGACGGCATTCGGAGACCCGGCGGCGGCGGAGGGCCTGATGAAGGAGCGGATCACCATGCGAGTGTCAGGGCGGGTCCAGGGCGTCTACTTCCGAGCGGAGACGCGCAGCGTGGCCTCCCGGTACGGTCTCTCGGGCATCGTGCGCAATATGCCCGACGGATCGGTGGAGATCGTCGCGGAAGGCGAGCGCGAGGCGCTGGCAAGGCTTGCCGCATGGGCAAGGATCGGCCCGCCCGCGGCGGAGGTCACGGGGCATACGATGCAGTTCGGCGAGGCGCGCGGCGAGTTCGCCGGGTTCAGCATCGCCCGGGACGGTTCCCATGCTTAGGCGCATCGCCTGGCTCATCGCTGCGACACTGCTCGGCGCCCTCGGCGCAGCGCCCGCATCGGCTCAGCTCGGGTACGCCGTCAGCAGCGATGGGGCAATTACGCGCCTGAGCGTCGGCGGCCGGGAGATCATCGGCGAGGCCGTCGTGGTGGCCGTGAAGCCGGGCTGGTCCGGCGACCTCCTTTCGCAAAGCCCCGGCGGCGAGATCGGCAAGCCGACCCCGACCGGTCCGCTCCGCATCCAGACCGCCCTGGGCCAGGGCAACGCGCGGGTATCGCTGGTGCAGACGGTCACGGCCACACCGCTGGGCTTCCGTGCCGCCTACTCCATCACGCCCTTGCGCGATCTGGGCACCGAGACCTTGATGCTCCGGCTGAACCTGCCCGCAGCCGGCAACGCGGGCGTCACCCGTTACGCGCTGGTGGAGGCCGGTTCCGACGTGGGCCTCCTTCCGGCAGCGCCCGCCGGTGAGCAGCACGTCATCCTCGGCACGCGCCCCGTGGACCGCATCTACCTCGCGCCGCCAGCCGGTCCAGGCCTTCGAATGCGGCTGACAGGGCTACAGGCGCAGTTGCAGGATAACCGGCGATGGAACGACCCGACCTTCTCGTTCCTCCTCACCGCCGCCTCGGGAAGGCTGGCGGCGGGGAAGGCCGTCCGGTTCGAGTGGAGCGTGGAGGCGATGCCGGCCGAGGCCGTCTCGACCGAGATCGCCGCCGCGCGCAAGGGCTCATTCAGCGACGTGCCGATGAGCGACGACCGCCCACTGGCGTTGGAGAGCGTCACGCCCTCGCGGACGCGGTGCCGGGCCTATCAGACGGTCGAACTGGACTGCCGCCTGGCCGCGACCTACCGCAACCCGTTCGATCCTGCCGACATCGCCGTGGAGTGCCGCATCAGCGGCCCGGACGGGCGGCAGGTGACCGTGCCGGGTTTCTACACCGTGCCCGCCCTGCTGACCAGCCGCGGCGCCTCCGAGAGGCTCGCTCCCGCCGGGGCGCCCTCGTTCCATATCCGCTTCGCGCCGCCTGGGCCCGGCCGCTACATGATGACCGTGGTCGCTCGAGACGGCTCGGCGGTGGTGCGCGGACGGCCGATTGCGCTGGTGGCAGGTCCCGCGGCGTCCAGCGGGCACGTCCGGGTAGCGGGCAAGCGCGTCTTCAGGACCGACGACGGCCGCTCGTTCGTGCCCGTCGGCGAGAACATGTGCTGGGCCAACGCCGGCAACCCGGTCGCCACGTACCGAGCCTGGCTCAAGGGGCTAGGCGCCGCCGGAGGCAACTGGGTACGGCTCTGGCTCTCCAACAACGAGAAGGGGCAGGAGTGGATGCCGTCGCCCACCGCCAAGCCGGGCATCGGCGCCTATAGTGGCCTAGGCAGGTATGCCCTCGACAACGCGTGGCGGCTGGACCAGGTCGTGGCCATGGCCGAGGCGGCGGGCGTCCGCACGATGTTCTGCCTCGGAACCTACGGCGAGTTCACCGACGGCGGCTACTTCGGCGAGGGCAGCTGGGTCAGCAACCCCTACAACGCCCGCAATGGTGGCCCCTGCGCCAAGCCCGAGGATTTCTGGACCAACACCGATGCCCGACGGCTCTACAAGCAGCGGCTCCGCTATCTCGTGGCCCGGTACAGCCACAGCGCGGCGCTCTTCGCCTGGGAGTTCTGGAACGAGGTGCCGCCCACTCCCTCGCAGTCGAAGTGGGTCGATGAGATGGCCCGGTACCTGAAGCAGATCGATCCGAACCGCCACATGGTGAGCACAACCTACGGCGATGCCGCTACGTGGCGCTCGCCCGCCGTTGATTTCACCATGAAGCACATGTACGGACAGGCAGGCAACACGCCGGACTTCACCCCGGGCATCCAGCGCGACACGCAGGAGGCCCTGCTCCACGGCAAGCCCTACCTGCTCGCCGAGTTCGGCATCGACTGGCAAACGGCCGACAGCCGGTGGGACCCCTCCGGCTCCGGCGTCAGCATGCACAACGGCGCCTGGGCCGCCCTGATGTCAGGCGCGGCGGGTACGGCCATGCTCTGGTACTGGGACGGCTACGTCCACCCCAAAAACCTCTACTCGATCCTCACGCCCGTGCGCCGGTTCGCCGACCGAATCGACTGGACCCAAGCCGGGCTGGAGCCGGTCCGAGGCGTGGGAGTGCGACAGGAGAGCAGGGGCGAGGAGCGCTTCTCGGAGTTGGTGCTACCGGGGTCCGTCGAGTGGGGCATGCCGCCGGGCACGGTCTACGAGATCGGCCGTGACGGATCCGTGAGCGGCGGTCCCATCGGCATGGCGATCGGAAGCCCACGGCGCGCCAAGGCGTCGGAGCTGCCCACGAAACTGACGTGGAAGGTGGACCTACCCGCCGCGGGGCCGGTCACGCTGATGCTGGGACAGGTCTGCACGGCGGCCAACATGGTGATCTCGCTGGACGGCAAGCCCGTCGTCACGCGGGAACTCCGCGCCGGTCCTGAGGGCGCGGGTCCGTGGAAGCGCTCAAAGCTGCTGGAGCAGTACAACTGCTACGTCGTGGATTACGACGAGGCCATCACGATACAGGCGCCCGCAGGTCGGCATACGATCACCGCGGCCAACACAGACGGCGACTGGTACCAGATCCGGTCGATCACCCTTCCGGCGTACCGAAGCAGCCGCTACCCGGATGTGAACGCCCTGGCGCTTGCCGGTCCCCGAACCGTCGTGGCGTGGGTTCACAACCGTCAGAGCACCTGGCGCACCGACTACGACGGCAAGCGTCCGGACCTGCTGGAGGGGCTCGCCGTCACCGTTCCCGCCGCCGGGGCCGACTGGCGCGTGGAGTGGATCGATACCTGGACAGGCAAGACCCTTGCGGCGACGACAGCGAAGGCGGCGGGCGGCAGGCTGGAGCTCCGATGCCCGCCGCTGCGCCGGGACGTCGTGGCGCTCTGCACACGGCTGGGCGGCGCCGAGAGCCGCAAGGCCGCCGACACCCATCCCCTTCCCAAACGAAAGGCTGACCGATGACCCGCTTCGTCCGAGCCGCCGCGTTCTCAGCCGTCCTGGCCTTACTAGCAGCATCAGCCAACGCCGACTGGCCGCGCTGGCGCGGCGCCAACGCCGACGGCCGCGCCCCGGCCGACGCCATTGCCGCGAAGGCGCTGCCCGCCGCGCCTACGAGGATCTGGCAGGTCGCCGTGGGTGAAGGCATCGCCAGCCCCATCGTGGCCGGCGGCCGCGCCTACGCCATGGACAACGTCGGCGACAAGGAGACCCTCCACGCCCTGAATGCCGCAACGGGACAGGAAGTCTGGCGCGCCGAGGTGGGTCCCGTCTACTCGGACTTCCAGTCCAAGCCGGGCCCACGCTGCACTCCCATCGCCGACGGCGACCGCATCTACGCGCAGTCGTGCCTGGGTGAGCTCGTCTGCATCGGCGCCAAAGACGGCAAGCAGGTCTGGCGGTGCAGCTACCAGAAGGACCTTGGCGCGGCGGCGCCGGCCGAAGCCGGCGACAACCTCGGCGCCGCGCGGCATGGTTTCAGCTGCTCGCCGGTCATCGACGGCAACCGGATTATTGCCAACGTGGGAGCCCCGGGCGCGGGCGTGGTCTGCTTGAACAAGCTGACCGGCGCGGCGCTCTGGAAGTCGCAGGATGACCCGCCCGGCCACGTCGGTCCCATCATCGGCACGATCGGCGGAGTTCGGCAGGTCATCGTCTACTCGGCCATTGCGCTCATGGGCCTCGACGTGCAGACCGGCGCGCTGCTCTGGCGGACGCCTCTCAAGTCGCGGTACGGACGCCATGCCACGACGCCCATCCTCTGCGGCGACACCGTCGTCGTCGGCTCGATCACGTTCGGCCTGACCGGGGTCCGCGTGACCAAGGAGGGCGCCCAGTTCAAGGCCGAGCGCGCATGGACGCACGGCGACCTGGGCGTGAGCTTCGCCAGCCCGGTGGCTATCGGCAAGCTGGTCTACGGTTTGGGACCGGGCAACCGGCTCTTCTGCGTCGATGCAGCCACCGGAGCCAAGGTCTTCGTCAAAGACGGCTTCTTCTCGGGGCTGGTGAGCACCGAATGGGCCGCCATGGTCGCCTGGCCCGGCCAGCTTCTCGCGCTGTGCGACGGCGGCGACCTCGTGACCATCGCGCTGACGGCCACCGACGCGCGCATCACCTCGAAAGCGACCGTCTGCGGCAAGAACTGGTGCCACCCGGCCCTCTTCGGCGGGCGCGTCCTGGTGCAGGACGGCAAGCAACTGACTTGCCTGGAGATCGCGAAGAAGTAGGCTCCACACCGAGACGCTGGAGCGCCCGGCCTCCCATTGGGGGACCGGGCGCTCTGTGCATCAGGCATTTGCCAGGGGAGGCGGGCCTACGGCTTCACGGGCTCCCCGCCGGCCGCTGCTGAGTTGTACGAGGCCTCGATCACTTCCTGGATGGCCAGGAGGTGATCGACGCTGGTCTTGGGCGCTCGGCCGGCGCGAATGGCAGCCAGCATCTCCGGCTGCGTCTTCGTGCGTCCCATGAAGGCGTCGCGGGTGCTGGGGTCGGTATCGGGGTTGAACGACTTGTTGATCGTCCAGGGCCGGCCGGCCTTCTCGCGCGTGGTGTAGTAGGTGGCCGTGTCGATGGCCTTGGCGTCGTCGCCGTCGTTGATCGGCCAAACGCGCTCGACGGCAAGGGTGCCCTTGCTCCCCACCAGCCGGAAGCCCATGCGCTCCTGGTCGATGTGCATGGCCCACGCGGCCTCGAGGTTCATGGTGACGCCGTTCTCAAGCTGGGCGTAGGACTGCATCCGGCGCTCCACGTCGAACTTGCCGCCGGGGTTCTTGGAGCCGCCGCCGTAGGGGCCGTAGCCCGGTGCGCCCGGCTCGGCCTTGTCGAAGGCCCGCGCCGAGACCCACTTGGCCTTGGGCCAGTCCATGACGCCCAGGAGCCAGCCCAGGACGTGCGGCATCAGGTCGATGCCGGGGCCGCCGCCGCTCTTCTCCTTGATGCCGAACCACTGGCCGTAGAACGGGATACCATTGCGGCGCACCCACCAGCCGGAGACCGACTGGAGCTCGCCGAACGCGCCGTCGTCCACCATGCCCTCGGCCAGCTCGTAGGTCGGGGTGTAGTTGTTGTTCAGCTGCGCCGCGCCGACCTTGCCCGACCGCTTGCAGGCCGCCACGATGTTCTGCGCGCCGGCCAGCGTGTTCGCGGCGGGCTTCTCCATGAGCACGTGCATGCCCTTGTCGAAGCACTTCACGCCCACAGGCTCGTGGAGGAAGTTCGGCAGGCAGATGCTGACGATGTCGCATCCGGAGTTCTGCACGAAGTCATCCACGCTTGTGTAGAGGAAACCCTCCTTGGCCGGGGCTGGGCCGATGCCCCTGTAGGCCTCCTCAACCACCGACCACTTCGATGGGTCCGCGTCACAGACGGCGCCCAACGTCACGCCCTCGTCGCGCAGGTTCAACCACCCTTGCAGGTGGAACTTGCCGATGCCGCCGTAGCCGATCACGCCGACCTTCAGATTGCTTCCCGCCGCCATAGGTCCTCCTTCGATGCCGCCGCTGACGGCAATCCGTACTCTCATCGCTCGATGTCTGCCCGGCGCCCGATGGCGCGGCGCCGTTGGCGTTACTGGAAGGTACGATAGCCGCGGCGCAGATTCCTGCTCAGGGAGCATACCGACACCATCGCGCCGGGGAGAAGGCTGTGAACGAGAAGCGCCCGATCGACCGCCGTACCATGCTCAAGACCCTCGCCGGAGCTGGAGCAAGCTGCCTGACGCTCGCTGCCGGGGCGCAGGAGGGGGGCGGCGTGCCTGCATCCGAGATCGATAGCCTCGACCGCGCCGTCGGAAGGGCCTACACCGAGCCCGAGCGCGCCCTCATGGCGCGGGGCATGGCGGAGAACCGCGCGGCGCTGCAGGCCCTGCGCGCGTTCCCGCTGACGGAGACCTCCGAGCCGTCGCTCCTCTTCCAGCCGATCCTGCCGGGCACGGCGCTGCCCACGGGCAAGCCTTGCATGAAGCTTTCGAAGCCCGGCCGGCGGACCCATACCGCTGCCGACGGCGAGCTTGCCTACGCGAGCGTCATGCAGCTATCGGAGATGATCCGCACCCGCAAGATCAGCTCCGTGGAGCTCACCGCGTTCTACCTCGACCGCCTGCGCAAGCATGGCGACGAGCTCCACTGCGTGATCAATCTCACCGAGGCGCTCGCCATGCGGCAGGCCGAGCGCGCCGACCGCGAAACCATGGGAGGCAAGTGGCGCGGCCCGCTGCACGGCATCCCGTGGGGCGCCAAGGACCTGCTGGCCGTGAAGAAGTACCCCACCACCTGGGGAGCCGCCCCCTACGCGGAGCAGGTCACGACCTACACCGCCACGGTCGCCGAGAGGCTGGACGCAGCCGGCGCCGTGCTCTGCGCCAAGCTCAGCCTGGGCGAGCTCGCCATGGGAGATGTCTGGTTCGGCGGCCTCACCCGGAACCCGTGGCAACCGAACAAGGGCTCCAGCGGCTCCTCGGCCGGCCCGGCCAGCGCACTGGCAGCAGGGCTGGTCGCGTTCGCCATCGGCAGCGAGACGCTGGGGAGCATCGTCAGCCCCTCGGTGCGCTGCGGCGTCACGGGGCTGCGGCCCACCTACGGCCGCGTGCCCAGGACCGGCGCCATGGCCCTGAGCCGGTCCATGGACAAGCTGGGTCCCATGGCGCGATGCGTGGAGGACTGCGCGGCCGTGCTGGGCGCCATCTGCGGCCCCGACGGCAGCGACCAGACGGCCATCGCTGCGCCGTTCCGGTGGGACGCCTCGGTCCCCCTGAAGGAGCTACGCGTTGGGATCGACGAGGCGTCCTTCGCCGAGGTTGCGAAGGACGCCGCCGATGGACCGGTCTACGCCGCCGTCATCGAAACGCTGCGGCGGCTGGGCGTGAAGCTTGTCCCGGTGAAGCTGCCGGCCATGGGGCCTGCCTACGACGCGCTGGCGGGTCTGATCATCGGGTGCGAGGGCGCGGCCGCCTTCGAGCGGCTGAACTCCGACGGCAAGCTCTCGAAGCTCGCCCAGCAGGGCGAGAACTCGTGGCCGAACATCTTCCGCGTCGGCAGCCTGGCGCCGGCGGCGGACTACATCACCGCCATGCGCATCCGCCGGAACCTGCAGGTGGAGTTCGAGAAGGCCGTGGCCGACGTGGACTGCTACGTGACGCCGCCCTACGGCAGCCTGGTGGCCACGAACCTGACAGGACATCCGACCGTCATTACGCGATGCGGCATGGTGAACGGCCTGCCACGCATGGTGGAGTTCACCGGGCGTCTCTGCCGGGAGGATGCCGCTCTGCGCGTGGCGCTTGCGTACGAGCAGGCCACCGAGTGGCACAAGCAGTGGCCGAAGCGGTTCGGAGGAACGGTCTGAGGGACCGCCGGTCTCGGTGCGTCGAGACCGGCGGCCATTTCACGACTACAGCTGGATGACCCGTCTTTCCTTCTCGGACTGATACCCGCCAAGGATCACCTTGAGCACGGTAACGCCCTCGTAGAGGCCCTGCTCCGGCGCGACGCCGTCGGCGATGCAGTCGATGAAGTGCTTGATCTCGCCCACGAAGCCGTTCTCCGGCTCCAGCTCATGCTTCTCGACCTCGCCCTGGAGCGGCTGGAAGTAGAGCGTGTTGCCGCGGCCGTAGATCTGGCCCTTCTCGCCGATGGCAGCGATCTGCCAATGGCCATTGGGCACGCCGTAGCCCCAGCTGGTCTGGAGCGTGCCGACCGCGCCGTTGGCGAAGCGCACCATGGTCTGGGCGCTGTCGTCGCCTTCCAGCGTGGGCTGATTGTAGTTCGCCGTGAAGCTGACGACCTCGGTGGGGGCCGCGTTGGCGAGGGAGATCAGCATGTAGGTCGGGTGGTAGCCGGTATCGATGGCGCAACCGCCGCCGCAGGTCTCCAGCTTGCCACGCCAGCCCCAGTCCACCGTGTTGCCGCCGCCGGCGAAGAAGCAGTCCACCGTGCGGAGGCTGAAGATGCGGCCCAGGCGGCCATCGCGGATCCACTTGCGGGCCGTTCGGGGAGCCGGCTCGAACATCTGGTTGTGGGCGCAGACCAGGACCACGCCGTTGGAGGTGATGGCGCTCTCGATGTCGGAGGCCTCGTCCAGCGACATGCAGAGCGGCTTCTCGGTGATGACGTGCTTGCCGGCCTCGGCAGCCTGCACGATGGCGTCGCGATGCAGGTGATGCGGGAGGGCGCAGTCGATCGCGTCGACGTTGCCGTCCGCCAGCATCGCCTTCCAGTCGGTGTAGATCGCCGCGTCACCGCTGGTCTCGGCGGACCTGCGCTTGGCGTTCTCCTCACTGACATCGCACGCGGCAGTGACCACCGCGCGCCCCTCAACGGCCTTCCATCCCGGCACATGGGCGCCCATGATGCCGCCACAGCCAACCAGTCCAACCCGGATCATACCGTGCTCCTGTAGCGTGTCTTGGCCGGACCGCTGCCCGCGAAGGCCCGCCGCGGCCGGCTGGGCGTAGGATTCACCGCGGCATCGCCGAACGCCTGCCGTCGCGGACCACAATGATGCATCTCTGCTTGGGAGAGAGCCTATGAGCGCTGCATCGGACCGCCGCACGGCGGAGTTTCTGTCCATCGCGGACCAGTTCCGCCTCGGCCACCTCGTCACCGAGTCGCCGCATCCGACCACGGCCGACCTGTCCAGCGCGGCCCAGGGCGGCATCGACCACGCCCTTGAGCTGCTCTTTGCCGTGGACGCCGACGTGGTGGAGGGGTTCCGGCGCTTCGTGGGGTCCGGCTTGGCCACGGAGATGGGCCGCGCCGCCGCCGACGCCCTGGCCCGCGGCG
>CAISJD010000084.1 GCA_903885605.1 uncultured Chthonomonas sp. | reverse complement strand
GTCGGGGCCCTTCGTTTCACTCAGGGCGACGTCAAGGGCAACGGGCGCGCGGGCCAAGACCGCCACTTCTGTGAGTCGACGAAACCGCGGCCGTGGATGGGCCGGCCTTGACGGTCGTCCTGAACGCAGTGAAGGACCCCGACTCCTTCGCCGCAGTGGCTTGCGTGGGCGGCATGGCGTCGGGTGAAGGCCCGCGCTTCGCGCCGAGATGCGAAGCCGCGGTGCCGGAGTCGGGGCCCTTCGTTTCACTCAGGGCGACGTCAAGGGCAACGGGCGCGCGGTCGGACGCCCGTGGCCTGCCCGCGACCCGTACCGCACGACCCGATCCGTTCGTGCCGGCCATGGAGCTCGGCAGTCAGTCCGGGTGCTCCGCCAACCAGCGTTCGATGGTGGCCCTCAGACCCGTCAGCTCACCTGCCGCAACGCGCCAGACTACATCAGGGTCCACGCGGAAATACTCGTGAACGAGTATGTGCCGGAACCCAACCCACTGCGCCCACCGGACATCAGCCATCTGCCTGCGCACTTCCTCCGGTAGCACGCGCGCGGCTTCGCCGATGATCCGAGCATGGTGCGCGACCCAGACCTGCACCACTTCGTCGTGCTCGAACGCCGTGCGGTGTGCGGGAAGCCGCTCCTGAATCCGATCGATAGCCTCCAGGATGTCGAGCAGACGGGCGCGCGGGTCTCTCAAAGTGGGACTGCCTCGCGCAGGGCGCGGTCACGCCAGCGGGGGTTCAGCATGCCCTCCGTGGCCACGTCCACGCGCCGACCGAACAGGTCATGCATCTCCATCAGGAAGCCGCCCAGATCAAGGCCGGTCGCCCTGGGTCCCAGCGTTACGAGCAGGTCGATGTCGCTTCGCTCGTCATCATCGCCGCGGGCCGCGGAGCCGAACAGACGCACGTCACGCAGGTCATAGCGCCCCGCGGCCTGCAGGACCTGTGCCCTTTTCGAAGTCACTTCCGCATTCAGGTTCATGGTCGCCTCGCGATCACCCACGCCGCCGCCGCCGGGCGCCTGTCAGTCAAGGACCGCCATTCACATTATGGCGCGCAAGCCGTAGGAGGCGTCGGGTGAAGGCTCGCGCTTCGCGCCGAGAGGCGAAGCTGCGGTGATGGAGTCGGGGCCCTTCGTTTCACTCAGGGCGACGTCGAGGGCCTCGCCCGGTCGGTCGGACGCCCATGGCCTGCCCGCGAGCCGTAGGAGGCCGCTACCCCTAAGCCCGGCTCAGGCCAGCCACTTCTTGCGGTGCGGCGGGCGGATGAAGCGGTCGGCGTCCGGTGCGTTCCTGGCCCGCATCTTCTCGCCGTCCCACTCCAGGGTCTTGCCCGCGCGGAGGGCGACGACCGCGGATAGCCCTATCTCGGTGAGGTGGCCGCCGGTATCGAAGTCGGAATAGACCCGCCCCTCGCCGCGGCAGGCTGCCAGCCACTCCTGGTCATGCCCCCGGACGCGCGGCAGGGTCTGGGGGATGGGCTTGGTGGCCTCGTGGCTCCAGACGCGGTGCAGGTCGGGCTCGCCGTTCAGCCGGATCAGGCCGTCGGTGTTCCAGTGGCTGGTGTGGATGAAGCCCTTCTCGCCGATGAGCATGACGCCGTCGGGTGCGTTGCCGCCGTTCAGTTCGGCCAGCGGACGGGTGAGCTCGGCCGGCGGCTTCTGGTCACCCATCCAGTGGAGGACCACGGGGCTCAGCGCGCCTCGGGCGGGGAAGTGCATCTCGACCGCCGCCTTGCCGGGAAGCTGCCTGCCGTCCGGTCCCATGTTCGGGACGAGCCGCTCCGGGTAGCCCAGGTTCAGCGCCCGCATGGGCAGGTTGATGCCGTGGCAGGCGAAGTCGGCGAGGCCGCCGTTGCCGAAATCGAACCAGCCGCGCCAGGTGGCGGGATGGTAGACGTCCTTCTTGAAGGGGCGCATGGCGGACGGCCCGACCCAGAGGTCCCAGTTGAAGCCCGCCGGGATCGGGTCCACGCCCTCCGCGTTGCCTTCGCGGGCGCCGACGCCGATGCCCCAGAGGTAGACGTCGCGGATCTGCCCCAGCGCCCCGGCCTGGATGATCTCCACGCAGCGGCGCAGGGAGTCGCTGGCGCTGCCCTGGTTGCCCATCTGCGTCACGACCTTGCTCCTGCGGGAGAGCAGTCGCAGCTCGCGGGCCTCGGCGATGCTGTGGGTCAGCGGCTTCTCGCAGTAGATGTGCTTGCCCGCCTTCATGAAGGCCTTGCAGAGCGGCGCGTGCCAGTGGTCCGGCGTGGCGATGAGGACGGCGTCGTAGCTCGCGGCGGCGTCGAGGAGCCTGCGGTAGTCCTCGTAGCCCCTGGCCGAGTCCCCGCCGCGGCTGCCTGCGACGGCGCGGGCCTTGTCGATCTGCGCCGCGTCCGGATCGCAGAGGGCGACCAGGTTCACCTGCCCGGTCGAGAGCATGCCGTTCATGTCGCCGCGCCCCTGGCCTCCGCATCCGACGACGGCCAGGTTGAGCTTGGCGGCGGCGGCGGTCGACGCGGCGCCGGCGCGCAGGACCAGCGGCCCGCCGAAGGCCGCCGCGGTGACGCCGAGCGCCGACGTCTGGATGAACCCCCGCCGCGTGACGCGCGGATCGGTCTGCTTCATGGTTTCGTCCCCCGTTCTGTCGCGGGCTGGCCGCCGTGGCCGGCTGCAATGGTGGATCATACCTCGCGAAGCGGGACGGACGACGGCCTAAGCCAGGGGCCCCTTGGTGTACGGACGGTCCAGCTCGCGGCGTAGCGTATCGAAGTCCGGTAGATCGGTCCGATCGCGCCACATCCCGGCCGCGGCAAGCATGGCATCCCTGATCCGGTCACGCGCTCGGGCCGGGCAGGGAGAGGGGGCGCAACGGTCCGGGGCGGTTCGGTACAATGCTTGAGCGGTATGGGGCGCGCATGGAGGCGGATGGATGTCGGAACGTGGCTACGATCAGTTCCAGTTGCGAAGCGCAGAAGCCATGGCGGCGTCGGCTCGCCTGCTGGAGGCCGTGGAGCGGTGCGCCGACCTGAACGACGACCTGCTGCGCGACGGGCTGATCCAACGGTTCGAGTTCACCTTCGAGGCGACCTGGAAGGCCATCAAGCCCTACGTTGAGCGGCTCGGGCTTGAGGCCGGCAGTCCGCGTCAGGTGATCCGCTCGCTCATCGCCGCTCGTCTGGCAGATGATGAGGATGAGGTCGACGCGTGGTTCAGGATGCTTGAAGACCGGAACCTGACGAGCCATACCTATATCGAGGCGTTGTCGCAGAGCGTATCAGAACGCATCGTCCAGCACCATGCGGCGCGCCTGGCGGCCATGGCGGCGTCGCTGGGTACGCTCTCGTGGTGATCTGCGGCTCGGCTGAGGTGGACCTGCGGCCCAAGGATTTCGACCTCGTGCTGGCGATCCTGGCGCGGTTCGGCGAGGTCCGTGCGGCCATCCTCTTCGGCTCACGAGTGCAGGGCACGGCGCGGCGCGGCTCCGACATTGATCTTGCCGTCAGCGCGCCCGGCATGAGCGCCACGCGATGGTCCGACCTGGTCGAGGCGTTCGAGGAGTCCTGCCTGCCGTGGAAGACCGACACCGTGCGGCTGGACGAGCTGGCCCCGGGGCCTCTGCTGGACAGCATCACCGCCGGCGGTGTCGCGTTGCCGTTAAGCGGCCGGGCACAGGAAGTGACCGCGGACGACGCCCGGGCTCACGGTTAGCCGGCGCCGCGAGCCTCGTACCTGAGGGCCTTTCTGATGCCCTCGCAATACACCATAGAACTCAGTTCAGGCGAACGGGAGCCTCCACAACCCATGGGATTACGGCACACACTGATCACTGCTGTACGACGGCTCGCGCCCCGCAAGTTGTTGGGCGATCTTACCCTCGCATCGGCCACTGCATTCGACATCGACCTGCTGCGGTTAGCCTACCGGCAGCATGGGATCGACCCCGGAACCAAGACCGTCGACGCGGCCGAAGACCGGTTCATTGAGCAGGAGCTGCCTCGCCTTCTGCCGCCGAACCCCGTGATCTTCGATGTCGGCGCGAATGTCGGCGAGTATTCGGCCCGCCTCCGGCGCGCGGCGCCCTCAGCTACGATCTACGCCGTCGAGCCCAACCCGTTGACGTTTGCCGCGCTTCAGGAGAGGGCGAAGCAGCACGATGTGCGCGCCTTCTGCGTCGGTGTGGGCAGTGCGCCGGGCACGGCGACGCTCTACACCCCATCCGATGAGCCGACATCGGGGCGCTCAACCGTACTGCCCGGCGTCCTGACCGCCGCAGATCCGAAGTGCGTCGCAAACACCGCCACCATACAGCTAACGACGCTCGATGCGCTATGTTCGGAGAACAACATCGACCGCATCGATTTCCTCAAGATGGACATTGAGGGCGTCGAGCTCGAAGCCCTCAAGGGAGCGTCGAGGCTGCTGTCTGAGGGGCGCATCGGCGTCATTCAGTTCGAGTTCAATGTCATGAACATAGACAGCAAAGTGTTTCTGAGAGATTTCTATGACATCCTGCATGGATGGTCTTTCTACCGTCTCAGGCGTGGCGGGATGATGCGGCTCGGCAACTACACCACCCGCAACGAGATCTTCGCCTACCAGAACATCGTCGCGGTCAGGCGGCCGTAGTCCGCGCCGACGGCGCCGGTTTGCGACATGCTATGGCGGCCGGGGCGCGCATCGGACGGCGCTCTGACACGTAAGGTCAGCGGAGGAACGGGATGGCCCATGATGTGATCGCGGTCGTCGATTTCGGCGGGCAATACGCCCACCTCATCGCCACGAAGGTGCGCAAGCACCGGGTCCTGGCAGAGATCCGGCAACCCGAGGACCCGATCGAGGCGTTCGCGCACACCAGGGGCATCATCCTCTCAGGCAGCCCGTCACTGTCGGCCTTCGGCGAGGACTCGGCCTACAACAAGGGCATCTACGGCCTCGACGTGCCCATCCTGGGCTTCTGCTTCGGGCATCAGGAGATCGCCAAGCAGTACGGCGGCAAGGTGAGCCACGGCCGGCAGGAGTGGGGCCGGGCCGACCTGCACATCACCCGCGAGCACGCGCTCTTCGCCGGCCTCAAGCCGGTCGAGCAGGTCTGGATGAGCCACTTCGACTCGGTCGACGAGATCGGTCCCGAGTTCGTGGAGCTCGGTTACTCGGTCCTGGGCGAGAGCGGCGCGCCGCACCGCTACGCCGCCATCGCCTCCGATTCGCTCCGGCGGTACGGCTTCCAGTACCACCCCGAGGTGGACGACACGCTGCACGGCGACGAGATGATCGGCAACTTCGTGCTGGGCATCTGCGGCTGCAGCCCCTCGTGGACGATGGAGCGCTACCTCGACGAGCAGGTCGAGCGCGTGCGCCGGCAGGTGGACGGGCGCTCCGTCTTCCTCCTGGCCTCCGGCGGCGTCGACTCGACCGTGGCCGCGTACCTATTCCGCCGCGCCCTCGCCCCGGAGCAGCTCCACCTGTTGCACATCGACAACGGGCTCATGCGCAAGGACGAGAGCGCCCAGGTCGTCCGGATGCTGGGGGGCCTGGGGATCGGCGAGAACCTGCACTTCGTCGATGCCGGCGACGACTTCCTGACCGCGCTGGAGGGGCTCGTCGAGCCGGAGCGGAAGCGCAAGGCCATCGGCAACACCTTCATCCAGGTCTTCGAGCGCGAGGCGCGACGGCTGCATCTGGAGAGCCACCTCCTGGGCCAGGGCACCATCTACCCTGATACGATCGAGACCGGGGGCACCAAGCGGGCCGACACGATCAAGACCCACCACAACCGCGTGCCGATCATCGAGGAGATGATCGCGGCGGGCAAGGTCGTGGAGCCCCTGGTCGACCTCTACAAGGTGGAGGTGCGGGAGTTGGGCGAGAAGCTGGGCGTCCCGGCCGACCTGATCGCGCGGCATCCCTTCCCCGGTCCGGGTCTCGGCGTGCGGCTCCTCTGCTCCGACGGAGCGCCCGCCCTCGACGGCGAGGCCCTCGGCGCGGTGCAGTCGCAGGTCGACCCGCTGCTCCTGCCGTTCGGGCTCCAGGGGCGTGTGCTGCCGCTGAAGTCCGTGGGCGTCAAGGCCGACCTGCGCTCCTACGAGAGCCCGGTTCTGCTGCACGGCGCGGCGGACTGGGACACGCTGGAGGAGGCCGCGGGGACGCTCTTCAAGTCCGTGCCCGGCATCAACCGGTGCATCTGGAGCCTGGCGGGACCGCTTCCCGCGCGCTTCGAGGTGGTGGCCGCATCCGTCTCGCGCGAGCGCCTGGACCTCCTCCGCGAAGTCGACGCCATCGTCACCGAGGGCCTCCTCCGGCACGGCCTCTACGGCGAGGTCTGGCAGTGCCCCGTGGTGCTGGCGCCGCTGAAGGTGGACGGCCGCGGCGCCGAGTGCTGCATCCTGCGTCCCATCCGCACCGAACGGGGCATGACCGCCTCGCCCGCCCGCCTGCCGATGGCGATGCTCACCGAGGCCGCCGAGGCCATCCTGGCGTTCCCGGCCATCGGGCTCGTCGCGTACGACGTGACCAGCAAGCCGCCGGGCACCATCGAATGGGAGTAACCCCGGCCCATTCCACGCCCGATGCGGTCATTACGCGGCATATGACGTACCATTGAATGGAGCCGATCAGAGCCGCGACGAAGGGAGACGCACCATGGGTGACAAGGGCGGGAAGAAAGACAAGGATAAGAGCGAGAAGCAGAAGGCTACGAAGCAGGTAGCCGACAACAAGGCCAAAGAGGACCGGAAGCCGAAGCCGGCGCCGCCCGGCAAGTAGCCTCCGCATGGAGGGCGCCGCCGCAAGGCCGTGGGTGTCGGCGCCCGAGCCGCCGTCCGCGGCCCTCAGGGCGGTTCCATCGTGGGGTGGATCGCGCCCCGCGCCGAAGGAGCCCGATATAGCGACGCCGGAAGCAGGCCACGTGTCCGCGAGCAAGCGCATCGCGCTGATCGCCCACGACAACATGAAGCCCGAGCTGATCCAGTGGGTCCGCACGCACCGCGACGCCCTGGCGCGGCACACGCTCACCGCCACGGGCACCACCGGCCGGTTGCTGGAGGAGGCGCTGGGCCTGCCCGTGACCAAGCTCCAGAGCGGCCCGCTGGGCGGCGACCTGCAGATCGGCGCGCGCATCGCCGAAGGCGCCATCGACCTGGTCATCTTCTTCTGGGACCCGCTGGAGGCGCAGCCCCACGACCCCGACGTGAAGGCGCTCCTCCGCATCGCGGCGGTCTGGAACGTGCCCGTGGCCTGCAACCTCGCCACCGCCGACTACCTCATCTCGTCTCCGCTCATGGCTGAGGCCTACCCGCGCATCCTGCCCGACTACGAAGCGCACCGCAACCGGCTAGCGGGCTCCCCGAACGCGCCGTAGCGGGCGCGGCCGCGTCCTCTCGACTGCGGCTCGGCCTGGCACGGAAGCTCGGCGCGCCGTGTCTGCCACCTCCTGCAACCGTCCCGCGCCTCTCAGCAGGTATCCCCGCGCGCCCTGCCGAACCTGAGGGGTGAAACCGACTGATCGAGGAGCCGCAGCCATGGCATCGCCCAACGTGACCGTGAACCCCGAGGACCTCCGCATCCTCCGTGAGCTGGCCCGACGCAAGATGGAGGCCGTGGCGCACCCGGACAACCAGAAGCGGCGCGCCCTCTGGCTGGCCCACGACGCCGGCCAGGGCGAGCGGCCGCTGGTGCTGGCCGAGTCCCATGTCTCCTTCGCCGACCTGCCCGCGTCGCAGACCCTCTGCACCGAGCAGTGGGCTCGCGACCTCGAATGGGGGCTCCGCTTCGACCTCTGGCAGTTCGAGGTGATGCAGGACGACCACGTGCTGGAGCCCTGGGTCAACACCGGCTGGCGCGTCTCCACCACGGACTACGGCGTGCAGGCCAGGACGACGTGGGCCGACCGGGTGAGCGGCAACGTGAGCAGCCGCCACTGGGACCCGCCGCTCACCGACCTGCCCCGCGACCTGGACCTGCTGAAGCCGCGCAGCTTCAGCGTCGACCGCGAAGCCTCGCTGGCCTGGCGCGACCACCTGGCCGAGGTCTTCGACGGCACGCTGGGCGTCCGCATCCGCGGCGGCTTCTGGTGGACCACGGGCCTCACCTGGAGCGCCATCGACCTCATCGGCCTGGAGCAGTTCATGCTCGCCATGGCCATCGACGGCGAGAGCATCCACCGGCTCATGGCCTTCCTCAGCGAGGACCTGATGGAGTACACGAGCTGGCTTGAGGCCGAGGGGCTCTTCACGCTCAACAATGAGAACGACTACATCGGCTCGGGCAGCTTGGGCTACACCGCGTCCCTGCCCGCCGAGGGCTATTCGCCCGACGCGCCCGCCCGCCCCTGCGACCTCTGGACGCTCTGCGAATCGCAGGAGACCGTCTCCGTGAGCCCGTCCATGTTCGAGGAGTTCGTCTTCCAGTACCAGCGGCCCGTGGCCGAGCGGTTCGGCGCCTGCTACTACGGCTGCTGCGAGCCGGTGAACAACCGCTGGCACGTCATCAAGAAGCTCAAGAACCTGCGCCGCGTCTCCGTCTCGCCCTGGTGCGACGAGGCCTTCATGGCCGAGGCCCTGGGGCGGGGCATCGCCTTCTCCCGCAAGCCCAACCCCGCGCTGGTGAGCACCGAGCGCTGGGATGAGGAGGCCATCACGGAGGACCTGCGCGCCACGCTGCAGGCGGCCGCGGGATGCAGCCTGGAGTTGATCATGAAGGATGTCCACACCCTCGCCGGCGAGCCCATGCGCCTGGCCCGATGGGTCGAGCTGGCCAAGCAGGGCATCGAACGCTGGTGGGCTCGATGAGGGCCGCTGTGATGGCCGCCGCCCTGGCGCTCTCCTCCGCCGCCCACGCGGCCCCGCTGCAGGTCAAGATCGAGGCCGCCCAGGGTCGCGTGGGCATGGGCCTGCCGGTGACCGTCCGCGCCCAGGCCACGCTGGACGGCAAGCCCGCGGCCGGGGCGCTGCTCCTCCCCTACGTCAACGGCAAGCGGTGGGGAAGCCATGAGTACGCCGATGCCCAGGGCCGCGCCACGTTCCTCATGCCCATGCCCAACCCCGGTCCGCAGGAGGTCGTGGTGGAGGGCCGCGCCGCGCCGCTGAAGCCCACCGAGCGCTGGATCTGGGCGCCCGTCACATCCGACGCGCAGTCGGTCTGGCTCCAGGGCGCCTTCACGCTCAAAGCCCCGCAACCGGGCGCCGGCCTCTGGGTGGCCGTGGACGACGGCGGCGACCTCTTCCTCAACGGCCGCCGCGTCTATCAGGGCGGCGGCTGGAGCGATTGCCGGCCTGTCGCCGTGCCGCAGGGGCTGCTCCGCGCGGGCCGCAACGTGCTCTCTGCCGCCTGCCGCAACGGCTCGGGACCGGCGGGCTTCGTGGCCCTGTTGCTGGCCGCTGACGGCCGCACCGTGCTGGCGCGCACCGGCCCCGGCTGGCGCAGCTTCGCCTCGGAGCCCGCGGGATGGCCCGGCGCGGCGTCGGGCGGCGAGCCCGCTCGGATGCTCGACCGCGTCGACGAGGGCGTCTGGGCCGCGGGCATCGCGCGGTGGCCCACCGTGCTGGACAAGGCCGGCCTCATCACCGGCACGCTGCTCCAGCGCCGCGCCTGCGTCTCGAACGCGCTGCCGGTGCAGGTCGATCGCCGGGCGCTGCGGCCCATCCCAACCGACCCCAAGCACCTCGTGGGCATGCAGTGGGAGCCCTGGTTCACCCCGAAGAACGCCAACTGGACCACCGCGCAGGTCGCGCCGCTCGTGGGCTTCTACTGGTCCTGGAACGCCGACGTCACGCGGCAGCACATGCTCTGGTTCGCCGAGAGCGGCGTCGACTTCCTGGTGGTCGACTGGACCAACCACATCTGGGACAAGAAGCACTGGTCCGAGAGGCCCGAGGGCACCAATGAGATCATCCACAGCACGCAGCTCGCCATGGAGAGCGCGGCGGCCCTGCGAGACGAGGGCGTGCCCGTGCCCAGGTTCGTGCTGCTCGTGGGGCTGAACAACGGACCAACCACCACCGTGGAGGCCGTGAACGAGGAGATGGCCTGGGCCTACGACGCCTACGTCCGCAACCCGCGCTTCAAGGACCTCTTCGTCATGGTGGACGGCAAGCCGCTCATCCTCGTATTCAACGGCGGCGGGCCGGGCTGGCTGGAGGGCCGCGCCGAGCACCCCATCGACGAGAGCCAGTGGACCGTGCGCTGGTGCTCCTCGCAGCACCAGGGGAGCAAGGACAACGAGAAGGGCTTCTGGTCGTGGATGGACGGCTCGCTGGAGTAGCCCGTGACCCGGCGCGGCGGCAAGGCCGAGGCGCTCACGGTCTCGGCGGGCTTCTTCGCCGGCGGGGGCTGGCTGGCGAAGGACGCCTACGGACACCGCAACGGCTGGACCTACGTCGAGTCGTTCCGCGGCGCGCTGAAGCACCGGCCGAGCTTCATCCAGCTCCACCAGTTCCAGGAGTACGCCGGCCAGCCCGAGGGGCAGGGCTACGGCCCCAACCACGATATCTATGTGGATAGCTACAGCGCCGAGCTGAGCGACGACATCGAGCCCGTCTCGCTCACCACGCCCGCCTACCGGGGCAACGGCGGCTGGGGCTACCTGATGCTGAACCTCACCAAGGCGCTGGTCGACCTCTACCGGCAGCCGAAGCCGGTCACCACCGTGGTGGCCATCGGCGCGCCGCTGCGGGGAGCCGACGTGAAGGGCGACCGGCTCGACGTGGAGTGGACCGCGCTGGGCAAGGAGCCGGCCTCCTACACCCTGCTGCTCAACGGCAAGCCGGTGGCGCAGGGCCTCAAGGCCACGCGCGCCCGGCTGGACCTGCGCGGCGTGCCCGCCGGTCCCGTGACCCTGCGCGTGCGGGCCGAGGGCGCCGTCATGCGCTACCTGCCCTCCTACACCGACGACAGCCTGCGCCTGCCGCGGCCCGTGCCGGCGTGGGCCGAGCTGACCTTCCGGCGAGTGCGCCCGTAGACCCGACCAAGGAGAGAGACCCATGAGCCTCACCGCCCTGCTCGCCCTCAGCGGCCTGGCCGCGCCGGCCGTCGCATCGGCCCCCGCGGCCGCGGCCGCCCCGGTGCGGAAGATCATCCTCGATACCGACATCGGCGGCGATGTGGATGACGCCTACGCCCTGGCCCTCTTCGCGGCGCTGCCCAGCGTGAAGCTCATGGCCGTCACCACGGCCTACGGCGAGACCGGGAAGCGCGTGCCCCTGGCCGCCAAGCTGCTGAAGGTCATGGGACAGCCCGGCGTTCCGGTGGCCGCGGGCCGGTCCGGCGAGGCGAAGGTCGGCCCGCAGTGCGACTGGGCGGCGGGCTTCCGGTCGCGCTCCATGGTGAAGAAGAGCGCCGTGGAGCTGATGCGCGGGATCATCAAGGCCAACCCCGGCGAGGTGACCCTCGTAGCCATCGGCGCGCTCACCAACGTGGCGGACCTGATCACGCAGCATCCCGAGGTGAAGCCGCAGATCAAGGGCCTGGTCATCATGGGCGGGGCGGCCCGTGTGGGCTACAACAACCAGCCCCCCGCAGTGCCCGAGTGCAACATCGTCTGCGACCCCGCCGCCGCGCGCATCGTCTTCGCCGCCGGCCTCCCGCTCCGCGTGGCCGCGCTGGACGCCACCACGATGATGCAGCTCGACCTCGACCGCCAGAAGCGCCTCTTTGCCTACGGCACTCCGGTCACCGACGCCCTGGCCGCCCTGACCATCCTCTGGGGCAACACCATCCCCACCCTCTTCGACCCGGTGGCCGTAGCCGATGCCGCCGGCGTCTCCTACTGGCAGACCGAGCCCCTGCGCCTGGGCATCCGCGAAGACGCAGTCACCACCATCGAACCAGGCGCCCCCAACTGCACCTTCCTGGTCAACCCGGACAAGGAGGGCTTCCTGGACTGGTACGTGGAGGCGGTAGGCAAGGGGACGGCGGGGAGGTAGCGTCGTGGGCGCATTTGCCGGTTCTGTCAACAATATCAACAACGTCAACAAGGTCAAGCCTTTGACCCTATTGACCTTGCTGACGATGTGGTCTTGCGGCTCGGTGCGTGGCCGACGGGGAGGTCGGGGACGAGCCGCCGGCGGAGGTCGATGCCGCTCCGCTGACGGATGAGTTCGAGTGGCTCGGGTTCGACGCGGTGAGCCGGTCCGTCTCGCCGATGTTCGAGTGCTCGCCTCTCTCCTGTTGCGGGGCGGCCGAGAGCATGCCCGTGAACCGCCACTGCCTCTTCGAGACGCTGGAGCAGGCAATCGCCGGAGCCAGGGAGTTCAGCTCGGGGCCATGGGAGCCGGGTCCATACTTGGTGGTTGGGGTCTACCGGAGGAGGCGCGCCTGTCCGCCTACCGAAGGACCCGCGCCTCCGCCCACGTAGCCATGTCGGCGTTGATCCCGTCGCCGGCGTCGGTTACGGCCAGGCGCAGGATGCGGACGCCTGCTATGGGCAGGTCGATGGGCCTGGCGGGCTCGAGGCCGCGGACGATGCCGCTGTCGTAGAGCGGCTTGTCGTCGCCGTAGATGCGGAAGACCACCGATCCGCCGGCTTCGGCGCAGGCGACGAGGGCCGTGAAGCGGGCGTAGGCGGCGTCGAGCCGTATGGCGACCTCGGACGGAGCGTGCGTGCCGATGCCCTTGCGCACCGGGCGCGTGCCGAGCCGGAGCGGGTTGTCCTCCACATCGCGGTCGCGGCGGGGCTTGCCGTCGCCGTCGGCCGACCAGCCCGCCGAGGCGGAGAGCCAGGGCAGGTCGCTGACGTAGGCGCCGTCGAACACCGGCAGCGGCTCGGCCTTGCGGCGGGGCGGCGGGGGCGGGATGACGACCTGCTGCCGCTCGGCCGCCTCGCCCCGGATCGCCAGCAGGTCCTCGCGCGGGGTCTGGCGGAGGCGCTCGGACAGGGCGCGGAGCTCGGAGGCCAGGCGGACGTAGTCGGGATCCCCCTTGTCGGCGAAGACGGGCCCGTCGCATCGCTCCCAGCCTCCGGCGGAGCGGGCCAGCGGGGCCATGAGCGCACGCGACAGGCCGGGGTCGCGCCGGTTGAGCGAGAGCCACCAGGTGCCGTACCTGCCGTCGCCGCCCTTGCCGTGGCAGGAGGCGCACCGCCGGTTGGTGACCTCGGAGAGCGACGCGCGGGTGGCCCCATTGAAGAGGACCCGGTCGGGGTAGGCGCTCTCGTAGCGGTCATAGTAGACGCCGTTGGTGTCGATCCATGCGGCCAGCCGCGCCCACTCGCCCTGGCTCAGGGCCACGCCGTGGTGGCCGGCTTCGAGCATCTTGGCCAGCCGGGAGGCGCGGGACCCGTAGGTGTAGGCGGGCTGCGGGTAGACGTCGGACGGGTGGTCCCAGCGCATGGCGTTGGCAGCGCTGATGTGGGGCACGAGCTCCTCGTAGGCGACGCTGAAGCGGTCGGTCAGGTCGTCGGTGAGGATCACGCCGTTGGCGGCGCGGTCGTGGGTGTGGCATCCGACGCACTTCGCGTTGAGGATGGGCTGCACGTCGCGCGGGAAGCTGAAGGCCCGGTCGCCCCACTCCGGCGGCGTGATCTTGTCCGGCGCACCGAAGCCGGTGAGCGAGCGTGCGTTGCGCGGCGTGCTGGTGCGCGGCTCATGGCACCCGATGCAGGTTCGCCGCTCGCCGGGCTTCAGCGTGATGACGCTCCTCATGCGCTGGATCTCGCGCTGGTCGGCGTCGAGCGCCTCGAAGTAGATGTTGCGGTTGGCCGGGACCACGAAGTCGGCCGAGCCGTCGGGGCGGATGGGCACGGTGCCGAGCACGCGCTTGGCGGTGTAGATGCTCGTCGCGGCGGTGACCACCACGCCTCCCGTGTGGACGCCCTTGCGCGGCAGGTCCTCGACGATGCGCAGGAACTTCGCCTCGCCTCGCCGCACGCCCTTGAGGCCCTCGTGCACATCCAGCATCATCAGTCGGGCTTCGCCGGCCTCGGCTGTGGCGGCCGGGGCGGGGGCGCGCCGCTGGGGCGCGGGGCGGACGGTCACCGGCGTGGGCTCGGCGCAGGAGATGTCGGGATCGCGGTAGACCAGCGCCAGGTTGCCGTGGCGGTCGCCCACGTAGAGCCCCCAGGAGCGCTCCAGCCAGGGCTGCACGGTGGGCGTGTAGGAGCAGAGGTAGGTGGTCTCGGAGAGCGGCATGGGGTCGCTGAACCAGCCGAAGCGGCTGTCCTCGGCCTTCTCGCCGGTCACCGGGACGCCGGGCGTCAGGATCGTGAGCGGGGCGGGGCCGTCGACGCCGCGGCGCACGTCGATGACGCCGATGGGGCCGTGCGTCTGGCCGTGGTGCGCCGTGAGCAGGGCCATCACCTTGGTGGAGCCGGGGATGGTGCGCGGGAACATGGTGACGTTGGGCCGGATGGTGGCGTTGCCGTAGTAGGGCGCCACCTGCGTGCCGTCGGGGTTCATGGTGAAGAGCTTGTGGAGCGATGTGACGGAGCGCTCGTTGTACTCCCAGCGGCTGTAGAGGATGCGGCCGTCGGGCATGACGCTGGGGTTGAAGTCGTTGAACATGTTGAAGCTGAGCTGCCGAGGGTTGGAGCCGTCGCCCTCCATGATGTGGAGGTTGGCCGAGTGGCGGTCGCCGCCGCACATGACGAAGTGCTCGGCACGGTCCGACGTGAAGCCGATCTGGCCGTTGGGCAGGTAGAAGGGCTCGCAGTCGTTCTTGGCGCCGCTCGTGAGCCGGCGCAGGCCGGACCCGTCGAGGCGGGCCTCATAGATGTGGTAGCTCTGGCCGCCGTCCCAGGCGTCGTTCCCGTTGCCGAACGAGAAGAGGAGGCGCGTGGCGTCCCAGTTGAGGCAGACGTCTCGGGTGACGCCCTCGCCCAGGTTCGTCACCACGGGCGTCACCCGGCCGTCGGGCCGCACGGGCGAGAGCTGGTAGATGCCGCCGCCGGGCCGGTTCCAGAGGTGGTGCGCGTCCATGTAGGGCTGCTCGGAGATGTAGGGCTTGCGCTTGACGAAGAGGAGCTTGTCGAAGCGCACGAGGCGGAGGAGCAGCCGATCGCGCAGGGCGGAGGCCTCCTCGAAGAGCGTGCGCCACTCGGGGCCCCTGGGTCCGGCGGCGGCGCGGCGGCGGAGGAGCGCGAGGCCTGCCGAGCCGGCGGGGTCGGGCCGGTCGGCCAGCGCCTTGCCGATGCCGGTGAGGATGGCGTCCACGTCCTCGACGTGGGTGAAGAGGGGCACGAGGTAGCCCTCGCCGCCGCAGGTGAGCGTGAGCAGCAGGAGCGAGCCACCGGGGCGGCGCAGCTCGAAGGGTACCTCGATCAGGCGCGCCTCGGCGGGCGACAGGGAGGCGGTCCGGCTACCCCAGTCGCGCTCGCCGTCGGGGAGGATCTGCCGGAGCGACACGTCGACCCGCGCCGCCGCACCCGCCGCGCGCAGGCTGAGGCGCAGCGTGTTGGGCCCGGCCCGGAAGTCGAGCGGTGCGTCCAGGCCCAGCGCGAAGGCGGCGGCTCGTGGCCGGAAGGCCGTCATGGCGTCGAAGCGGCGCTCGTAGGCGTGGTACCACTGGTCCTTGGCGCCGCCGCCGGGGTGCTTCAGGCCCACCACCTGCGTGCCCGCCGCCACCGTCCGCGGCGCGGCGCCGTCGGGGCCGGTCACCTCGAAGCCGTCGCCCGCGGAGCGCACGGTCACCGAGGCGTCGGGGTCCAGGCCGGCCGGCAGCGTGCGTGGAATGGGGCTGGGCCATCGAACCGCGGAGCCGTCGGCGGGCACGGGCAGGACCGGCGTCCTCTGCTCGGCCGGCACGCGAGCCAGGATGGCCTCCCAGTCACGGATGGCGGGCAGGGTCTCCCGGAAGCGCCAATCCTCCCGCACCATGGCGCTGGGCGCCGGCGCCGCGGGTCCGGGCGGCGGGGACGTGGCCGCGAGGAGGAGGCAGGGCGCCGCCGCGAGGGCCAGGGCAAGGCGAGTGAGACGGCGAAGTGGCATGGAGGCGCCCATCCTTTCCGGCAGCTCGCGCCGGAAATGCCCGGCGCACCATCAGGCTACCATAGCAGACGGGCCGGCGCTAGCCCGCGAGGCCGGTGCGGTGCGGCCCCAGCCGTCGGTTGAGGTGGTCCGCGCCGCCGTTGCGCGGGCCGTATCGAAACCACGGCCCGACCCGGGCGGGGCCCCCGATGCGCCGGGGGCCCCGCGGTCGGCGCTTACGGCACCACGTTGAACGCGGTGTTGGCGGTGACGGCGGCGTACCAGGCGTCGCCGGCGAAGGCGGCCGAGGCGGTGTGCGAGCCGGTGGGCTCACCTGCCGGGATGGACCAGGTTACCGCCGCCCAGCCGTCGGCGGCGACGTCGGCCGTGCCCACGGGCGTGCCGTTGACGCTGAACGTGATGGGCTTGCCGGGCTGGATGACGTAGTCGGGCAGGCTGCGCACATAGGCCTTGAGCGGGTGGTTCGTGCCCACCTTGCCGCTGCGGACGTAGGGCCACAGGTAGAGGTTGCCCTGCGTGACCGTGAGCTTGCCGGTGTTGGCCGAGGCCAGGTAGCCGCCGTCGCCGGCGAACTCGCCCCGGATCACCCGTACCCCCGCGCCCACGCCCTCGGGCACCGTGTAGCCGAACTGCACATAGCCCGATGGGTTGGTGCTGAGGGTTCCCAGCGCCGTGCCGTCCATCTTCACGGTCATGGGCTTGCCCGCAACCGGGGTGTTGTTGAGCAGGTAGAGGTAGGCCTTGAGCACCGTGTATTGCTTGATCTTCTGGGTGCGGTCCACCACGTAGACCTTGGTGCTCGTGGTGGTGGCGGTGAGGGTGGCGGAGGCGGCGCAAGACAGGTACGAGGTGTCTCCGGCGAACTCGCCGCGGAGGGTGCGGGAGGCCGGGCCCTCGTCGACGGTCCAGGGGAGTACGGCCTCGCCCGAGGCCGACGTGGTAGCGGAACCCACCACGACGCCGGCCACGCTGAACTGGACGCTGCGCCCCGAGACAGGGCCGTTGTCGGTGGTGCGCCGGAGGTAGGCCTTGAGCGCCACGGGCGTCGTGATAACGGCTGCGCGATCCGGAGTGAGGAGCGCAGTGCCGGCCTTGCCGACGATCAGCACACCATAGCCGATGGTGTCAGCGAAGTCTGCATCGCCGGCGTAGCCGGCGGTCATCAGGTGGCCACCCGGCGCCTCGATCATCGTGTGGTAGGGCAGGCTGGCGGTACCGTCTGCTTCCGTGGTGGCGAACCCGATGTCTGTGCCGTCCACTGCGAAGCTCAGCTCCCTCCCCGGCAGGCCGTTGATGCCGTTGGACAGCGTGGCGACTATGGGCACGGCCTGGCCCGGCTTCGTCTGGACGTTCGGCAGACTGATCTGCGACGGTATGGGCGGCGCCGATCCATACGGGTTGCGGGCCATGATGAACGTGGGTGGGCTGAACAGGGTGTACGCGAAATGCGCATTGTCGGGCGAGAATGCGACCTTGTTCACACCCGTCGCGCCGGCCGGCGTGAACTCCTGCAACGGCTCTCCGTCGGAGGCTCGGAGGAACAGAATGGAGGCCCCGTAACCGGTGCCCAGCGCGAGCGCCGAACCGTCAGGCGAATACGAGAGGCCGAACGACGCGTTGGTCCGGCCGAGTGCGCGAGTGTAGAGGAGCTGCCAATCCGAGGTTCGAAACAGGCGCAGTTCCCTCGCATCCGTGGCCACGGCCAGATACGCGTCGTCCGGCGAGAAGGCCGGGAGGCATACCACAGACGCCGAACTGCAGGCCAGGTCTGCGGCCCTAGTGGTGTCGGCCACGTTGTAGACAGAGACCGACGCACCGTAACCCGCTGCCACCAGGGTAGCGCTCGCGTTCATGGCGAAGCTCTGCGCGTAGGCGCCTGCATACTCGCGGAGCCGGGCGCCGGACGCCATGTCATAGAGCGTGATGCCGCGCCCGGTCTCCCGATAGTCGGTGCCGCCGACCAGCAGGGTCCTGCCGTCCGGCATGACACCGAGCCAGTACGGAGTGACGTAGTCGCGCCAGGAGTTGAGGAGAAGCCCGTCGGCGATGCGCCAGATCTTGACCGGCATATCAGAGTTAGCCTGCGTGGCACCGCTGGTCACAAGGATGGTGCCGTCCGGTGAAAAGGCCGCAGCCCGGACGCGTGGGGCCTGGATGTCGAGTCGACGGATGAGTACCCCGTCAAGCGAACGCCTGACCTCCACCACAGTTCCCGAGCCGAAGGCCACCATGGAGCCGTCCCGCGAGAAGGCGATGCACGAGTCCGAAGCACTCAGGTTGACCTGCCAACGGGTAACCGGCTCATCACTTGCGAGGGCTGAGGGCGCCAGCGCGATCAGGGCAAGGAGTGCGACAGTCGCGGTTGACCTCCAGAACATCAGACACCATCCTTTCGGCACTCGTCGATCAATCGGGATAGGAGCGCATTGTACGAGTCAATCGAGTATGCCATGATTCACTCCTGTTTCGAGTCAGCATTTTGTATCTGCGAGATGTAACAAATCCGTACGTCGATCGCGGCCGCAGTGGCGGCGCCAGGCGCCCAACACCTCCTTCCTGTACATACGCTGCACCATCGTCATGGTGTTCCCACGTCTGCCTGCTTGTGAACCCTTCTGCGTAGTTATCGCATACTTTCGCTACTCGCTCAGTTGCGCCAATGCCCGGCCCGGGCGGTTCCGCTGCTGCGGAGCCGCTCGGGCCGGAGCGGACTACGGCACCACGTTGAAGGCGGTGTTGGCGGTGACGGCCGAGTACCAGCTATCGCCGGCGAAGGCGGCCGAGGCGGTATGGGAGCCCGTGGCCTCGCCCGCCGGGATGGCCCAGGCGACCGCCGCCCAGCCGTCGGCGGCGACGTCGGCCGTGCCCACGGGCGTGCCGTTGACGCTGAACGTGATGGGCTTGCCGGGCTGGATGACGTAGTCGGGCAGGCTGCGCACATAGGCCTTG
>CAISJD010000083.1 GCA_903885605.1 uncultured Chthonomonas sp. | reverse complement strand
CGCTCGAGGCCGGCTGGCGCGTGCGCCTAGACTGCGGGCTGTGGGTGCAGGTGGCCGCAGCGGCCGACGTGGGGCTGACGATGCGCGACGAGTCGCGCTTCCACTCGCCGACCTACGGAACAAAGGAGCCGGCGCGCTGGCTGAGGTTCTCAGCCCGGCAGACGCGTGGCGTACGGGCGTTCCTGTTCGTTCCCGGAGACGGGCCATCGCCGCGAGCCGGCGGCATCGAGATGACGCCCGGCGCCTGCTTCATCTCCATCGCCGGCCGCAAGCGGCAGATCACCGTCCCCGCTCCCCTTCCCTGTCCGCCGGCCACTCGGAAGCCGATGTTCTGCCCCCACTCCGGGCCCGACGAGACCCGAGCCATGAGTCCCGTGCCACGCGTCCACAGTGGTCTCACAGACTTTTCGCCGCAGCGGCGAGTCTCCCCGAGACGCAGGCGCCCTCGTCATCCTCCTTCAGCACGAGAGAGTCGGGTGTGATTTTATTCGGTTGAAGATCAAGCGGCAGAGCGGAGGCGAGCGAGGACGGCGCTGATGCGAATGGCGTTGAGATGGCGCCAGTGCATGACGGCCTGTTTGCAGCGGCGGACGACGAGGACGCGTGCGGCGGCCTCGACATGGCCGGAGGCGATGAAGAGCCCGGCCTTGCGCAAGCGGCCGTAGGCCATGTTGTGTCGACGTTTGCGCAGGTAGTCGAGTTCCTTATCGGCGGCAGCAGAGGCGGCGAGCGGCTGCGGGTAGCAGGATTCGAGGCGTTTGATGACCGCGACGGCCCCGCAGCGGAAGAGCAGCCCTCTGAGGAACCGATACTCTCTGCCCGCAGCCTCGGCGCTGAGCCCGAGGCTTTCGCAACAGGCGTGCAGGTGGCCGCAGGCATGCATGAAGTCGTTGGTGAAAATGGCATTGGGGAAGGCGTCGCGCAGGGCCTTCTCGAGGGCCTCTTCGCCGTCGGCGACGCATTGCATTCGGAGCCCTTTGCCGTAGCCCCACCCCCTGGCGATCCCCAGTTTACGGACCAGAGTGGCGACCTCGCCGATCTCCTCGCCGGAGACGGCATAGGAGAAGGATTGGCGAATGGGCACGGGCCGGCCCTTGGCGTCGAGCCAACGGTATTCGCCGAAGAGCATGACCCGGATTTGGCGGGTGGCGGCTTCGCCGTCTTTGCCTGGACGGCCAGCGGTATCGGCTGGCGTGCAGGGGACTCCGGTGCCATCGAGCATGCAGAAGAGGGTGGGCGTGGTCGGCGTTTCGCCCTCCCGCGGGGCGTGTGCGGGGTAGACACGCACGTCAGGAGCAGCGGCCGTTTGGGCTTGCAGGCAGTCCTCGCCATAGGCCAGAGCCATCGCCCTGAGCTTGCCGCTTGAGATCTCCATGCCGGTCAGGCGGTGCAGCAGGTTCCGGCCTTCCGCGAAGGATCCGCACCACGCGGCGCAGCGCACGACCCGATCGCGGGCGGCTGTCGTGCTGCGGGCCACCGCGCCTAAGGCCGTGAGCAGTGCACCGGCACCGGTCTTGCGGATGTAGGCGTAGCGGACGGGAATCCAGCCGAAGCAGGTCAGGAGTTGACGCACCCGGTACCCGTGGGCACCCGCCGTTCGGCGCCTCCCAATGTGGGAAAGCACCGCCGCGAGCAGGGTACGCATATCCCGGTGCGCGGCCTCGGCCAGTTTGCGGTCCAGATCCCGGAGCGCGACGGGAAAGCCCACTTCGTCGGTGGGGCCCTGTTCGAGTTCGCGCAGCACCGTCTCAATGTTGACCAGGGGCGGCCGTGGCAGCGGCCGGATCAGGCGTTTTTTTTACCGTCGTCGGCGAGCGCCAGTTCGGTCTGTAGAGCACGGTACTCGCGCTCCAGTTTCCGGTAGCGCTCGCCGGCGCTCACCAACCGTTGCACCGCGGCCTTCGCGGGGCGGGGAATCCGCTTCCATCTGCGCCTTCCGTCGGCGCCTCGGTACTGGAGGGTCCAATGCTCCGGGGAGACATGGATACGGCCGTCCTTGCGCCCAACGCGGTTGCGCTTGCTCATGAGCGTTCCATCAAGCATAGGCGAAATCGCCTCCATCTGCCTCCAGAGCGCCTTGATACGTGTCTCTTTCTGCTCTCGGTCTGTGGTCGTCATGCAGTGTCCTCCAGTAGAGGACACCATAATGGCGCAAAGAAAGAGCCCATTCAACAGAAAAACGAGGAAATCTCGCACCCCCCTGCCGCTACCCTTCAACTATCTGAGATCACACCCCGGCGTTCGCCATGGCACGGCATTCGTCTTGTGCCCTCGCATCGCCCCCGCTATCGTGTCGGCTGGGAGGCATTGAGACATGAAGAAACACGCCCTCGCGCTATCCACGCTGGCCGCCGCGCTGCTGACCGGCTGCACGACGATCGGAACGGACCAGCCGGGCAGCGGCCTTCCCGACCCGGCCGACGTCGTGCAGGAAGAT
>CAISJD010000082.1 GCA_903885605.1 uncultured Chthonomonas sp. | reverse complement strand
TTCTTAAAGTTTACGACTCAATGTCAGTTCTGGTAAAGTAATAAGGCCCCCCACCCGTCAGGGCAGGGAGCCTCCAAGCAATGAAAGAGAAAGACCAACTACCTGAGAATCCTATTCCTTTATCTTACCTGCGACCTTCTTGGTCGTCTTGGGCTGGGTTACAATCCCCTGCTGGTCGCCAACAACATCCGGCAACCGTTCCAAGATGGTGTAGATGCCGGTGCCGCCGCCACCCAGGGCCTTGTTTGCGATCTCGTACAGCCGGCCTGCCGTCATGCCCTTGAAGGGACCGGACTGCACCGTCAGTGCCGCCAGGCCGATCCGCGTGATCCCGGCAGCCGAGAAGTCCAGGCTGAGGCGCATCGCCAGGACCTGCCCGGCCAGGACGGAGATCTTGCCGGTGGGATTAACGGCGCTCGCCGTAAGGGCTTTGGCCGTGCCGCCCTGGGGCAGGAAGACCTCGATGGCACTGGCCGACGTGAACTTAAGCGTGTAACTCGTACCGACGGTCACTCCGTTCGGATAGAGGGTAGTGAAGTAGGTCGCGAGCAGCATGCCGGGGTTGTTGCCGCTGGGCTTGGCGCCCCAGCCGCCCTGGGTATAGGTGGTGAATATGCCCGTGGTGGTGATCAAGCCGGCGTCCAGCAACCGGACGTTGTCGCCCGAGACGAGGGTGACAGAGCCCGTTGCTCCGGTGGCCTGATCGGCGTCACTGTCGGCTTCGCGGTTGGCGCCTGCGCCGGGCGTGGTGAACGTGTATCCGGCCGGGGCAGTGAAGGCCACCGAGTAGGTCCCCGGCGTGAGTTCACTGAAGAGGTAGCTGCCATCGGCGCCCGTCGTATCGGCCGCGATAACCACTCCGCCCGCATCCAGCAGCTTGACGTCCACTCCGGCGACGCCGGCCTCGCCTGCGTCCTGCAGTCCGTTGCGGTTGGCATCGAGCCAGACGCGATCACCCAGGGAGGCGACACGGATCAGGCCCGCGTCAAGGATCGTGATCTTGCCGCCTGCCGGTACGTCATACGCCTCGGTGGCGCCCGTGACGGTGTCGGCGTGGCTCTGGGTCGCCGAGTTGGGATCGCCGGCCTTCTGTGTGAACTCGTAGCCCGCAGGCCGCACGAACCGGACCGAGTAGCTGCCGGGCACGAGGCCGGTGAACGAGTAGAGGCCGTCGGCTGCCGTCGTGGCCGTGGCCTGGACGGCTCCGGCGCTATCGAGCAGCTCCACCTTGACGCCGCCGACCGCCGGCTCGCCGAGGTCTTGGACACCGTTGTAGTTCATGTCCTCCCAGACGTAATCGCCGAGGGAGCCCCGCCGAACGAGGCCGGCATCGAGGAAGAAGGCGGACTGCCCAGGCCCAAGGATGACTTGCTCGGTCAGGCCGCCGGTCCCCGCGTGGCTGTTGGCCTCGGGGTTCGTTCCGGCGCCTGCCACCGTGAATACATAGCCTGCGGGTAGCGCGAACCGCACCGAGTAGGTGCCGGGGACGAGGTTGTCAAAGCCATATGCGCCTGCGGCGTCGGTGGTGGTGGTGGCAATGACCGCGGAGGTGGCGTCGAGAAGCTCCACTGTGACGTTGGCCACGCCGGGCTCACCGACATCCTGCAGCCCGTTGGCGTTGGTGTCCTCCCAGACGAAGTCGCCCAGCTGTGAGGCGCCGTACAGGTCGTAGTCCGGATGGAGGAAGAGCGTGTTGCGGCCGTCCGCACCGGTGATCTGCCAACGGTAGAGCCCCGCGGGCATGGACGGGACCTTCCAGTCGGCGTCGGCGACTGAGGTGGGATTGGCGTAGGTAGCGGCGGCGACAGAGCCATCGACGCGGATCGCGAGGTTCTCCCATTCCTTGTCGCCCGACGGGTTCCCATCAGAGACTGACCAGGAGCCGTCGGGTGCGGTGAGGCTTTGGTCGATGTCCGCATCGGCGGGTGCTCCGGTCTTGGCGCGCTCACCGAAGTCCGATACGGCAATATATGCGAACGGAGGCGCCGGTGGCGAGTTCGAGTCGTCGGTGTCGTTCGTGCGGTCAAAGTCGCCATTCCACAGCCCGATGGACGTCGGTGCGGCACTGACGTCTAGATAGAAGCTCCAATGGCCGTTGAACGTAGTCTTCGGGAACTTCACCTGATCGATGTCGTTGGGAGCGTAGCCGATGAAGCCGAAGCTGGAGCGGCCTGTGGCGCAGGCCGCGCCGAACGTGCGCACCTTGAAGTTGTTCTGGACATTGCCGGTGACAGTGCTCTTCCACGTAACGCGGAGGTTGTACCGGTATTGCTGTCGACCCATGTCGAGAGCCGCTGCCGAGTTCGGGAGGATCAGGTCGAACCAGGCGTCATCCGGCATGGCGCCTGAGTACCACTGACCGACGAGATTGGCGGGGTCCGTGCCCCCATTCGCGAGCGGGTCGGCGTAGAGGGCGAACCGGACAGCCTCGGCATCAGGAACGATATAGGGATCCCATCTGCCGCCCAGGTCGCCATCAAAGATCCCGAAGCGGAGGTTGGTCTCCGAAGACGGCGCAATCAGACCGATGCTGGCGCCGTTCTCGCCGATGCTAGATAGCCCGGAGGTGATGTTGATGAAGCGCCCGCTTCTGGGGTCTGCGTCCGGTAGTGCCGAGACGAGTTGGGCTTTGCTTGCGGTGGTCGATGCGGCGGCCAGGACCGCCAGCATCAGCGTGCACAAGGCACGCAGGCTCGGAAGATTGCGCATGAAAGTGTCCTCAAGTACAGAATTGCGTACGATCGCACACGCTATCGTGGCGGTCACTGGCAAGTGGACGGCTCAGCAGAAGCAACGGATTGGCGCTTGGTACGCGCAATGACAGCATAGCCCCGTCGAACCGGTCAGTCCTACGCTCTTGGGTGCCATGCCCCACCGGATATGTGGCGCCTTTTGGCCTAATCGCGTATCAGTTCGCGGATCTGGGCCCTCTAAGGATGTTAGGTCGGTGTCGGTCGAGGTGCGATCGGTGTTCGAGACTTGACTCCTGCGGGCCATGGGGATACCATCAGTGATCATGATCAAGTCCCTTCTGGCGGCCGCCGCATTGGCCTCGAGCGTAGCGTTCGCAGCGGACCAGCGGCAATTCGGCGCGCTCCATACCCGCAACATGGCCTCCGCTGAGCGCGGGTTACCCGCCTCGGTGGCCGTGGAGCAAGGCAAGGGCGTGCTCTGGCGCGTCGACCTGGGCACGGAGTCGTACGCCACTCCCGTGGTGGCGGGCGACCGCGTCTACATCGGGACCAACAATGAGCGCCCGCGCGACCCAAAGGTGACCGGCGACCGGGGCGTGCTGCTCTGCCTCTCAGCGGCGACCGGCGCCTTCCGGTGGCAGGTGACCGCGCCCAAGCGGAGCGAGAGCCCCTACCTGGACTGGCCACGCACCGGCATGGTCGCGCCGCCGAGCGTGGAGGGCGACCGCATCTATGTGGTCACCAACCGCGACGAAGTAGTCTGCCTGCGGATGGACGGCACGCGGGTCTGGTCGACCGACCTGGTGGCCCAGGCAGGGGTGCATCCGCATGACCAGTCCCACGGCTCGCCGCTCATCGACGGCCCCTACCTCTATGTAAACACGAGCCTGGGCGTGGACGACCGGCATCTGCAGACGCCCACGCTCGATGCGCCGGCCCTCGTCGTGCTGGAGAAGGCCACCGGGCGCATCGTGGCGCGCAACCCCGAGAGGCTGGGCCCCAACACCATCCACTGCAACTGGTCGCCGCCGGCCCTGGTCTCGGTGGGCGGCCGGAAGCTGGTGGTGCTGGGCGGCGGCGACGGCATCTGCTACGCCTACAAAGCCCTGCTCCATGCGTCCGCAGGCAAGCCCCAGCAGGGCGTGGCCGACCTGGAGCAGGCCTGGCGCTTCGACTGCGATCCCGAGGCGCCCAAGTCGGACATCTTCCGATGGCAGGAGAACCGCAAGGAGGGGCCCAGCACCATCCTGTCGGCGCCGGTCGTCCACAACGGTAAGGTCTACGTTACCGCAGGCGGCGATCCGTGGCACGGGAAGCCCTGGAGCTGGGTCAAGTGCATCGATCCGTCCGGCTCGGGCGATATCACGAAGTCCGGCGAGCTCTGGAGCGCACGGCTGGACGCCTACGCCATGTCGACGCCGGCCATTGCCGACGGCCTGCTCTACACGGCCGACTGGGCGGGCGTCGTCCACTGCCTCGACCTGGCGACGGGCAAGACCGTCTGGAAGCATCAGATGGACGGCGAGATCTGGTCCTCAACGCTGGTGGCCGACGGCAAGGTCTACATCGCCACGAGGAAGGGCGAGCTGGCCATCCTCGCCGCCGGCCGCACGTCCCGCGTGCTCTGCAGCGACCGTCTGGACGGGCCCGTCAGCGGCGCGCCGGTTGCGGCCGACGGGAAGGTCTACATCGCCACCATGCGAAGCCTCTACGCCCTGGGCGCCACGCCCGCCGGCAAGCGCCGATGACCTACTGCGAGTATGTCCGGGGACTGCCGCTCGACAACATCCATCGTGTCTACCACGACACCCAGTACGGCTTTCCGCTGTCCGGCGACGACGCCTTGTTCGAGCGGCTCATGCTCGAGGTGAACCAGGCCGGCCTCTCGTGGGAGACGGTCCTGAAGAAGGCCCAGGCGTTCCACGACGCGTTCGAGGGCTTCTCCATTAACCGCGTGGCCGCTTACGGCGACGAGGAGACCGCGCGCCTGCTGGGCAACGCGGGGATCATCCGCAACCGGGCGAAGATACGCGCCGCCGTCGAGAACGCCCGCCGGCTCCAGGCCATTCGCGAGGACCACGGCAGCTTCGCGGCGTGGCTGGCGGGTAACCATCCCAGGCTGATCGCCGACTGGGTGAAGCTCTTCCGCGCCACGTTCGTCTTTATGGGCCCGGAGATCGTGGGCGAGTTCCTCACCAGCAGCGGCTACCTGCCCTACGCCCACGAGCAGTCCTGTCCGGTGTTCGAGCAGATCGCCCGCCTTGGCCCGCCCTGGATGACCTGCGCCGATCCCGGTTGGGTGGCGCCGGCCGCCTTCGCCGCCGAGTAGGGCGGCCTAGCGGGTAACCTGAACCAGCCGCCGAACAGGCGCGGCAGCAGAACCACCATCGGGAGGCCTCCGTGATCCATCGCACTTCGCTACTCCTCGCCCTCGCCGGCGCGGCGCTCGCCTGCGCGGCCTGCGCGCAACAGCCCACCGGCCGGCCGGGCTCCGGCAAGGGCTACAACGATACGCCCATGCTGCCCGGCGGCAAGTGGCGCGTCCACGACTCCAAGCGGCCCAGTCCGGTCGTCGTGACGCCCGGCGTGGCAAGCACGCAGGAGAAGGCCGGCACGGCGCCGTCGGACGCCACGGTGCTGTTCGACGGCAAGGACCTGTCGGCGTGGCAGCATCGCGACGGCAAGGATCCGCTCTGGGTCGTCGAGAACGGCGAGTTCCATCGGCCCGCGGCCCCCAAGCCCAGCGGCGGCGACATCGTGACCAAGGGCGAGTTCGGCGACGTGCAGCTACACCTTGAGTTCTGCAGCGCCGTGCCGCCCACCGGCGATGACCAGGGACGCGGCAACAGCGGTGTCTTCTTCTTCGACGGCCGCTACGAGGTCCAGGTGCTTGACAGCTTCAACAACCCCACCTACGCCGATGGGTCTGCGGCCTCGCTCTATGCCCAGTACCCGCCGCTGGTGAACGCCAGCCGCAAGCCCGGCGAGTGGCAGACCTACGACATTATCTTCATCGCCCCGCGCTTCAAGGACGGCAAGGTCGAGACGCCGGGCACGGTTACCATGCTGCACAACGGCGTGCTGGTGCACAACAAGACCGCCCTCATGGGCCGCAACCTGCATCGGACGTTCCCCACGTACGAGGCGCACGGCCTGAAGGGCCGCCTCGGGCTGCAGGACCACGGCTCCATCGTGCGGTTCCGCAACGTATGGGTCAGGGACGTTAAGGACTATGACGACTAGTGCGGCAGGCTCCGTTGGGGCCTGTGGCGCGCGTGACACCAGGAGCGATCGAATGCACAAAACGACAGTCTGCGTGAGCCTCGTCGCCGCACTGGCGGCCGGCTCCGCCCTGGCTGCCCCGGACAAGCTGACCATCGATGTGAAGGGCGCCACCACGGCGCGGGTCGGCTACATGCCGGTCCGAGTGGAGCTGAAGGCCGAAACGCCCGCCTCCGTCAAGAAGGAGCCCACCTACGCCGCCACCCCGCGCTACGCCACCCTCAAGCTGGGGAATGGCCCGAAGGCGGAGTACGTCATCGCGGTGGACGAGCCGCAGGGCGGCGACTGGCGCATCTACGTCGATGTGAACCGCAACGGCGACCTCTCCGATGATGGCGCCGGAGCCTGGTCCGCCAAGAAGGACTCCGGCGGCCGCACTATGTACGGCATCAACGAGTACACCCTCCGCGCATCCTACGGCGACCCGGCCCGCGGCGCAAAGCGCGAGACCAGCAGCGCCGACTACGGCCTGGCCTTCTACCGGTTCAGCAACCTCGACTCCCTGCTCATGTACCGCCAGAGCGCCCGGACCGGCACGGTCGTCGTGGACGGCAAGGCGCACAAGGCGGTCCTGATTGAGAACGACTCTGACGGCGTCTTCTCAAAGCCTGTCGCCACCAAGGATGAGGCCGCCAAGACACGGCCGGTCTGGCTTCGCATCGACATGGCCGACGACGGCAAGTTCAGCTCCGGCACGCTCGACATCCGCGCGCCCTTCAACTTTGCCGGCAAGGTCTACGAGGCCCAGGTGGCGCCGGACGGCTCCAGCCTCGCGCTGAATGTCACCACGAAGCCGGCCCTGGACCTGGCCCCGAAGGCCCCGGAGCGCAAGCCCCTGCTGGCCGCCGGGACGAAGGCTCCCGACTTCACCTCCGAGAAGTGGGGCGGCGGCTCCCTGAAGCTCTCCGACTATGCCGGCAAGGTGGTGATCCTCGACTTCTGGGCGACCTGGTGCGGTCCGTGCCAGAAGTCGATGCCGCATCTGGAAGAGGTGTTCAAGAAGGTGGCGCCGCAGGGCGTCGTGGTCGTGGCCCTCTGCGTCTGGGACGGCAAGGAAGCCTACGCCAAGTGGGTGCCCGAGAACCAGAGCAAGTACACCTACCAGTTCGCGTATGACCCCGCCGGCCGCGGCGCCGAGTCGATTGCCGGCAAGCTCTACAACGTCAGCGGCATCCCCACGACCTACATCATCGGCGCTGACGGCAAGGTTGCCGCCTCCGTGGTGGGTTACTCAGACGGGGACAAGCGCGTCGAGGAGGAGCTGAAGAAGCTGGGGCTCAAGGTCGACTAACGGCGGCCGAGTAGGTCCCGCAGCAAGGCTCACGAGCCGGAGCGTCCACACGCTCCGGCTCGTTGCTTTGGTCCGCCTCGTCAGGGCTGGTCGGCCTGTGCCACCAGCACTCCGTAGGGCTCCAACTCGACCTTGCCCGACAGGGAGCGGCCGGTGAGAAGGTCGGTCATCGGCTCGGGTAGGGTCAGGTAGCCCGGCGCGCCGTCCACTTCTACCGCCGCCATGCCGCGCCCGCCCGGTCCCGAGCGCGGTGCGGCGACCACGCCCGCGGAGCAGTCGGTGCGGCCCACCGTTCCGTCGGGAACGGCCAACGCGAGCACGCGCGGCAGTTCGGCGGCCTCGGGCATACAGCCGAGCCAGAGGATCGTCCCCGCACCGACGTGCGCCTGCACGATGGCCGCAAGCCCCGCGTTGGGGCCGGACGGATAGCCGGCATGGACGATGCAGGGGCCGGGATCGAAGCCGTCGAACCAGGTCGATGCGGCCAGCGGTGTGCCGTCCGCGCCGACGACGGGCTGCGGGCCCGGCGAACCCGGCACGCAGTGGACCGCCCGAGCGCCGGTCCACTCCTCCAGGCGGCCGAAGGGGGCGTCGCGGTACTTTGCGGCCTCCAGATTGCGGATATCGGCCAGCGGCCCGATGATGAGCGTGCCGCCGGCCCGAACCCAGGCGTGCAGCCGGTCGGCCAGCCCCTCATGCTCCAGCGTCAGCAGCAGCGGCGCCGCTAGGACCCGGTAGGGCGAGAGGTCAACATCGCAGCCGATCACGTCGGGCCGCCGGCCTCCTGCCGTCAGGGGGCGCCACCAGCGCTCCTGCAGCGCGGCCTCGTAGTCCAGCCCCGGCATGATGGGCTGGTGCTGGAGCATTCGCGCCGTGTACTGGCAGTAGAAGAGCCCCAGTCCGCTGGGCGTGGGCCGCGTCGTGCGCAGGAGGTCGCCGCTGCGGCTCAGGCCCTCACCGATGGCCTGCACCTCGTTGAAGGCGGGGAGCGGCCGGCCCGCGCTGCTGACGACGGCTCCGTGCATCAGCTCCTGCCCGGCCCAGTGCTGCCGCCAGAGCCAGTAGAGGTTCGCCTCGCCGCCCAGGACGATGGGGAGCCAGCTGTTGGCGCGGCACCATCCCTCGGGCTTCACGCCGCCGTTGATGCAGACGCTGCCGTTCCAGTTGGCCTGCGTTTCGGTGTTCCAGAAGGGCGCAGGCTTCAGCGGCCGGATGAAGTCGAACCAGAAGCCCGCGCGCCAGAGGCTGTCGATGTCGTTGTAGTGGTTGAACTGCACCATGTCCATCTCTCGGTGCATGTCGGTGTAGTCGACGCCGCTGAAGGGCATCATGTCGGTGCCGATGGGCTGCGTCACATGCCGCCGCAGGACACGCGCCTGGTGCGTGCAATACTCGGCATAGGAGTCACTGGCAAAGTGCGAGTAGGCCGCCAGCAGCGAGGGGTGGTGCCAGGTATCGGCACGGGGCAGGGGGATCTGGCTGAAGGACTGGTACTCCTGGCTCCAGAGGCTCAGGCACCAGGCCTGGTTCAGCGCCTCGATGGAGCCGAACTTGCCCTCCAGGGCTTGCAGGAACCGCTGGTAGCAGCTGGGGCAGCAGCAGGGGCGCGTGGGGCGGAAGCCGATGGGATAGACCTCGTTGTCGATCTGCCAGCCCACGATGCGGTCATCTCGTCCGAACTCCCGCGCCATCCTGTCGACGATCCGCTCGCAGAGGTCGCGGTAGACCGGGCTGGTGGGGCAGACGTGGCGGCGGGCGCCGTGCTGCATGGGCTTGCCGCTGTCGCTGACGGCGAGGACCTCGGGGTACCGCTCCGTCAGCCAGGCCGGCGGCGTGGCCGTGGGCGTGCCCATGATGACGGCGATGCCCGCGGCGCCCAGCTTTTCGACCACGGTATGGAGCCAGTCGAACCGGTACTCGTTCTCGGTCGGCTCCATGGAACTCCAGGCGAACTCGCCGATCCGCATGCAGTTCATACGCGCTTCGAGCATCAGCGCGATGTCGCGGTCGATCTGCTCGAGATGCCAGTCTTCGGGGTAGTAGGCGGCGCCAAAGTAAGGCGGTTGCACGGTCGGCATGGGTGGCATGTCCTCGGCGCCCCCGTCAACCGGGAGCCGCCATGTCGTGATGGGTTGTTGCGGCGCGGCGGCCCGCCCCAGGCTCGCGCCCTCGGGCAGGCCAATAGTGCTGAACGTCATACCCCGGTGTCGGCGTCGCCGGATACCCCTTGCGCCTGCATTCCTACGAACCTACCGGCTCGCCGCCCATCGTCCCCGCTGCAGCCTCATCGCGTCATCGGGCGTTGTGCATCCCGTAGTCGTCCAGCGTGGCCAGGAGGCTCGTGGCCGGCTCAGGCTTGATCGGCCGAACCCTCCGCTAGCTGATGGCCTCGGATAGGCTACCACCATCGGCGGCGACCCCGCCCGTGCCGTGTCGGCGTGGGTCTCGTGTCCGTCAGGATGGTGTATGATCAGTCGGTGCCGGCGCCCATTCGCTCGATCGGCGGGCGCCCGGCGCCGAGGAGGGGACATGGACAGGTTGCCGCTTCTACTGGTCTTGGCGGGCGCGGCGGCTCTCGGCTTCGCGTCGGCCGCGCAGAACGCGCCGGATGCCGCGTTCCGCAAGCCGGCGCCGGTGCCCCTGGCCGAGGCGGCGGCGCGCCTCAGATCGGCAGTGACAGCCGTCGAGGTGACCGACTACGCTCCGGGTCTCTATGAGGGTCCGATGGCGCCGAGCCCGCCGCACGCGGACATGAATGCGCGCCGGGCCGTGGCGGTGCTATGGAAGGACCGACCCGAGCGCTTTATCTTCAGCCACGAGGCGAGCTACTGCCCGCTCCTGGAGCTACCCAGCGGCGCGGCCCTGTGCAACCAGTTCTTTGAGGGCAACCTCGGCGATGCGGAGCTGTTCAACGATCCGGGACGCAACGAGCGGAACAGCTATGTGGACATCGTCGAAGCAGGCGGGCGGCGCGTCTGGGTGCGCTGGACCTACCATTGCGTGAACATGAAGGACGACACGAGGCCCCGGCTGCGCGGCACTGAGGACTACTTCGCGTACCCTAACGGGCTGATCCTGCGCCGCATGTCGTACGAGAGCCTGATGCCCGATGAGATCGTCGGGTACAGCACGCAGCCGGTGGAGCTGTTCGGCGTGGCGCCGGTGGGCTCGACGGTCGCCGACCTCTTCCCACGGGACCGCAAGCAGGGGGATTGCCGAACGCACACCGTCCTCGACCTCTACAGCTCGCGGCGCTACGACCTCTTCTGGGATGACAAGGGCGGTGTGCGGCGCAACGGCGACGATGCCACGCTGGCGGCGATCTCTCGCTCAAGGGGATGTGCGCTGATTCTGCCCTTCAAGGAGAGGCTCCTCTTCGCCATCCTCGGGCCGAAGAGCGGCTTCGCGGCGGACCGGAACCAGCTGATCGACCACTGCACGAAGGGCGCCGAAGGGGGCTGCGAGTGGGGGCAGGGCATCTGGGACCACTGGCCCATCGGCTGGCTCAATTCGCAGACGTCGTACTGGAAGCCCGGATCGCCCTACTCGTACAGCTTCGGCTCCATCGGCCAGTTCTTCGTTCCGCCCGGCAAGCGGATCAGGTCGTTCGGCCGGGACTACCCGGAGACCTGCCAGGATATGGAGCTGAACCGATGGACCGAGCGGCGCGTCTTCGCGGTGCTGCTCGGAGCGGCGAACAGCGAGGCCGAGGTCCGGCGCATCGGGCGCAAATGGCTCGGCAAGGGGACGGCCTGCATATCCCCCGCCGGCGTGCGCGATCTGAGGTAGAGGCTACGCCCTATGGCGCCGCAGCGCGGGGGGCCTCCTTGAGCGCCTTCAGGGCCCTGGCGACTGCCGCCTCGAGCCTCTGGTCGTTGAGCTCCTTACCGACGGCCACGATGGTTGATGTGGGGCCGTCGATCAGCACCCGGAAGGGCGGCTTGGGTGCGCCCATGAGCTGTGCGGCCTCGGCGTCGGCGCCCTGGCCGTCGTAGATTTGCGGCCACTCCATGCCCTGCTCCTTGCAGAAGGCGCGGATCGCCTCGGCCTTGCCCATGCCGTCCACGTTCACGCCCAGTACGGCCAGGCCGTCGGCCTGGTGCTTGCTCCAGACGGCCGCCGTCGCGGCGCACCATGCCTTCGCCTCCGGCATATCCAGGCTCCAGATTTCCACCAGGACCACGCGCGATGCGTAGTCGCCCGGCATGCGCACCAGCTTCTTGTCCATCGTCTCCAGGTCGAAGGGGAGCGCCTTTCGCCCGACGCGAGGTGCGAACGGGTTCACGGTCTCCTCGACGATGCGCTCACTCCGGGCGATCTCCAGCGTGGAGCCGTCGGGGCTGACGGCCTTGACCTCATAGGTCGTGCCGCCGATGTTGAAGGGCTCCTTGCAGGAGAAGGCCTCGAACCCGCCGTCGAACCGGCCGTCCTGGCTTACGTCGATCAGCAGCCGCAGCGACGGGTTGGCCGTGGAGAAGCCGCCGCCGCAGGCGTCGTCGATCAGCATCGCCCGGTACGAGGCGGCGCCAAGGCGGACCTCGCCTGCGGCCGCGTGGTCGGGCTGCACACCCAGCGCGTCCTGGAAGCCCTCGTGGGAGGCATCCCCCTTGGCAAAGCGGTACAGGATCACGCCAAGGGAGCGGATGTTGGGTCCGAAGGGCACCCGCAGTTCGGCGCGGCCTGAGTACTGGGTGAGGCTCTGGCCCTGCGAGGTGAACCGAGATGCCCGCACCACGACGGGGGCGTCGTTGGTCAGGTTGCCGTCCGCGTCAGCGTCGACATGGACGCGTACAGGCCTACCGACGGGCTCCAGGAGCATGACCGTGAAGGTCGTCTTGCCGGCGGCGGGACCCAGCCTGATCTGAGCGTAGCGGGCGCCGGGCATGGCGCCCTTGCGGACCCCGTTCGGCGCCGTGTTCGAGAGCGGGAGCCGCCGGATGGCGGTCCGGCCGGCCACGGTAGCCGCGCCGGTGGGCATTATCTGCATTCGAAAGAGATCGGCGTCGGCGCCGAAGCCGGCCGTCGTCAGCAGGGCGGCCAGCGCCAGTGTCCTCATCGTTCGGCCTCCAGGTTGGGGTGAGGGCCACGGTCGCCGGTAAGCGCCGAAGCCACGGCATTGAGCACCTGCTTGCGAATGCGGAGGATCGCCCCGTTGTTGCGGGCGTCGATCACGCGATTGGTCAGTAGTGCCACGACGAGGTGCGCCTCCGGGTCAACGGTGAGAAGCGTCCCTGTGAAGCCGGTGTGGCCGAAGGCGGCGTCGCCCAGCAGGTCGCCGCGGGGCAGCATGGGGTTCGGCGGCGCGAACCAGCCTACCGACTGGCCGCCCAACAAGGCGGGGATGCGGCTGGTGGTCGCCAGCCGCACGGCCTGCGGCGAGAGCAGCGGATGCGCCGCACCGGGCAAGAGGCTGCACCCCAGTGCGACGAGCTCCTCGGCTGTCCCGAAGAGGCCCGCGTGGCCCGAGACGCCGCCCATGAAGTGCGCGTTGGCGTCGTGGACCTCGCCGTGGAGCAGGAGCCCGGGCCGGCAGGGGCAGTTGCCCGTGGCGGCGGCGCGCTCACGCAGGGCCTTGCCGGGCAGGTAGCCCGTGTCGCGCCAGCCCAGCCGCCGGCCCACCCGCTCGGCGACCAGGCGATCCAGGGGCATGCCTGCGACCCCGGCCGCGATCTGGCCCAGCAGCACGTAGTTCAGGTCGCTGTACTCATATCCGGCGCCGGCGGGCCGCGCCGGCGGCGTGCGAAGGATGGCCCCCATGGCCGCCTCGACGCCGTGGCCGCGCTCGTAGAGCGGGATCCACGCGGGAAGCCCGGAGACGTGCGTGGCGAGCTGCATGAGCGTTACGGCGCCCAGCGCCTTGCCTTCAGCTTCGGGCACATGGAGCGAGACGGTATCGGTGAGGAGCATGGCGCCCTCTTCGACCAGCGTCAGCACGGCCATGGCGGTGACGGGCTTCGTGAGGCTGGCCAGGTCGAAGAGGCTGTCGATTCGGCAAGCGGGGCCGCCCGGATGCAGCTCGCCCATGACGCACCGGTGGGCGACCTGCCCCCGGACGGCCACCAGCAGTACCGCAGCGCCGTAGGCCCCGTCCTCGTGGCCGCGCCTGATATGGTCGTCGGCGGCCCTGATTCTGGCGGGGTCCAGCGGGCCGGTCGCGTGCCGATCCATGGGCATCTCCTCCTGCGATCAGTGGATGATGGTCAGTTGCGCCGATACCCCCGGCGTCAGCAGGGCCTTCACCCGTGACCGGCCGCGGACCAGCGTCACCGGTCCGCCGCTCACGCTCGTGGCCTGGACCGATGTCCGGCGCGGCGAGGCTTCGTTGATAATGACCTCCACCGGTCCCGACGGGCACTCCAGCCTCAAACGGTAGGGGCGGAGCGTGGAGCCCGGCGCCGCAACCGCGTAGGCGGCCGGCACTGCCGACTGGATCGCCCGCACGGCCGCCGTGTAGGCGCCCTGCACATCGCCCTCGTCGTAGGCGCGTTGCGCCGCCCTGAGCTGGGCCTCCGGATAGGGCGGCTGGCGATAGGGAGCCAGCCGCTGCTTCGCTGTGGCGATGGCGTTGGCTGCGTCGCGTATGTCCTGGAGCGTCAGGCTCCTGCGCCGCTCGGCCTGCAGGTCCATGGCGACGGCCAGCGCGGGCAGGCCGTCGTCGGCCGCCGCCACGCTCGCATCCTGGACGCCGGGCCGACCGATGCGCACCCGGTAGACCTTGCCCGGCTCCTGGTGGAACGGCAGCGGCAACGCGGCATCGCATCGTCGCGGCCCGGTCCCGGCCGGAGCCACAACGGCAGGGACTGTGACCGATGCGCCGGTGGAGGGGTCGGTCACGGTGACAGCCAGGCCTGTGGGCGGCTCAGCGCCCGGAACCAGCCAGAACCGGATGCTGTTGATGGCGTAGGCGTCGGCTGCGGCGGCGTAGGACCGCTCACGGGCGCCCGCGGGAGCGACGGTCGTTGCCGGACCGAACGACTGCCCGTGCGGCGTCTCGATCCATCGCGTGAGCCGCTTCATCACGTCGGTGATGCCCGGCCGGTGGTGCCAGTTGTAGAGGGTGCTGAACCGGGCGCCGGTACCGTAAGCGGCGGCCAGGCAGGCGGCGACCTGATCGTCGCCGGCGCCGGTGCACTCCAGGTTGGGCAGGGCCGTCCGGCCCGTTTCACGGGACTTGAGGAGCCACGGCATCATCTGGGCGCCGCTCCAGTACTCGCCGCCGCTCCGGCCGCCCTCGACGTAGCCCAGTTCCAGGCCGGGCTGGTACCGGGTCACTCCCTTGAGCGGGTAGAGCGGCATCGCATAGGGCTCGGTGTAGAGGTTCAGGCGCACCAGGTCGCCGGCGTAGGTGGTCTCATCATCAGCGGCCCGCATGGGCTCGGAGCCGAGGGCCCCGGTCATCCAGTCCACGATCGTCTGCTGCCAGCGCGCCAGGTTGCCGTGGAGCCAGTGCTTCTCGGGCTTGCTCAGGCCGTCTCGCGGGTCCAGCGTCACGCCGTCGCGGAAGGCGTCGGCGGCGGTGAAGGGGTTGAAGTCGGCGGCCAGCTGGGTCCGTGCGGCCCCGCCGTTGGCAGCCGTGTAGGCGCTGTCGTCCACACCCGCCGCCCAGTAGACGGTCTCCTCACCGGTGGAGAGCTCCCCGGGCAGCAGTCGAGCCCGGCCCGAGCGGGCAAGCCTGAGGCGTTCGTCGCGCCACGCCCGGACGGCGTCCGTCAGGCGAGCCCGGCGTAGCTGGTTCAGGCGCGGGTGGTTCATGGTGAGCCAGGGCGTGTTGGACCATCGGTTTGGGACGCTGAGGCCGAACGCGGGCCGGTAGAGGTCGCCCAGCAGGGCCTGCAGACCCGGCGCGGCGAGCTTGTTGGCGGGGTCATAGGTGACCTGCTGGTACGGCATATCCATGAATGTGCCGCCGGCGCCGTCTGGAACGCCGATGGGCGCGCCCGCCCAGTGCATCTGGAATGCGATGCGTAGCGGCACGTTGGCCTGCTCGGCGAGACGAGCCAGGCGTGCGATCTCGGCGCGGTTCTGGGCGGCGTCACGGATGCAGAAGTTGTACAGGACCGCCGCCTGGGCCTGGAGGAACGGGCTCACCGGCACGCGGTCCAGAGCTGCGCGTATTTCCGCTGCGCTGGTCGAGTACCCCGAGCCCTGCTGCGTCAGGAAGCTGACCGCCATGGGGGCCGGGGCCTGGGTCAGGTGGGCGTGCAGAGGAGCCGAGACGATGCTCTGCACCGTGATCGGGCACTCGCTTCCGGGCAGGCGGCGCACCTCGACCGTAACCTCGCGAGCGCCGGCAGGGAGGTCCAGAAAGGCGCTGCGCCGCGATCCCGCGCCGGGATCGCGGTCACTGACTACCACCGCCGGACCGCCCGCAACGGAGACAGACCAGCGCTGCAGCTTCCCGTAGCGCTCGGGCGGTGTGGCCAACGTCACGATGATGCAACCCGCGCCGTCGCCCCTCTGGAGACGCAGCCTGGCCCGCACCGAGCCGCCCTCTTCCAGCGTCAGGCCGGAGGCCTCCTGCGTCGTCGCGCCGATCGCCACGGTGCGTCGGGTGGCGACGGCGGCGGTGTAGGTCACCCGATGCGACATCCGCGACATCCGCGACGTGAGGTCGACGCTGTCCATCGCGGCGCCGGCGCCGGCAGCGACCATAGACAGAGCCGCACCGGCCCAGAGGGCGGCGCGGCTCATGGTGTGTTCAGATCCGGCATGGTGGCGTCGCCCTAGAGGCCGTCTGGGCTGGGCTTGGTCGTGCCCCTTGGCGTGAATGCGTGGCGCGTGAGGAGGACCGCGTCCATGGCCAGGAAGTAGCGGTTGGTTGCGGCTGCCCGGTCTGTGACCCGAAGCGAGATGGTATGCGGCCCCCGCGCCAGCTGTGCCTTCCCAAGGTTCTGCCAGACGAAGCGGTCTCCAAGGTAGGACGAGCCGACGGCCGACCCGTCGGCGCTGGACCCGGAGACACGCGTGTCGATCGTCCAGGCAAAGCGGCTGGCGTTGGGCGTCTGCGGCGATGCGGCGACCCAGAGCGTGTAGCTGCCGTCAGCGGGAACGGTGACCCGGTACTGCACGGTGTAGCCTTCGGAGGCCGGGCGCGTGTCGGTGTCGAGCGTGAGGAAGGCCTTGCCGGAGGCGCCCTCGTCGCGGGCCGAGTCGCCGAACGTGGAGGAGTCGGCCGTTTCGGCCTCGCGCCAGGTGAAGGGCTGCAGGAGGTCGACCACGGAGGCGATGGCCTGCTGGGCAATGGCCAGGCCGAACGTCAGGTCGCGCACCTTCACCTTGGTCTCGGCGCGCTGGAGCTGGTAGCGGATTTCCTGGACGGGCAGTCGCTGCGCCGCGGCCTGGTCGACGAGCTGCCGCAGCTGCTTCAGCGCATCCTCGGCGGCCTCGACCGGCAGCAGGTCCTGGCCGCCTGTGCGGATGATAGTCGGTTGTTCTGTGATGACCAGCTTGGCCATACGGCCCTTGACGTCCAGCTTCATGGCGACCGGAACGCCCTCGGGCGTGGTGGCCGACAGCTTGCGGGGGTCCGCAACGGAGAGGCGGGTCTCGCGGTCGCCGCGTTGCGACCAGAGGACGAGCGTGTCGCCCTCAGGCAGAGAGATTGTGTACCCCGCATATGCGGCGCCGTAGTCCACCACCTGCCCCTTGGCCAGCGATGGCACCCACCAGACGCCCTTGCTGCCGATGGGCCCCGACTTCACCATGCCGGCCGCGGACGCCGGGTAGGGGAGCATCTTCGGGGCCGAGGCGGCATCGGTCGCCTGCCGGTTCATCCGATCGGCGAAGGCCTTGAGCCAGTCCAACTGGTCCGGCACGTCGAGTAACGAGTAGTTGCGCCACCTCTCCCCTGCGGGAGCGCGGAATGCGTTGACGAAGATGCCGCGCGCTCCGAGGCTGCGGAACCAGTCGAGGTCGTACTGCATCGTGTCCTGCGAGCCGTAGCCGGGTTGGGCCTTGGGGGAGGTGGTCACCTCCATGGTCTCGCTGACCAGCACCCACAGGGTGTGCGAGGCTTCGGTGGCTTGTCCGTAGGCGGCGTCGGCTCCCGCTGTGGCCAGCGCCGAACCTCGGCCATAGGCGGCGATGCCGAGCCCGTCAAACCCGCCGGCCCGGGCCGGCGTCGAGAAGACCCGGTGCTGCGATGTGTGCGTGTGGATGACGGGAACGTTGGCGATCTCGCGCTTCAGCAGGTCGGCGATGCCGTTCATATAGTAGACAAGCGAGTCATTGCGGCATTCGCGCAGGTCGGACCAGAACTTGCTCTCTACCGGGTTCACCTGGTAGCGGCGCCCCGTGCCGACATCCATCAGGAAGGGGATGCCCTTCTGGTCGGCCCACATGGGGCAGAGCGACGCTGCCTCGCGCACCGAGGCCAGGTCACGGTCAACGAGGGACCAACCGGTCAGGAGCTCCTCAACCGTGGAGTACCTTCGGCCCAGATAGGCCTCCCACTCGGTGCGAAATGCCCGCGAGTCCGGGAAGAGATAGTCGGCCTCGCCGGCCACGGAGACGCGCTGCGCGAGCGGATCCATGAAGAAGCGAAGGCCCGGTCCGAACTTAACGGCCGACAGCGTCTGGATCAGGCGGTCCCGGTAGGCATCGTAGCGAGACCAGACATCGGGCAGTGCGCCCTCACGGCTTGAGTTGAGCGTCTTGTGGGGGTAGAGGATCGCCACGGCGCCCTCGCCCGCCCTGGGCCCGGCGATCACCGTGAAGGAGCCGTCCCGGGCGCGCAGGAGGCCGTCCTGCACGATCTGCGTGCCGTCGCGTTCGTCGACGAGGACATAGCGCGCCACGTCGGCGTCGCGGGCGTCCCACGAGGTGTCGGCGCCTTCGCGCACGCCGGGGATGCGATAGGCTGCGGGCCGAACAACATAACCCGATACCGATTGCGCCACGCCGCCGCCGAACCCGAGGCCGTAGCGGAAGCCGTCAGCGTCCAGCTGGTCCACCAGCCGCTGCAGCGCGACGGGACTCACGTCCGGGATGGGGCGGCCGGGCTCAATCAGCAGGTCGAGGAGCCCCTTGCCCTTGAGCAGGGCCAGGTCCGCGACGTCACGCTGCCAGGCGGCCTCATCTGCTTTGTCGGCCAGGCCGGCGGGGCAGAAGATGCCGCCCACGGGCGTCCAGGGCTTGCCGTTCCAGACGAGCATGTTGTTGCCCGCGATGGTCCAGGGTTGCTTGGCGCCCGTACGGTCGGTGTAGGCGCCCGTGGTCTGGGGCCGCTGCGCCGATGCGGAGCAGGCCGCCAGAGCCAGAAGGGCCGTCAGGGTGTTCAGCCGGGTCGGCATAGGTGCAGCACTCGCTGGGTGATTTTGCCTGCGGGAAGGCGCTGCGCGGTTTGAACTCCGCGCCTTGCCAGTGTATCATACGGAGCGAGCGGCGTCAAACCGCACCAGATGGTGCCGGAGTTCGCTCCAGGGCGGGCAGAAACCACCTGCCACTGGCCGGCCAGGCGGAGGGGTAGGGCGGAGACGAGGCGGAGAAGGTGGCGGAGCCGTCTAAACGGCCCGCGCCACCTTGCCGGCCTTGAGGCAACGGACGCACACGCGAACCTTGCGCGTGGTGCCGCCGAGGCTGATACGAGCCGTCTGAAGGTTGGGAAGCCAGCGGCGCTTGGTCCGCTGCGCCTTCAGCGCCCACGCCCCGGAGTGGACGTGACGAATGTTCTGGCCAAACTGAGGGCCTTTGCCGCATACTGCACACTGCTGCATTGAGACAGCGCCTCCTGCGCGATGAACACACACTGCATCCTGCCGGCGTGAACCGGCGCGTCAGTATAGCACAACCGGACCTGAACCCCTATGGAACCTACTCCGACCCAAGAGCCACACGGCGCCACGGGCGCCCAACCGCTGATCCGACCCGTGCCGCCGCTCTCGCCCAACAGCAGCCTGCGCCGTGCGGTAGACCTGCTGCGCGCCGCCGGCGCCGCCTCGGTGGCGGTCGTCAACGAACGCGGCGCCTACCTCGGCTCCGTCAGCTCGTCGGCCCTGGCGGCCGCGGCATCGGGGAGGAACCTCGACCTGAACGGCCCGGCGTTCGGCCTGATGGAGATCGGCGACCGGACGGCGCGCGTCACGGGCGGCCCCGGCGACGCGGAGGCCGTCCTGGCAGGGACCGCCGCCACGTCGTCCGTGATCGTCGTCGACGCCTCGGGCCGCTACGTCGGCATTGCGTACCTCCCGGACCAACTGGCTCCGGCCGACCTGGCCCACCGGCCCGCAGGCGCCGGAGGCATGGCCACTCCGCGCGGCGTCTACCTCACCACGGGCTCGGCGCGCGGCGGGTCGAGCAATTGGGCGATCTACGCCACCGGCGCGCTCCTGGGCGCGGCGCTGGGCCTCTCCCACGGCATCGTGGGCCTGGGCGCCTGGGTAGCCGAGCGCACCGGAAATGGGACGTGGTTCTCTCTCTGGCTCTCGGCCGAAGCCCCGACGGCCTCCGAGGTCCAGTGGCTACTGGTGCAGGCCGCGGTGGCGCCCGTCTTCCTGTTCATGCTCCGGGCACTTCCGCTGGCCGGCTACCACGGAGCCGAGCACAAGGTGATCAACGCCATGGACCAGGGCGAGCCGCTGGAGATTGGCGTCGTTCGCCGGATGTCGCGCGTCCACGCCCGCTGCGGCACGAACCTTATCGCGGCGCTCGGCATCTTCGTGGCGGCGACGCAGGCGCTCTCGGCTGTCAGGCCTGCCGGTTTGGCCGAGGCCGACAGCGCCCTCATCGGCGGCGGGCTGGCATGGCTGCTCTACCGGCGGCTGGGTCCGCTGCTGCAGCGCTGGTTCACCACCCGCGAGCCGAACGACCGCCAGCTGCGCGCCGCCATCGATGCTGCCAACGACCTGATGCGCTCGAGCTACCTCGCGCCGGCCGCGCCGCCGTCCCGGCTACGGCGCCTCTGGTGTATGGGCGCTCCCCAGACCATGGCGGGCGTCATCACAGGTGTTGCGGCAGTGGAGGCCGTGTTCTATGCGGTTCGAGCGCTCGTGCAGTAGTGCACAGGAGCCCTATCGGCGCGGCATGTGCCGAGTTCCGGCGTATTCGGTGGTAGGCTCTTTCTTTCGTCCTGCGCTTACGCGCCGGAATGACTAAGCTCGAACCGAGCCGACGCTGGAGTGACCACGTGGTAACCGATAGGCTGACGACCCTTATCCGCGAAGCCGTGCTGGCTGCGTGCCAGGCCGGTGAGTTGCAGTTAGACGGCCCGCTGCCCGCAGTGGTTCTGGAGCCGCCGCGCCGCAAGCAGTTCGGCGACTACGCCTGCAACCTGCCGATGCTGCTGGCCCGGAGCACGGGCCTACCCGCTCCGGATGTCGCCGCGCGGATCCTGAAGTGGATTCCCGCTCCCTCGGGCCTTGTGGAGCGCGCCGAGATCGCCGGTCCCGGCTTCCTCAACTTCCACCTCCGCCCCGACTGGCTCCACGACGTGATGGTGGAGATTGAGACCAAGGACGAGGCGTACGGCTCCAATCGGGCCCACGCCGGCGACAAGGCTCTCATCGAGTTCGTCAGCGCCAACCCAACGGGTCCGATCAGCGTGGTGAACGGCCGCGCGGCCGCCCTGGGAGATACGCTGCGCCGCCTGCTCCAGGCCTGCGGAGCCGAGGTGAGCACCGAGTTCTACGTGAACGACGCGCTCAATTCCACGCAGATGGAGCTGCTCGGCGAGTCGCTGGCCTGCCGCTACCTGCAGGAGCTGGGCCGGCCGGTCGAGATGCCCGAGAACGGCTACCAGGGCGATTATGTCATTGAGATGGCCCGCGAGATCGTCTCGCAGGTCGGCGACTCGCTGTCCGGGCTTGCCGTGGGCGAGCGGAGCCTGGAGTTCCGCCGCCTAGCCACCGAGCAGATGATCAACCAGCAGCGATCGGCCCTGGCGGCCTTTGGCGTGGAGTTCGATCGCTGGTTCTTCGAGAGCTCGCTCTACGACACCGGCGCGGTGCGGAAGGCGATCACCGACATGAAGGCCCGGGGCTACGCCTACGAGAAGGACGGCGCGCTCTGGCTGAAGACGACGGTCCTCTCGGGCGACGACCAGGACAGGGTCCTGGTGCGCTCGAACGAGAAGGAGACCTACGTCGCCGCCGACGCCGCGTACCATCGCGACAAGTTTGACAGGGGCTTCAACCGGCTGATCAACATCTGGGGCGCCGACCACCACGGCTACGTGTCGCGCCTCAAGGCCGGCATTGCCGCGCTGGGGTGTCCCGCGGAGCAGTGCGAGGTGCTCCTGACGCAGATGGTGATGCTCATGCGCGACGGGGAGCCCGTGCGTGGGTCCAAGAGGGCAGGGGACATCATCCCGCTGGTCGACCTGGTGAACGAGGTGGGCCGCGCCGCGGGGCGCTTCTACTTCCTGATGAACTCCTACGAAACCACGGCGGCATTCGATCTGGAGCTGGCCAAGCGGCAGAGCTCGGAGAACCCCGTCTTCTACGCCCAGTATGCCCACGCACGCTGCTGCAGCGTGCTGCAGCGCGCAGAGGACGAGGGCGTCGCGGCGCCTCTGGCGTCTGAGGCTGCACGGTCGCTCCTGACGCACGAGAAGGAGCTGGACCTGCTACGGAAGCTCGCCGACTACCCGGGCGAGGTCCGAATGGCCGCCGACCTGTTGGCTCCACACCGGCTGGCGGGCTTCGTGCGCGAAATCGGGCAGGCCCTGCACCAGTTCTACGAGGAGTGCCCGGCGCTCAAGGTGGGCGTCTCGGACGAGTTGCGCGGGGCGCGCCTGGCGTTGTTCCAGTCGACCGCCACCGTAGTGCGTAACCTGCTGGCGCTTCTGGGCATTGAGGCTCCTACGAAGATGGAGAGGTCATCAGGCCCCGCTGCGGCCGATGGCGACGATGCTTCGGCTTGACATCAAGTACAATATGCTGGCTCGGAACATGCGAGACCGAGAATCGATCTGGACCGTGCGCCGCGCACGCAACAACGGATAGTGCGCCGGCGCCGGGCCGAACTCAGGAGGGCGAAACGTGAGAAGGTTTGGATGGCTGGTTGGTCTGGCGCTCGTGCTGGGCGTCGGTGGTGCGGCCCAGGCCCAGACGTTGGATGACTCCGAGCTCACCAAGAACTGGGAACTCCGCGTAGGGTTCTTCCTGCCCGAGCGCGAGTCCGCGCGCGAGGCTGGGCGTGATGTCTGGTTCTCCCTGGGCGGCGAGCGGACCTTCTATGAGGCCGACCGCTGGAAGGGCACCCTCAGCATCGACTACTACGGTGCGGGCGGCAGCAGCACCATCTACAACATTCCGATCTGCCTGAACGCCCGCGGCGCCTCGCAGGGCCTCCGCTACGGCGCCGGCCTCGGCGTCAGCTACGGCCATGACACGAGCCGCGGCCTTTCGAGCCTGGCGTACAACCTTCTTGTGGGTTACAGCCTCAAGCCCGGCGTGAACCCGATCAACGTTGACCTTCGCTACCTCGGCGTCACGCAGAGCCACGGCGAACTCAACGGCTGGGCCATGTCGGTAGGGTTTGGGTTCTAGATCAGGGCCCGATCGGGCGGTGAGGGCGTCGTTCGCGAGGCGGACTTCGCCCTCAACTTGCGTCCGCAGGGCAAAGGTCACGCCCAAAGCTCTTGACAGACCGAAGCAGGTGCTGTAACCTAGTATATGTCGGCTCGTAGCGGCCCTTGCGTTCCGTGCTGTGGGCGTTGGCCGCCGGCGGTCGTCCCGAAGAATCAGTCCTGAGTTGTGCCCATCCGGGCAACCGCGGAGTGGGAGTTCGGTGCGCCGCATGCTGACCAGGCCGTGCGTAGGCGTGGCCTCGGAGGAGCGCTCCGGGGTGCGCGGCGCACAAGGCTTCAGACTCGTGGCGGTTAAGCGCTGAACGTGCAGACGCCCTCGGCGGCGAACCGCGCCGCCGGGCGCCAACACTCTGGGAGGGAGGAGCTCTATAATGGAGCGGAACAGGCGATCCGGCTTTACCTTGATCGAACTGCTGGTCGTGATTGCGATTATCGCGATCCTCGCTGCGATTCTGTTCCCGGTCTTTGCTCAGGCCCGGGAGAAGGCGAGGCAGACGGCGTGCCTTTCGAACAGCAAGCAGATTGCGACAGCCGTACACATGTACCTGCAGGACTACGACGAGACCATGCCCCTGGCGATCAGTTGGAACGACCCCAGGGTCAGTAGCCTCTGGACTGATCGTGTCCAGCCGTACATCAAGAACTGGGACATGATGTTCTGCCCGTCCGGCGGCCCCAAGCTTCCCGCCGCCTGGCAGGGCGATCCCGCGCGTGAGAACGGCACCTACTGGAAGTACTCGGTCCAGTACGGCCTCAACGCCACCTACATGAACAAGGGCACGACTCCGGGCTGCACCGACTTCGGTCCGCTACGCAGCGACGGCAACATGTTCGGCCCGCCCATGGCCATCGCCGGCATCGCCAAGGTCGGCGAGACGGTCCTCCTGACCGAGACCGGCCAGAGCAGCGGCACCGATGCCAACATCGGCTCCGCCATCGCCTACGCCCCCGGCGCGATGACATCCACCGACGGCGCCTGCACCTACGGTGACTGGGGTGTCAACGCGAACCTGTGGTACGGCCTCAACGGTATCACCAATACGGGCTTCTTCCTGGCCCGGCATTCCGACGGCGGCAACGTGGGCTTCTGCGACGGCCATGTGAAGTTCATGAGGCCGGGCGCCCTGGCGGCCGGCACCAACTGGACCTCCACCAAGACACTGCGCAGCGTCAACATCATCGACCGCTCGCAGTACATCTGGGACCTCGACTAGTGATCGGCCGGTACGGCGTACGGTGCTGCCTCGCTGCGCTAACGGCGTTGGTATCGCTGTCGCTAGCCGGATGTGCCGGTAACAAGGCAGCCGAGGACGACAAGGCGCCGCCGCCATCGAAGAACGCGGGCAAGCCTGAAGCGAATGCGCCCGTGTCCCTGGCGGCGCCACCTCCGGCGGCACCTGGCGCCGAGGCCAAGTAGCGGCGCGCCGACAGCCGACCGCAAGCATGCAGCGGCCCGCTCCGAGCTGGGTACTCCCGGCTCTGGAGCGGGCCGTTGTCGCCTCTCCGGCTGGAGGGCCGCGGGGCTATGCCGCCTTGGCGACGCGGTACGGCAACCCCTGCTCGGCGATGCGGGCCAGCACATGCGCCGGCGCCCCGTCGTCCGTCATGAGCAGGTGCGCGGCGCTGACCGGAGCTACCACGGCGAATGCCGACCGCCCGATCTTGCCGCTATCCGCCACCACAACCACCTCGGCCGCACGGGCCATCATCTGCCGCTTCACCTCGGCGGCGTCGAAGTCGACGACGGTGAAGCCGGCGTCCGGGTGCACACCGTTAAAGGCCAGGAACGCCCGGTCCACATGGATCGACGTCAGGAACCGAACCGCCAGGGGGCCCAGCGTCGCTCGCCTCTGCGCCTGCATGGTGCCGCCGACGAGGATCACCTCGATGCCCGGGTTCTCCATCAGGATGGCCGCGTTGGCCAGCGAGTTTGTGACCACGGTGAGCCGCCGCCGGTCCTTCAGGATGCGCGCGATCTCGCAGGTCGTCGTACCGGCGTCGAGCAGGACGGTCTCGTCATCCTTCACCGCGTCGGCCGCCATGCGTGCGATGGCGCGCTTCTCGCGGTGGAGCAGCACTTCCCTGTGGTCGTACGGCGGCTCAAACAGCGTTCCGTCGACGCTGAGTGCGCCTCCGTGGGTTCGGCGCAGGAGGCCCTGCTGCTCCAGGCGTGCCAGGTCGGAACGAATCGTCGGCGCCGAGACCTGGAAGGCCGAGGCTAGCTCCTCCACTGTCGCCTTGCCGGAGTCGCGTAGCCTTTCAAGGATGGCGCGATGCCGCTCTTCGGCGAACATGGCATTCTGGTGCGTCATGGGTGCGTGTGTCATCGTGCGACCTCGCCGTCTGCTTTCGTTCTCTTGCGATTGGCCGTTGAATCCCTTCACATTTTAGCGTATCATGGAGGGTGTTCGCGCGGTCCGCGCCGGAGTCGGGGCGAAAGTTGGCCGTGCGAGGTCCTGACCGGGCCGTTGGGGTACCGTGTGGCATCCCGACGGCAGGAGAGAGACGGATGCCATCAACCAGCGCCGGCAGCGCAGATCGAGTGGCCCCGAGCGGGCCGACGCGCGGCTGGCGGGTTTACGTGAATCAGGTGATCGCCGCCGAGTTGGCTGCGTTTAGCCGCTATTTCGCCCGCGTGGTGCAGTGGCGGCCGCGTCCGGACGACAGCGGCTTGCTGCTGGGTCTCGTCGATTGCGCGGACAAGTGCCGCGTGGATGACGCGTCGGCCGATGCGTTGCCGCTCGATCAGCCGGGCCCGACGCTGGTGCTGATGAACGGCAACCTGAACCACGACTTCGATATCCAGCGCGACCTGCTGGAGCTCCACGCCCGGATGGGCCGGACGTCGCGCCTCGCGTTGGTCGCGTTCAACCCCTACCTCCGCTGGCTCTACCGCCTGGCCAACGCCCTGGGCATTCGGCGCGGCGAGATGCCGAGCACTTTCGTTACGCGCACCGACCTGCGCAATATCGCGCGCATCTCCGGTTTCGAGGTAGTGCGCATCAGGCCTGCTGTCTACGTCCCCTTCCGCCTGTTGGGGCTGGGCGACCAGGTGAACACGCTCATGCCCGCGGCGCCCCTGTTCCGCTGGCTCAGCCTCGTCACGGTGCTGGTGCTGCGCCCGGTGAAGCCGGAGGCCGAGCGGCCCTCGCTGACGGTGGTCATTCCAGCACGCAACGAGCGCGGCAACATCGAAGGAGCCCTGCAGCGGATGCCCGACCTGGGCGGCGCCGCCATCGAGGTGATCTTCGTCGAGGGCGGCTCGTCCGACGGCACGTGGGAGGAGATCCAGCGGGTCCTGCCGCTCTATGCCGACCGCCTCAGGCTCGCCGCCTACAAGCAGACGGGCAAGGGGAAGAACGACGCCGTGCGGCTGGGCTTCTCCAAGGCGACCTGCGACCTGCTGACGATCCTCGACGCGGACCTGACGATGCCGCCGGAGCTGCTCCCGAGGTTCTACGAGGCCTACCGCGCCGGCCTGGCCGACTTCATCAACGGCTCCCGCCTGGTCTACCCCATGGAGGGCGAGGCCATGCGGTTCCTGAACCATCTGGGCAACCTCTTCTTCGCCCGGGCTCTCAGCAACGTCCTCGGAGCTACCATCGGCGACTCGCTCTGCGGCACCAAGCTCGTCTCGCGCGACGACTACGCCCGCTTCACGGCCTGGCGCGGCGACTTCGGCGACTTCGACCCCTTCGGCGACTTCGAGCTCATCTTCCCGGCCGCGACGCTGGGGCTGGGCATCGTCGACGTGCCGATCCGCTACCGCCAGCGCGTCTACGGCTCCACCAACATCAGCCGGTTCCGCAACGGCGTCGAGCTCCTGCGCATGACGACCGTGGGCTTCTTCCGCCTGAAGCTGGGGAGGGTCCGCTGATGGGGCCGCGGCCGCTGCTCTACGTCGGCTTCGCGCAGCCCGACGAGTGGGGCTCCTGGGCGCAGACGTACGCGCGCCACGCCGCACGCTTCGAGGAGTGCGCCGGAAGGCCATGCCTCACGGTTTCGTTCCTGCAGGCCGACACCGACCTGGTGCGGCGCCTGGAGCCCTCTGCCATCGTGCTGAGCGGCTTCGCGCGGTCGTTCGAGCAGTACACGCCCGCCTCGCTGGAGGCCGTCTGCGGCATGGCTCTGGATGTCACGGACGTGCCCGTGCTCGCCATCTGTGGCTCCCACCAGCTCCTGGGCTATCTCTACAACGGCGAGTTGGAGGGCGGCGCCCAGCCGGTCGACAAGCCCATGCGCCTCCGCACACCCGGCGAGCCGGCGCTCAACCCGCACTACCACCCCGACTACTTCATGGAGGTCGGCTTCCACGAGCTGGAGCTCCATGCCGCCGACCCGCTGTTCGCCACGTGCGGCGCGCCGCCCGCCGTCTGCGAGTCGCACTACTGCGAGATCAAGCGCCTTCCCCCGGGCTTCCGCCTGCTGGCCTCCACACCGGAGTGCCGCATCCAGGCCATGAGGCACGAGGAGCGGCCCCTTGTGGGCGTGCAGTTCCATCCGGAAGACTGGACAGACCGTTTCCCCGACGGCCGAGCCGTGCTCCAGGCGTTCTTCGCCCAGGGCCCGGCCCTGCCCGACGATCAGTGTATGAGTTTAACCTCACGCAAGGAGCGTACCAATGCCTAAGTCGATGCCTATCAACCCATCTGATGTGCGGAAGGCGGGCCGGCTCGAGTTCGAGCCCATCCCGCTCAACGTGTATGATCGCAAGCTCACGGACGAGGTCGCGGCCTATGGCGCCGACGAGGTCCGGGCCGTGTACCATGACATGGTCGCGATCCGCATGTTCGAGACGATGCTCAACGACATCAAGACCAAGGGCAAGTACGAGGATATCCCGTACGACCACAAGGGGCCCGCGCACCTGAGCATCGGGCAGGAGGCCTCGGCCGTGGGCCAGGCCCTCAACCTGGGCGTCGATGACCACATCTTCGGCAGCCACCGGAGCCACGGCGAGATCCTGGCCAAGGGCCTCTCCGCCATCCGCAAGCTGGACGAAGCGACGCTCACGGCCATCATGAAGACCAACCTGAAGGGCGATACCCTCCGCGTGGTCGATGACGGCTCCCACACCTCGGCCCGGTCGCTGGCCATCGACTTCCTGCTCTACGGCGCGCTGGCTGAGATCTTCGGCCGCGAACCGGGCTTCAACCGGGGCATGGGCGGCTCCATGCACGCCTTCTTCGTCCCCTTCGGCATCTACCCGAACAACGCCATCGTCGGCGGCTCGGCCGACATCAGCGTCGGCGCCGCGCTCTACAAGAAGGTGAACCGGAAGCCGGGCGTCGTGGTCTGCAACATCGGCGACGGCTCCCTGGGCTGCGGGCCGGTCTGGGAGGCCCTCTGCCTGGCGAACATGGACCAGTTCAAAACACTCTGGGACCAGGAGCACAAGGGCGGCCTGCCCTTCATCCTGAACGTGGTCAACAACTTCTACGGCATGGGCGGCCAGCCCGTGGGCGAGACCATGGGCTTCCAGGTGCTGGCTCGCCTGGGCGCGGGCATCACCCCGGACCAGATGCACGCCGAGCGCGTCGACGGCTACAACCCGCTGGCCCTCGCCGATGCCGTCAAGCGCAAGAAGGAGCTCATCGCCTCCGGTCAAGGCCCCGTCCTGCTGGACGTGCTCACCTACCGGTATAGCGGTCACTCGCCCTCCGACGCCTCCTCCTACCGCGAGAAGGCCGAGGTCGAGGCCTGGCAGCATGTCGACTCCATCGACGCCTACGCCGCCGACCTCAAGGCCTCCGGCGTGTCGGCCGACGCCGATATGGAAGCCGTCCGCGCCGACCTCTCCGCCCGCGTGCTGAAGGCCTACAAGAGGGCCATCGACCTGGAGGTCTCGCCCCGCGCCAACCTCTTCGCCGTGAACAACCTCCTTGAGCGGACCATGTTCTCCAACCAGGTGGTTGAGAGCATGGAGCCCGGCCGCGAGCCGGACGTGCTGATGCCTATCGCCGACAACCCTCGCGTGAAGCAGCTGGCCCAGCGGAGCCGCTCCGGCTTCGACGAGAACGGAGTGGCGCTCTCCAAGGCCCGCGTCGTCGGCATCCGCGACGCCCTCTTCGAGGCGATCATCGACCGCTTCTACACCGACCCCACCCTCGTGGCCTATGGCGAGGAAGTGCGCGACTGGGGCGGCGCCTTCGCCGTCTACCGGGGCCTCACCGAGGCGCTCCCGTACCATCGCCTCTTCAACTCGCCCATCTCCGAGGCGGCCATCGTCGGCTCGGCCTGCGGCTATGCGCTGGAGGGCGGCCGGGCTCTCGTTGAGCTGATGTACTGCGACTTCCTCGGCCGCGCCGGCGACGAGGTCTTCAACCAGCTGGCCAAGTGGCAGAGCATGTCCGGCGGCGAGCTGAAGATGCCCGTGGTGCTCCGCGTCTCCGTCGGGGCCAAGTACGGCGCCCAGCACAGCCAGGACTGGTCCAGCATCTGCGCCCACATCCCCGGCCTCAAGGTCGTCTTCCCGGCCACGCCGTACGACGCCAAGGGGCTCATGTACTCGGCGCTGCTGGGCACCGACCCGGTCATCTTCTGCGAGTCCCAGCGGCTCTATGACCAGGCCGAGATCTTCCACGCCGGCGGCGTTCCGGCCGGCGCCTACACCATCCCCATCGGCGAGCCCGACATCAAGCGCGCCGGCACCGACCTGACGATCGTCACCATCGGCGCCACCCTCTACCGCGCCGTCGACGCCGCCAAGGTGCTTGAGAAGGAGTACGGCATCTCCTGCGAGATCATCGACGCGCGGTCGATCGTTCCGTTCGACTACAGCCTCGTGCTGGAGTCGGTGAAGAAGACCGGCTCCATCATGCTGGTCTCCGACGCCTGCGAGCGGGGAAGCGCCCTGCAGACCATCGCCGCCAAGGTGGCCATGGCCGCGTTTGACGACCTGGACGCGCCGCCGGTGGTTGTGGGCGCCCGCAACTGGATCACCCCGCCGGACGAGATCGAGACCTCGTTCTTCCCCTACGTGGACGACATCCTGGACGCCGTCCACACGCACATCCGGCCGCTCAAGGGCTACACCCCGACCCGCGACTGCAGCACCGAAGACCTGCTGAAGCGGAGCGCCGCCGGCCTGTAGGCCGAACCCGCTCCAACCCGGTCGAAGCATGACGTTCAAGGGGCTCACTTTCCTGCCATAGGGAAGTGAGTCCCTTGGCGTTTGGAGGCGGCTTCGGGCGGTCAGCAGGGGCTCGGAGGCCCGAGCCACCAGGGTCGCCGGTCGGGGCGGCGTCCGTGGAGGTCCGTGGAGGTCGGTGTCCGTCCGTGCCGCCGTAAGGCCCACACGGACCCACACGGACATCCACGGACGAGCACGGACCTCCGCACGAAGCCGTCGGTCGAGTGCCTGTCCGCCGACAGGCGGGCAGGCGTATCGAGACCACGGCGGGCCGCCGCACCGCGCCTGCCGTGGCGAGGGCGCGCCGGTGGTTTCGATACGGCCCGCGCAAAGGCGGCGCGGACCTACTCAACCGACGGCTGGGGCTGTGCGCGGTGTCTCAGTCTGGGGTCAGCCCTACTCCGTCAAGATGGCCACTTCTCTGCCACAGGAAAGTGTCCACCTTGAGCCCTGCTCCGTCAAGATGGCCACTTCCCTGCCACAGGAAAGTGGCCATCCTGAGCCTGTCATGGCCCGCCGACGCCGGCTTGCCGCCGGACCCCGTGTGCATCCAGCTTCTCCTCGACGCCGGCGCAGACCCGACGATCCGGAACAAGGACCTGGACACGGCCCGCGACCTGGCGGCAACGGACCAGGCGCGCAACATGCTGCAGCGCGCCGAAGCGGAGTGGCGCAAGAAGTACGCGCGGTGAGGGACGGCGCACGGACGCCCCCTCACACCGCTACAGGTAACCCAGGTCCGACAGGCGGCGGGCGATCTCGGCCTCTTCGTCCTCGGTGTACACCGATGGGTTCTCCGTCGCGGATACCGATCGGCGGCCCATGCCTGCCGGGGTGTCGATACCGAAGGCGCCCAGGATCGTCGGCGCGATGTCGTAGATCGACATCTCCTCGGTCAGGACCCCGGCGGGGCCTCCCAGGCCGGTGAGGATCGCTATGCCCTGCTGCGCGTGGTTGGCGTCGTCCGGGCCGGTGTCGTTCTCGCGGGTCCAGACGGAGCCGTGGCCCACGCTTCCCACCGACCGCCAGCACAGGTCGCCGAAGTAGGCGATCAGGTCCGGCGCCACGCCGTTCACGGCCTGGTAGACCTCTTCGGGCCGGTAGACGCGCGTGCCGATAGGCGCGCCGCCCTCGTCTCCCAGCGCCTGTAGCTGCTCGACCAGCCACGTCCGCGCGTCCTCATAGTCGCCCTGCGGGATGACGCCCTGCGGCTCGCGACCCTCCACGTTGAGGAAGATGCGCCCATAGTAACCGCCGTCGCCCCAGGCCCGGGTGCGGCTCCAGTCCACGAGGTCGGGGCCGAAGCGCGTCACGCCTGAGGGCGCCTCCTTCAGCGTGAGCCAGCCCTGTTGGATCAGCCACTCGTTCAGGCAGATGCCGCCGTCCATCCGCTTGGCGCCATGGTCGCTCACCACCAGCACCGCCGTGTCCGGCGGCAGCAGGGCCAGCAGGTCGCCGATGTGCGCGTCAAGCTGCACGTAGTGGTCGTGGATGGCGTTGACGAAGGGTGAGGCGGGGTCGTAGGCCGGGTGCTCGGGGTCCATGTATCGCCAGAAGCCGTGCTGGATGCGGTCCGGGCCCATCTCCACCGCGACGAGCAGGTCCCACTCGTGCTTCGTGGCGAGGTGCTTCACCAGCTCGAACCGACGGTCGGCCATGGCGCGGATTTCGCCGAGCAGGCGCTCCTTGTCGTGGGTGCGGAAGTCGCGGACGTCGATGATATAGTCGCCCACGGCCTCGCGGATCTCGTCCTTCAGGCTCGCGGGGAAGGTGTAGTCGGCGTCGGTGCTGGGACTCAGGAAGTCGCCCACCAGCAGGCCGTTGATCGGCTTGGGCGGGTAGGTGAGCGGCACTCCCACGAGGATGGAGCGCTTGCCGTGCCGCGCGATGACATCCCACACGGCCTCCTCGCGGACCATGCGGCTGGAGGCGAAGCCGAGCTTGTCGTAGGAGTGGTCGGCCCGGTTCCGGAAGCCGTAGATGCCCAGCGTGCCGGGGTCTTTGCCCGTGAACATGCTCATCCAAGCCGGCACGGTGATGGGCGGGATGGTGCTGGCCAGGGGACCGTAGAGGCCCGACGCCATGAGCCGCCGCAGGTTCGGCAGGTCGCCGACCCAGCGGTCCAGCACCAGTTCGGGCGGGGCGCAGTCCAGACCGATCACGCACACTCGGGTTGCCATGTCATTCTCACCTCGGAAGACGGAAGGCCCGCGACCGGGCCGAAAGCCGCAACAGATTACCACCCGCGCATGGGCTCAGCCGGGCTCCTGCGCGCCGATCTTGCGGGACGGCTCGCGCGCGGGGTATGGTGAACCATCTGCCAGTTGCCGCGCATCGTCAGGTGCGCAAGGAGGACCGAGTGCCGGAGCCCTGCGTGTCGTTAGCCTCATGCGTCCGGCCTGCGGAGGGCATTCTGGTCACCGTGGCCCAGGACGAAGCCGTGATCCTGGACGCCAACTCCAACCACTACTACGGGCTGAACAAGTCCGGGACGCAGATGTGGCAGGCCGCCATGGAGGCCGACACGCTGGCGGAGGCGCTGGACCGGCTCGCCGGCGTCTACTCCGTTGAGCGGGAGCGCCTCCAGGCCGGGCTGCTGGAGCTGATGTCCGACCTCGTGGGCAAGGGCCTGGCGGCTCTGCAGCCCTCGCCCCCGCCGACCGCCTGAGCGTGCCCATGCACCACCCGGCCGCGCCGGTCGCGAGGGCATCGGGCCTCCTCTGCGCCCTGGCCCGCGACCGCCGCCTGCTGCCGCGCGCCTGGCGCCTCCTGTGCCGCTATCAGCGCGACCTGGGCGGCGACATGCCCCTGAGCGCCGAGGCCGTCTGGGACGCCCCCAAGGGCGCTTCAGGCCGCGCCGGCGAGGCGCAGCTCCGACGTGCGGCCGAGCTCTTCCGGCTGGTCTTCTGGATGGCCCGCCTCCAGTCGCCGCGCCCGCTCTGCCTGCCACGGGCCCTGACCCTCCTGCGCCTTCTGGAGGAGGAGGGCGTGCCGGCCTGCCTCCGCATCGGGGTGAGCCGGTCCGCCGGGCCGCCACGCTTCCACGCCTGGGTCGAGATCGACGGCTCGCCGGTGGGCGATCGGCCGGAGGGCCTGGCTGGCTTCCAGCCCCTGCGTCCCGCCGCACCCGGAGGGGCCTGACCCATGGCCCGCATCTGCGGCTTCGTGGAGTTCGGCCTGCGTTCGCCCGACGCGGCTGTGGCGCTTGACATGGTGCGCGGCATGGCATTGCCCGACGGCGCGCCCGCCGCCACGCTGCCCTGCGGCTCGGCGATCCTCTGCCGGGCTTCGACGCAACCGGACGGCGGGCGGGACGTTGCCGAAGCGGCGAACGGCTGCGCACTCGTGGCCGACGCCGTCCTGGACAACCGCTTCGAGCTACTGGCCAGGCTGCGCGGCGTCGCTCCGCACCTCACCTCGGCTTCTACCGATGAGCAGCTCCTGCTGGCGGCGTACCTGCACTGGGGCGACGACTTCGTGCGGCGCCTCCTGGGCGACTTCGCCCTCGCCGTCCACGACCCGGCACGGGGCGTGACGCTCCTCGCCCGCGACCCCATGGGCATGCGCCCGCTCTACCACGGAAGGGGCACGCACGTGGCCCTTTTCGCGTCTGAGGCGGCCGCCATGCTTCGCCACCCGGCGGTGCGGCCGGCGCTGGACCTGGAGGAGGTCGGCGACTTCCTGGTCGGCCGCTGCGGCGGTAGGACCACGCTCTTTCGCGATATCTGTCCCGTGCCGCCCGGCGGAGTGGTGCTCCTGCCCGACGAGGCGGACGCCGACCGCATCGAGATGCCCCCATCGGCCCTCGGTGCGCCGCCGTCGGGTCCGGCGGGGCTAGCGGACGCCCTGCGCCGCCTGCTGGAGGAGGCCGTGGCGGAGCGTATCCCGTCGCAGGGCAGGGCGGCCATCCTCGTCAGCGGGGGCCTCGATTCCTCGTCCATCGCCGTACTGGCCCACGGACTGGCACGCAAGGGCCAGGCGGCCGCGCCGGTCGCTATACAGAACGTCTTTCGTGACTTGCCGGCCTGCGATGAGCGGGCATGGACCCTGCCGCTGTCCGACATGGGGATCAGGCTCGCCACCGTCGAAGCCTGCGACCAGCCCTTGCCGGGTTCGCCGGAGCTGGAGCAGCCGCTGGAAGGCCCGTGCCTCGGCTGGGAGGGGATCGCGCAGGCGCAGTGCGGGCTCGTCCGCGAAGCGGGCGCCGACGTGGTGCTGACCGGCGACTGCGCCGCGCACCACTGGGTGGCCGCCCGCGATGCCGCGGCGCGCGCCCTGGTGGAGGGCCGCCTCGGCGCCCTGGCGTGGCAGGTGCCGGACCTCCGAAGCGCCGTCGGCCTGCTGGGTCCGGGCCTGATGGACCCGCTGATGCACGACCTGCGCCTCGCCGTCGGGCGGGCGCGCATCTCGCTACCCTCGTGGCTGGAGAGGGGCTTCGCGGAGCGTTCGGGCCTCATCGACCGCCTCCAGCAGGATCAGCGGCCCCGCGTGGTCGGCCGCCGCCCCGAGCACGTGGCCGGCCTCGCGGGCTCCGTGGGCCGCGCGGTCACCTGGCGTAACCGGCAGTTCTCGCAGATGGGCGTCGACCTCCGGTGCCCGCTCATGGACGCGCGGCTGGTCGCCTTCCTCCACTCGCTACCCGTCACGGATGTCCACGCCGCCTGCGAGGATCGCGTCATCCTCCGCAGGGCCATGGCAGGCCTGCTGCCCGACAGCCTGCGAACCCGCACCGCCAAGGCGGTCTTCCTGCCCTATATTGAGCATGGCCTGCGCGTCCACGGCGACGCCATGCTGGAGGCCTTCCGTGCGCCCCTGCTGGCCGACCTGGGCGCGGTGGATGCAGGCAGGCTCACCACGGCGGCAGAAGCCTTCCTGGCCGGCTCGCGCAAGGGCTACGACCTCTGGATGCCCCTGACCCTGGAGCGGTGGCTTCTGCGCCACGGCGACGACCTGCGTCACATCACGCTGTAGCCCGCCTACAGGACCTCGACGACCGCCTCGGCCACGGCGGGCAGGTACCGCCCGTTCCAGACCAGGTCGATCAGCGCCGCGTGGACGCCGGGCTCACGGGGCGCGTCGCCCATGACGGTGCAGCGGGCCTCGCAGCGTCCTTCGGCAGACAGCGGCAAGCCGTCGGTCGACCCCGAGACATCCCGCAACCGCACCCGCCCCACCGAGGGGCCGGCGCTGTGGTTCTGCACCAGCACCTCCCACGTCAGGCGTTCGCCTGCTCTCACCGTGCGGTGGTAGGGCTCCAGTCGCACCCACTGCGCGTCCAGTCCGTAGTTGGGGTCGTCCCACGCCAGCAGCTCGCGGAACCGCGCCCGCCGCGTCCGCAAGCCCGCCCGCAGCGCGGCGACCTCGCGCGGAGTGAAGGCGAACGCGCCGGGGCAGTGCTGGTTCACAAGGAGCGTGGGGCAGGGGAGCGAGGCGAGCGTCCGGAGGCAGGCATCCATGCCACGGCCCGCGCCGAGGAGGTTGCGGTTCAGGGCGCAGTAGTCATCGAGCCCGCCGGGTGTCAGGCTATCGCCGACGAACAGGACCCGATCGCCGTCGCGCTCAACCAGCAGCGCGGCATCCAGCGCGGTCTGGCCGGGGAAGTCCATCGCGGTCAGCCGGAACCCGCGCCATTCCCAGGCCTCGCCGTGGTTCGTCACCCGGTCAACCGGGATCGGCGTCGGGTCGAGGCACGGCATCAGGTAGGCCTCCGGCGCCTCCAGGATGCCCTGCAGCGTGTGATGAGCCGTGATCGCGCATCCGAACCGGGTCCGGGCCTCGTTGACCCTCTCCACGTGGTCGTCGTGATAGTGCGTGACCCAGAGGCAGTCCACGGAGCGGATCGCGCCGTCGGCGAGCAGCGCGGCGATAGCGTCGGCGGCCTGCCCGGCGCAGTCGATCAGCAGGGCCCGGCCGTCGGGCGCCAGGATCAGCCGCGATGTGGGCGCCACCTCCCTGACCCAACCCGGCAATGCGCGTAGCCTCGCCTCGCCTTCTGAGCGGTCGATGGGCCACTCCGGCCGCATCCCGGCGAAGTACCAGCACGCCGAGGTGGTTGCATGGTAGGCCGCCATGGCCGCCTCGATGCGGCGCCGCAGCAGGGCGACGGCCTCGGCCGGGTGGGTCACGACGGCGCCGAAGGAGGGCACGAGCAGGTCCGGCCCACACTCAATCACGGCCTCCAGCGACTGCAGCAGGTCGCCGCACCGCTCGCCGAACCCGTGGTACTCCATCATCCGCCCGCCGTCGGGCAAGGGGCGCGAGCCCTGCAGGCTGTGGAACTCGCGGAGCCTGCCATGGCCGCACATCATGTCGCCGATGAATGCCACGCGCAGGCCCTCGGCCTCGGCGAGGTACGCGACGCCGCCACCGGTCGGTCCGGCGCCCGGCAAGACCTTGAAGCGCACGCCGCGCCACTCGAAGGCGTCGCCGGGGCGCACCTCGGCGATCGGCGGCGCATCCACGGCAAAGACGCGGTGCGAGGGGTGGAAGCTGTATCCGTGAACCCGCCACCCGCCGCCGCGCCGGAAGGAGCGGGCCTCGCGGAACAGGGCGGCCTCGTCCGCCGGTGCGGTAACCCGGGCGCCTGCAGTCTCCAGTTCCGGCAGGCCGGGAGCGGCCATACGGTCGTGGTGGGTGCAGAGGACGGCCTCGACGGAGCCCGGCGCGATGCCGGCGCGCTCCAGCAGGGCGGCTTCCGGCCCGCCGATGATCAGCGAGCCGCTGCCGCGCCGGAACACGCCGGCGTTGCAGCCCATCTGCCAGACTTCGAGGCCCGCGCCGGGCATTGCCAGGCGGCGGGGCCTCACGAAGCCGTCCATGGGCCTCTGCAGCGTCCTTACAGGGCCATCCGGTAGGCCGCGCCGTACCAGCTGTGGTCGCCGTACGTGCCGAACTTGAGGGTGATGCCGCTCTTCGGGGGCATGTAGGTCAGGCCGGTGATCCAGTCCTGCCCGTCGTGCTGCACCACGGCGCCCACGGTGGGGGTGATGAGGCACTGGATGCCGCCGAATGCGCCCTCGTGGCGCGGCTCGTTCATCAGGGAGTAGTCACGGCTGCCGATGCCCGTGTGGAGCCGGATCAGCGGCGGGCCCTGGACGCCCTTGCGCACGAACCAGGTCTTGGCGGTGGCCACGTAGATCGACCGCTCGCGGCTGTAGGAGCGCAGCGGCGAGTTGGTCGTGGCCACTCCGGTCAGGTTGCGGACGCCCACCACGAGGTCGGGAGTGTCGGGCCCCTCGGAGAGGAGCTTGTACTGGCCCACCACGACGACGGATTTGGCATCGTTATCGACCGCCGCGCGGTGCAGGTCCAGCTCCAGCCGGTCCGTCAGGCCCAGGTAGAGGGTTTGGTACTGCACGTACTGCGGGGCGCCGGCCGGCATGCTGAGGCTGATGTAGTAGATGGCGGCGTCGAACTCCCGGGCCTTCAGCTGGTTCGCGGTAGGCATGGTGACGATGTCGTCGGCCATCGCGGCCGTGCCCAGCAGGGCGGCGCAGAAAGCGAGGATACGGGTCGGTCTCACGCGGGTTCCTCCGTGGCGATGGTTCGCACGGGATCGGCCGTGCGCCGGAGGTCTGTTCACCCGCAGATGGGCAGTTTCCTTCCCAATCGCAGCATCGTTGTTCGGACCGGCCGCGGAACAAGGCGGCCCCACCTCTGCAGGTAGGGCCGCCACACTCGGTCGGACGGGAGTTGGGCGCTACTTGCCGGGGGCTGCGGCTGTGGGCTTGTCTGCGGCCTTGTCGGCCTCCATGCGCGTGATCGTGTACTTGAGCGGGCCGTCGCCGAGCATGGGGATGACCAAGCCGGTGATGGCGCCCTCGGAGCGGATCAGGCGGTTGGTTTCCTCGCCTATGAAGCTCTTGCCCTCGACCTTCAGCTTCATGTCGCCCTGGGGGCCATTGACGAGCCCTTCGGCCACCGTCTTGAGCTCAATGCAGTCCACGGGTAGCTTGTCGCCCTTCTTGGCTCGGCCCACGACGGTCAGGACGCCGTTCATCTTGCCCTTGCCGTTCTTGCCGCCGGGCGTCTCGAACTTGGCCTCCTCGCCGATCTTCAGCGGCTTGGTGGGCATCTGGCTCTGCCGTGCAATGAGCAGAATCTGGCCCATGGAGTTGCCGGTGGTCTCCTGCCGGGTGACCTTACCGTCCTTGTCCATCTCGATGGCGATCTCGCCGCTCCCTGCCGGCACCGGGAACTCCTGCCCGCCGAACTTGCCGACGGCGCTCTCCACGGTCATGCCGAGCACCGTCGATCCGTCAGCCTTGATCTCCTTGACCTTGTCGATCGTAACGAAGGTCATATCGATGGGGCTGTTGTCGGCGCTCGCAACCTGGATCACCGTCTTGTACCGGTCGGTGTCGCCGACCTTGTAGGCCCTGCGCAGGTTGACCGTGTCCTGGGCCGAAGCAGTGGTGACTGCCGCAGTCGCTACGAGCAGGCATATGAACTGGCTCGTTCGAAGCATTGGAGATGCGCTCCTTCGTTCGGCGGGGTAGTCCGTGGGTCTGCTCCGCCGCCGGTTGTTGTAAGTGAAGACGCAACGACGGCGTTCTGGGTGTCCATCGCGCCGACATCTGCCCTGCAAGAGGTCCAGATAGGTACCAGCGATCCACGAATGGTGGTCTATTTGGACCAGAGGGCCTACCTGTCGGCGCAGGTCGGTGATATAGTACTGGTGAACATGTGAGGCAGGATGCAGGGAGACCTGCATCATCGCCTAATGGCTCTCTCAAGCCCGGCCCTGGTTCGGTGTGCCGCCTGCCAGGGCCTTTTTTTGCCTAGGCTATAGCCGAACCCGGCACTGAAGCCACCAGACCCCCTTGCCGTTAACCACGCCGCCCCCGGGCTCAAAAGCCAGCGCCTTGCTCGCGCCGATGATCACGCCGCCCGTCGCGCTCCGCAGGTTGCTGTTCGCCTCGCTGTTGTCGTGTGCATAAATCCACGAGACATAGGGCGTGTACCGGCTCTGCGTGTTAAGTTCAGCTGTGAGGCCGGCGAATCGGAAGCTGCCCTGCCCTGAGCGGGCCTCCAGCACCTCGCCCATGAGCTTGCATCGCCCTAACTGCCGCGTGGCGTCCGCCGCAATGGCCAGGTCGTGCGGCGTTCCGAACAGCAGGCCCCGGCCCGCTCCGACGGAGATGCCTGCCGCGGTGCCGCCTTCCCACTCCTTGCCCAGCCTCGCGTAGCCGTTGCCGCGGTGGCTGTGCTCGTCGTAGGCGGCGGCGCTACTCAGGCTGAGGCCGCTGATGCTCGTGTCGGCCGCCACGCCCCACTTCGCCTCGTATTCCCACGTCTGCGCGGCGAAGGGCACGTACCGCTTGCCGACCCAGAGCCGCCCGTCATTCGGCAACCGGCCGGACCAGTAGGCCTCTTCAGGCTGGTTGAAGATGCGGCCGTCACCGTTGTGCAGGTCGCCCAGACCGATGGAGACGCGGGCAGTGGACCCGTCGGCCATGGTCCAGTCGAGGCCGGCCTTGGATGGGTAGCTCACCATGGCGCCCGCCCACTGGCCGTCCATGTGCCGGCGCACGACGCCCGTGATGTTGCTCAGGCCCCAGTAGGCGTCCAGGTGGAACACAGGGCCCACCGGGGGCGCCTCGGCTTCCTGTCCGGCGACTGCCGCAAGGGGCGCAAGGCCGAGGAAGGTCGCAGCTACCAAAGACAACAACCATCTGCTCATGTGGCGAACTCCTACTTCTGCGGCCGGGATTGGGCGCCGCGTGAGGCAGGCGCAAGCCGCAGCCAACAATATACCGCCGGGGTCAGCCTGCTGCCACGCGTTGTGCCAGGGGGGCGCCCTGTATCCTGCTGCCGCGAGACGTGGGGGTAGCGGCCGAGGCAGGCTCCAGCTATCGCGCCGGCCACGACTTCAGGCATGGTGGCGGAAGTCTGGTCCCGCCCGCGGGCGAAGCATTCGCCACCGGCTGGAAGCCGGCGCAGGCCAATGCCTCGCCCCTACGGCCGCGGCGGGTGTTGCCACACAACGGACCCGTGGCCAACCGCTGGAATGACCGGCTCGTTACGGCTCCGGGGTTCCCCTGCCATTCCAGAGCGAGCTGTCTCGGTAGATCACGCCCAGGTCCAGCCACTTGGCGTGGCCGTCGCAGAAGGCGATGTTGGCTCCGCCATGGTGGCGTCCGGCCACCATGGCCGGGTCATGTGCGTCGTAGAACCCGTAGACGTCCGGGTCGGGCCTTGGCTGAGGCGGGTCGATGGCGTAGCCTGCACGCCCCTCAGTTGCGGTGCCCATGCGGCTCCTGGCGCCGGCGCTGTCGGCAAACGCGATGGTCTGGGCAGGCGCCTCCACGGAGCTGTCGGGCACAAGTCCCCGGCCGAACGCGAGGAGGCGCGAGTTGCCGAGGTACTGCCAGTTGTAGCCGTACACCTGCTGCTCCACGCTCATCGGAGGCTTGCGGCCGGTTGACGGGCAGTGGAAGAGCGACGCAGACTTCATGTAAGGGTGGATCATCTGCATCCACCGATATCCGGGGTTGCCGAAGCGGTTGAAGGAGTGGAGCATATGGGCTTCCCAGTCCTGCACGTACATGGAGGTCGCCAGAGCGAACTGCCGCGTGTTGGAGGCGCAGGTGGTCTGCCGGGCCTTCTCCCGCGCCTGACCGAAGGCCGGGAAGAGGATGGCTGCCAGGATCGCGATGATCGCGATCACAACAAGCAGCTCGATCAGCGTGAAGCCGGGCCGTCGATCGGCAGGCAACCGGCGTGCGGTCGTCGTGCGTGACATCGTGCATACTCCTCATCGCTTGTCATGGGCCGAGGAGACGTGATACACTCGTCGTTGACTGGCGACGATGGCCACGTCTCGGCCTGCGGCATGTCCCACCATGCCGCAGGCCGCCCTCTTGTTGGTAGACTGCTTCGCGTTCGCTCTCCGAACCGGGTGCATCGGCCCGATGGGGCCAAGTGCCCGTGTAACGCCCTTCTGCTCCGGCGCTCCATGCCGTTTCCAGCGGTTCTGCTCGCACACCGATCCCGCCGCGGCGCGAGGCCTTCCCGCGGCGCCCTGCCCGTGCCCGATGGGGAAGCAGGGGTCTTGTGCTACTTGTTGCGACTGAGTCGCGAACACGAACACGATTATACCCTAGCGGCCGCACGAGACTGAGCTTTCACGACGGCGGCAGCCTGTTGACACTCGCCCTGTGCCCGAGGTATGCTGTCGCCAATAAGACGACAAGATGATCCGGTTGTCGTGAGTTGGCCGGCCGCGTAGCCGCGGCCACGAAAGGAGTTCAGCGTTATGTTCTGTTACCAGTGTGAGCAGACCCTCAAGGGGACGGGTTGCACCGACCAGGGCGTCTGCGGCAAGGATGCCACCACCGCCGCGCTGCAGGACCTGCTGCTCTACGCGTGCCGGGGCATCGCCACGTACGCGCACCATTCGCGCCTCCTGGGCGTGGTGGACCGCGAGGCCGACCAGGCCGTGATCGAGGGGCTCTTCACCACCGTCACCAACGTCAACTTCCACCCGATCCTGCTGGAGCGCCGGGTGCGTGAAGCCGCCGCCGTGCGTGACCGGGCCCAGGCACGCTACGAGGCAGCCGCCGGAGCCGCCGCGCAGAGCTTCAACGGCCCCTGCAGCTGGGTTCCCGCCGACGATACCGACATGCTCGTCGCCCAGGGGCGCTTCGCCGCCATCACCGGGCGCCGAGCGGCGCTGGGCGACGACTACGTGGGCCTGCAGGAGCTGCTGACCTACGGCATCAAGGGCGCCGCCGCCTACTACGAGCACGCCGTCAAGCTGGGCGTGACCGATGACGCCGTGGCCGCCCAGTTCAACGAGCTGGTCTGGTGCCTCAGCCGCACCGACCTGAGCGCCGACGAGCTCCTGGGCAAGTGCCTCGAGTGCGGCACGCTGAACCTCCGCGTCATGGAGCTGCTCGATGCAGCCCACACCAGCACCTTCGGCCACCCCGAGCCCACGCAGGTCCGCGTGGAGCCGCTCAAGGGCAAGGCCATCGTCGTCTCAGGCCACGACCTGCCCGACCTCTACGCCCTCTTGCAGCAGACCGAGGGCAAGGGCATCAACATCTACACCCACGGCGAGATGCTGCCCGCCCACGGCTACCCCGAGCTCAAGAAGTTCAAGCACCTGGTCGGCAACTTCGGCGGAGCCTGGCAGAACCAGATCTCCGAGTTCGCTGAGCTTCCCGGCGCCGTGCTCATGACCACCAACTGCATCCAGCGCCCGACGGACGAGTACATCGACCGCATCTTCACCTCGGGCCTCGTGGCCTGGCCGGGCGTGCGGCACATCAGCGACCAGGACTTCACCCCGGTCATCGAGGCCGCCCTGGCAGCGCCGGGCTTCAGCGAGGACGGCCCGGACCACCACACGATGGTCGGCTTCGGCCACAACGCGGTCCTCGGCGTGGCCGACAAGGTCGTAGGCGCTGTCAAGAGCGGCGAGATCAAGCACTTCTTCCTCATCGGCGGTTGCGACGGCGGCAAGCCGGGCCGCAACTACTACACCAAGCTGGCCCAGGCCGCGCCCAAGGACACCGTGATCCTCACGCTGGCCTGCGGCAAGTACCGCTTCAACAAGCTCGAGTTCGGCACCGTCGCCGGCCTGCCCCGGATGCTGGACATCGGCCAGTGCAACGACACCTACTCGGCCATCAAGATCGCCTCGGCCCTGGCCGGCGCCTTCGAGTGCGGCGTCAACGACCTGCCGCTCTCGATCATCCTCTCCTGGTACGAGCAGAAGGCCGTGGCGGTCCTCCTCACGCTCCTCAGCCTGGGCATCAAGGGCATGCGCATCGGACCGTCGCTGCCCGCCTTCCTCACGCCCAACCTGGTGAGCAAGATCGTCGAGGCCTACGACCTGAAGCCCATCGGCACCGTCGAAGGCGATATGGCGGCCATGCTGTCGGCTTAGGCTGCTGCAACCCAACCGAAGCCGGCCCTGGGGCGTCCCGCACTGCGCGGGGCGCCCCTCACCGTCTCGGCTCCACTCCCCAGAGCGCCCGCACGAAGAAGTCACGGAGCCGCCGGGTTCCGTAGGGGGTCCCGCTGGGGCAGTGCCCGCCGTTGGGTACCACCAGCAGGTCGAAGTCTTTGTCCGCCTTGATGAGCGCGTCGACCACCTGCATGGTGCTGGCCGGGTCGACGTTGGTGTCCATCTCCCCGACGATCAGCAGCAGCTTGCCCTTGATGGCCTTGGCGTTGGTCACGTTGGACTGCTCGGCGTAGTGCGGGCCCACGGGCCAGCCCATCCATAGCTCGTTCCACCAGACCTTGTCCATGCGGTTGTCGTGGCAACCGCAGTCGGCCACGGCGGCCTTGTAGAAGTCGGGGTAGGCCTCCAGCCCGCGCAGGGCGTTCTGCCCGCCCGCCGAGCCGCCGTAGATGCCGACGCGCGTCAGGTCCATCCAGGGCCGCGTCCTGGCCGCCGCCTGCATCCAGAGGATGCGGTCCGGGAAGCCGGCGTCGCCCAGGTTCCTCGCGCAGGCATCGTGGAACGCCTTGGAGCGGCCGGAGGTGCCCATGCCGTCCATCTGCACCACGATGAAGCCCAGCTCGGCCAGCTCCTGCATGCCGTTCCAGGCCGACCAGGCCTTGGGCGTGAAGAAGCCCTGCGGCCCGGCGTAGATGCTCTCGATGACCGGGTAGCGCTTGCCCGGCCGGTAGTTCGAGGGGCGGTAGATGACGCCGTGGATGTCCGTCACGCCGTCGCGGCCCTTGGCGGCGAAGCGCTCCGGCATCTTCCAGCCCGTCTTGAGCAGCGTCGAGGCGTCTCCCCGCTCCAGGGCGCAGACCAGCGAGCCGTCCTTCGTGCGCCGCAACTCGGTGACGGTCGGCATGTCGGTCCGCGAGTAGGCGTCCAGGTAGCGCTCCCCGTCGGGCGAGTAGGTGAGGGCGTGGTTGCCGTCGCCCTGCGTCAGCCGCACGAGCCCCTTGCCGTCGAAGCCCACGCGGCACTGGTGGAGGTAGTAGGGGTCCTGGCCGGGGTCGATGCCGCCGCAGCTGAACCAGACCTCCCGCTTCGCCTCGTCCACACGATCCACGCTCCGCACCACCCACGGGCCCTGCGTCACGCGGCTCTTCACGGCGCCCGTGCGGCTGTCGATGAGGTAGAGGTGGTTCCAGCCGTCCCGCTCCGACATCCAGAGGATCTCGTTCGTCGCGTCCATATACCGGCAGAAGTACTTGCCCGCGTAGTCGATGAAGGTCTTGCTGGTCTCGTCCACCAGGGCGGATACCGCGCCTGATGCGGCGTCCACGGCCACAATCCGCAGGACCTGGTGGCCGCGCTGGTTGTAGAGGAACGTGAACCGCGACGCGTCGGCGTCCCACCGGATGTCGGCGACCGACCAGGCATGCGGGAAGAGCGTGTTCGCTACCGGGACTTCGCGCCGGGCCGCCACGTCGAAGAGGTGCGGCGTCGGCACGGGTAGCTTGTCGCCGGGCTTGTTGTAGTCCAGCGTGAGCAGCTTGGGCTGCACCTGGTCGGGTGGCGAGGATTGCACGATATACACCTTGTGCTCCTCGCCGGCCAGCGTCCGCACGGCCACAATCCGCCGCGAGTCGGGCGACCAGACGATCTCGCCGTAGCCGTCGCCGGGCTTGCCGTCGGAGCTGAGGGCAGCCTCGGCGCCCGTGGCCGCGTCGCGGAGCCAGACGTTGGCATCTCGCACGAAGGCGACCCACTTGCCGTCCGGCGAGCGTCCGGGCTCGGCTTGTCGCGCCTGCTCTCCGCGGCCCCGCGTCCGGCCGTTGGGCCGCTGTGGCGCGTTGCCGTCGATGACCGCCACCCCCGGGCTGTCCGCCGCCTCGTAGACGCCCAGCGTCTTGCCCGCCGCGTCGGTGGCCAGCCAGACGTGCCCGGCGAAGGAGTGCTGCTCGCGGCTCTCGCCGGCGGCCAGCGTGCCGTAGGCCTTGCGCCCGCCCTCGCTGTCGATCCAGAAGAGGCTGACGGGCCCGCCGGTGCGGTTCTCAAAGCGGATGGCCGACTCGTCGCCGGTGCGGCTGGAGGGCCTGACCTGCATCGAGCGCGGCAGCGTGGGTTGCTCCGGCGCCGCTCCGTTAGCGGGGGAGATTGCGTAGTCGGTCAGCGAGCAGCGCCACGCCTTGCCGGCCACCCCGACGGTTACGGCGCTGCAGGCATCATCCAGCGCGATGGCGTCGAACGGCAGCTTGGCCGCGTCCACCGGCTTGCCGAGGGCCGTCGACAGAGCCGCCGCCAGGCGCTTGTGGTCGAACGCAGCCGCGCGCCGCCCGGCCTGCGCGTCGACGAGGATGAACTCCTTGCGGCCCTCGGCCAGGTCGTTGCGGTACCAGAGCTTGCGGCCGCCGGCGAACCAGTGCGGCTGCACGCGCGTGCGGAAGACCGAGGCCCGAGCCAGCCCGCGCATCGTCTCGATGCGGGCGTAGTCGGCCTTCGCGCCCTGGCCCATCGCAGGGCTCGAGCACGAAGCCGACACAAGCGCGGCGGCACACAAGCGGAGGAAGGAAGGCATGGCGGCACACCTCAGGGATGGGGTGGCTCCATTCTACTGCCTGCGCGCAAGCCGCTCGCCGCTCCCAATAGGGCAAAACCCCTGGTGGCATGACCGCATTAACGTTGCTATCAGCAACGGCCAAGCCGTTTCACCCCCTCACCCGCTCACCCCTTCACCCCCTCATCACCCGGCGCCTCCACCGCCCGCACCAGCCGGTCAGCGTCGGTGGCGAAGACGCCCGCTGCGGCGGGACGGACCAGCCTGTCGCCCAGCGCCGAGGCGTCGGCGGGGCGGAGGAGCGTGCCGTACTGCGTCAGCCGCACGGCGGCGGCCTCGGCTCCGGGGAGGATTTCGGCGGCTAGCTTGCGGATCGCCGCGTCGGTTCCGGCCTTGTGCTCGCCGGCCGCCACCTCGCGGATCGCCTTCACGGCCGCCTCGTCTGCCACCTGCTCGAAGCCCCTCAGGATCGCCGCGGTCAGCTTCGGGTTCTTGTGGGCCAGCATGCGCTTGGTCAGCGCCTTGCGGTGCGCCTCCTCCAGCAGGTCGTGGTCGCTCGCCTTGAGGCGCGGCAGCAGATCCACCAGCGTGGGCTCAACCGCGGCGGTCGTCTCCTTGTCCTGGTAGTCCAGCGCTTCGGTCAGCGGACCCACGCCCCGCACGTCGTCGTACTTGGCCAGCTCCTTGGCGGCGTTGCGCTGCGCCTGGCTCGCCGCGAAGAGCGTGGCCAGCACGCCCGTCATGCCCCCGAAGCTGCCCATGCTCTTGCCGTGGTCGGTCGCGACCATGATGACCAGGAGCAGCGCGTAGAAGCAGAGGATGCCGATGCCCACCTTGCGCCGCTTGGCCCGCCTCTCGCCCTCGGCCCGCACGGTAGCCAGCAGCGCATCGACCCCGGCGTGGTCCACCACCTGGCGCGCCTGCTCGCGGACCTGCTCCTTCTTGCTGCTCAGGGCCTCCAGCGTCTTCGAGTCGATGGCCTGGCCCTGCGGCTCCTCGTGCGTCAGTCTGCCCACTCTATGCTCCCCGCGGCGGCCGTCGTGGTGGCGCCGCTCTGGAATCTGACGGACCGGGCCGCCTTCTCGTTTCGCCGCTATCCGTAGGGCCAGACGATGAAGGTCTTCGTGCCCAGGAGCGCGCTCAGGGCCATCCAAACCGTGCCCGCGGCGCATTCGCCAAGGACGATGCCCAGGAAAAGCGGCAGGGCCTGCCGGTAGAGCCGCAGGCCTCCCGCCTTGAGCAGGGCGACCTTGATGACCCATGCCGCCAGCAGCGAGAGCCACATCAGCGACATGCACCAGTTGCTGGAGATGGCGTACCCCACGGGGTGGAATGGGAAGCCCACCGCGCCCATCCGCGCCGCACCCAGCGCGGCCGCCACGGCGAACCCCACGCCCACCGCCGCCACGGCCGTCCGCCGCTGCAGGGCTGTGATGCCGCCCTGCATCAGGTTCGTGATGTGGTCGTAGGGCTCCTTGCCGAAGATCGCGCTGACGTAGGGCGGGTCGCAGTGCGAGATGGCGCCCCACCGGTAGTTCAGCGCCACATCCGCTGCGAACCCGCAGAGCGCGCCCCAGCAGGCGAACACCACCAGCGCCCAGAAGATGCCCCGCAGGCTCCCGCCGGACCTGGCCTGAGCCTGCAAGCCCTCGGCATGGACCGCCATGGGGCAGGCCCGGTAGTTGCGGTTGAACCCGTGGCTCAGCGCCAGCGCCACCAGGTCCTGGTCGCGGAACGCCTCCTTGCCGAACGTCAGCGGGAGCAGGCGCATGGGGCCCATCTGGCCCAGGTCGTGGGCCGGCGTGCCCATCTCCGCGCGGAGCCGGGTGATGGCGATGGCAGCCATGAGGTAGATGGACAGCGTGCCGCAGGCCACCCACGCCGCCATGCCCATCTTCGTCAGGAACCAGAGCGCCGCTGCCAGAGCCGCCAGCACGCCCAGCGAGGCCGTCCTCGGGTGGAGCGGGTCGCCGGCCATGACCTCCACGTCCCGCGTCCAGAGCGCCGAGAAGCCCCGCCAGAGCGCCTTCCGGGCGGTGTAGAGCGTGAAGACCGCAATCGCCATGTAGGCCCCGAACGACTGCTCGAAGACGAACGGGAAGCCGGGGATGTCGGTGTACCCGTTGGCAGCCGCCACCACGGGCTGCAGCTTCCAGACGATGAAGAAGAACCAGCAGGAGAAGAGCAGGTCCGTGGGCAGCATCACGCCGAGCCCCATGATCCATGGGAAGAAGGCCACGGGTAGCCAGGCGATGGCGTTCCATGGCGGCGCGGTGAGGAACTGCTGCGCGGTCTGGAACCGGATGTAGGGCTCCGGGATCGTGGGCCAGAGCGTGTGGAGGCCGAACCAGGTGTCGTGTGCCACGGCCGCAGCGAAGCCCATGAGGAAGAGCCGGTTGGTCCAGAGCGGCTGCCGGGGCTGCACCAGGTCCAGCGGCAACTGCGCCAGCGGGAAGGCCAGCCGCTCGTTCTCGGCCCACTGCCGCCGCAACAGCGAGTTGAGGCAGGCGCCGCAGAAGACCAGCGCGCTCAGGAAGGCCGCCCAGCAGAGCGCCGGACCCAGCCAGACGCCCACCTCGCCGGAGCGCCAGAGGTCTGCGCCGCCCAGCCAGTAGTGCTCCACCGCCGAGGGGTCGCTCACCGTGAGCCGGCGCGGCAGCAGGGGCAGGATCGTGCTCTCCCACTTGTTGCCCGCGTTGGCGTAGCGGAAGGGGTAGGTGAGGATGGGGACCAGCACCTCCATGGTGTCGTGCGCGGACATGACGGCGGCCATGAAGACGAGGAAGTAGATCGTCACCATCTCCGCCGGGCTCAGCCGCCAGGAGGGGCGAACCCGGCCCGCCGCGCCGCTGCACGCCACGAGGAGGAGCAGCAGGGCCATCATGTGCGGGTAGACCGAGACGGTGGTAGGCTGCCCTGCGTACCGGATGGCTTCCACGGAGATGTTGACCCACGCCGCCACGGGCGCCAGCAGGGCTGCCAGCACGATGGAGCGTAGCGTGATCCGGCCGAAGGGTCTGGGGGTGTTGGAGGGGGTCATAGGACGGGCGCCGTTACGGCCATAGGGTACCCCAAGGCCCCTGACGGTCGCGGCGGCGGTTGACGCGGCCCCGGCCGGTTCCGCATAATCGGGCCGTGCCGGCGCCCGGAGACGACAGGCGCCCGCCCGAGGAGTTCGACCATGCGATGCGTTCTGCCGGCGGCCGCCGCCGCCCTGTGTGCCGCCTCAGCCGCGCTGGGCGCGCCTTCCGTGGTGACCGTCGAGAAGCAGGGGCAGGGCTGGGCGCTGAAGCGCAACGGTTCGGCTTACACCATCAAGGGCGCGGGCGGCGATGGGTCGCTGGAGCTGCTGGCCCGCATGGGCGGCAACTCCATCCGAACGTGGGGCGTTGAGAAGGCCCAGGAGACGCTGGACGCCGCCCAGAAGCTGGGCCTAAGCGTCACGCTGGGCATCTGGCTCGGCCACCCGCGCCACGGCTTCGATTACAACAACGTGGACCAGGTCGCCAAGCAGCTCGACGAGGTGCGCAAGGCCGTCCTCCAGTTCAAGGACCACCCCGCCCTGCTCATGTGGGGTCTCGGCAACGAGATGGAGGGCGACGGCGCCAACGCGGCAGTCTGGAGCGCGCTGGAGGGCTCCGCCGCCATGGTGAAGCGCCTCGACCCGAACCACCCGACCATGACCGTGGTGGCCGAACTGGGCGACGTCAAGGTGGGCGCCGTCCACAAGCTCTGCCCCAGCATCGATGTGCTGGGCATCAACAGCTACGCCGGGGCTGTCTCCGTCGCTGAGCGCTACGCCAAGGCCGGCGGCACGAAGCCCTACGTCCTCACGGAGTTCGGCCCCCCCGGCACCTGGGAGGTGGAGAAGACCGCGTGGGGCGCCGTGCTTGAGCCCACCAGCGAGGCCAAGGCAGGCTGGTACCGCCGCGCCTACACCGAGGCCATCGTGGGCAAGCCGCTCTGCCTGGGTTCCTACGCCTTCACCTGGGGCCACAAGCAGGAGGCCACCACCACCTGGTTCGGCATGCTGCTGGCCGACGGCTCTCGCGTGGCCGCCGCCGACGTGGCCCAGGAGTCCTGGTCCGGCAAGCCGCCCGCCAACCGGTGCCCGGTCATCACCTCGCTGAAGGTCTCCCCGGCCGACGCGATGGAGCCCGGCGCCTCCCTCTCGGCCACGCTGGTCGCCTCGGACCCCGAGGGCGACAAGCTGGCGGTGGAGTGGGTGCTGCAGGCCGAGGCCGAGCGTTACTTCACCGGCGGCGACGCCGAGGCGGCCCCTCCCGTGGTGTCGGGCGCCCTGACCCGCTCGTCGCTCACCGGCGCGGATCTGAAGATGCCCGCGGAGCCGGGCCCGTACCGCCTCTACGCCACCGTTCGTGACGGCAAGGGAGGCGCCGCCACCGCCAACGTGCCGCTGCTGGTGAAGGGCGAGCGCAAGGCGCCGCCCGCCGCGAAGGCCGCGCTGCCTCTGGTGGTCTACGACGAGCGTGACCGCAAGGCCCCGGCCTACGTCCCCACGGGCTGGATGGGCAACCGCACCGCCGTGAAGATGGACGAGGCGTGCACGACCAAGCCCTTCGCCGGAGCCACCTGCATCCGCTGCGAGTACACGGCCGCCGCCGACTGGGCGGGCGTGGTATGGCAGAGCCCGCCGGACGATTGGGGCGACCAGCCCGGCGGCTGGAACCTGACCGGGGCCAGGTGTCTGACGTTCCGCGCGCGGGGCGAGAAGGGCGGCGAGGTGGTGAGCTTCATGTTCGGCGTGCTGGGCCGAGACAAGAAGTACTTCGACTCCGCCGAGGCCAAGAAGGCCGACGTGAAGCTGACGCAGGAGTGGACCGAGGTGACCATCGACCTGGCGGGCAAGGACCTGAACCGCATCAAGACCGGCTTCGCCTGGACCGTGGCGGGGCAGGGTGCGCCGGTGGTCTTCTACCTCGACGACATCCGGTACGAGTAGGCGGTGCGCCGACGGAGCGGCCGGCGCACCGCCGCTCCGTCAGGCTCTGGCCAGGCTCCGTGAGAGCTCGTAGGCCGTGTCGAACGCCACCTTCAGCTCCTCAATGGAGCAGTGGTCCTGCACGAAGTGCGTGGTGCAGAAGAGCAGGCCGCCGTCGGCGAAGAGCCGCATGACGCGCTCGATCTCGCTCTTCAGCTTCGCCAGGTCGCCGAAGCCGATGGTCGTCTGCACGTCCAGCCCGCCCATCACCGAGAACTCGTGGCTCCAGTTCGCCTTCTGGTCCGCCAGGCTCATGCCCGCCGACTCCTGCCACGGATGGACGACGTTGTAGCCGAGCTTCACGATGCCGTCGACGACGGAGTTGTTGTTCCCGTCGGTGTGGAGGCTGGCGTAGCATCCCCGAGCGCGCACGGCGTCGACCGTGCCCTTGTGCGCCGGGTAGATGAGCTTCCACCAGGTCTTCGGCGAGAAGAGCAGCCCACGCTCGGCGCCCCAGTCATCGCTCACGTGGACCATATCGACGCCCAGGTCGATGCAGTTCATGGCGAACCGCCGGTTCCACTCGGCCTGCCGCGCGTATACTTGAGCCAGCACGTCGGGGTACATGGCCAGGTACATCAGGTGGTTCTCGATGCCGAAGACGCCGTTCAAGCACTCAAAGATACCCGGTGTCTGCACGTAGACGAAGCGTCCGCGGTCGGTCTGGTGGTGCTTGATCGCCGCCGCGATGTCGTCGTAGTCCGAGGTGCGGTCGGGATCGGTCATCGGCAGCTCGAGGGCGACGTCGGGCAGGATCGGTCCCGCCGCCGCGGCCTGCTGCAGCGCCGTCGCCTCGTACGAGCCCGGCCCGCCGAAGAGGTGCGCCAGGTCGAACTCGTAATGGTCCTCGAAGGCGTCGCACGAGCCGAAAGCCTGGCTGATGGGCCCGTCCATGTTCGCCCGGACCCAGCCGTAGATCGGGGTGCGGTCCGGCCTGCCGTGCTCAATGACGGTCCGTACTCGCTCACGTGATGTCATATGTCGCGTCTCCTCGCGCCGGCGGCGCCTGTGGGGCCTGTGCCCTTGCGCCGAGAGTATAGCCGCACGCCGCTACGCCTCGCACGCCAGCGTGGAACCGCGCCCGATGGTGATGCCGCCGGCATCGGAGGCCGCCCGCAAGGCCGCGCCATCCAGGGCGACGCTGGCCGGCGCGAACGGAAGCTCCAGCCGCTTCAGCGTCAGCGAACCGTGCAGCACCGTCAGGCGGCAGGAGGCGGGCGTCAGCTCCACGTCGCCCCACGCGCCTTCGACGCTCCAGAACGCCCGGAAGCGGTCGTCCACCCACCGCACCGGCGCGAAGCCCATGGCCCCGCGCGTCATGTCGAAGGTGAAGCCGCTGTAGGTCAGCAGCAGGCCGTAGGATGCCATGGAGCGGGCGTAGTTGCTTCCGCACTCGATCTCGTTCCACGGGTTGCGGGCCTCGCCGTCATAGCGGTCGCGCACGGCCTGCACCACGCGCTCGCCCTCCTCCACCAGCCCCCGCGAGATCATGAGGCCCGCCGCCGCGTACTCGAAGCCGTGCATGGTCTCCTGCGCGTAGGTGAGCGGGATGCGCGGCTGGCAGGCGCCCTGGGGCCAATCGCACATGACCAGCCCCGCCTCGTCGTTCAGGCAGAAGAGGCGCCAGGGGTTGTAGTGGTTGCGGATGGGGTCCTTGAAGTTGTGCCTGTAGAGCGAAGCCAGCGCCGTCTGGACGTGGTCCGGGTCCAACAGGTCGCCCAGGCCGTAGAGGTCCGAGTGCCATTGCGCCAGCGCCTGGTCGATGCCGCAGCCGTTGCCGACCTGGTACTTGATCTCGCCATGCTCCTCGGACCAGTACTCCAGCGCGCCGAAGGCCTCCAGCGTCGCCTTGTCGGTCAGGTCGACCTCCTGCGCATAGTAGCTTCCGTTGAAGACGCTGGCGTCAATCCACGCCGCGCCACGCTCCGCGAGGGCCCGGTAGTCGGCTGCCGTGCCGGGCTCGCCCAGGGCCTCGGCCATGGCGGCGCCGGCCCGCAGCGCTCCCAGGTAGAAGCCCGTGAGCCATGCGTTGGGACCGAACAGCTCCATGTCCAGCGTGTGGTGCTGGCGGCCGCACAGCACGCCGGTCCTGTCCGGATCCCAGCGGTCCGCGTTCTGCGGGCTCCATGCGAACTCGATGGAGGCCTTCACCGCCGGCCAGAGCCGCCGAAGCCACTCGGTGTCGCCGCAGACCTTCCAGTCCCGGTAGGTCTTCATGACGCCGCCGAACTGGCCGTCGGCGCAGGGCCGGAAGCCCGAGGGCTCCACGCCCAGCGGCAACTGGATGCGGAAGGGCATAGCACCCGAGGGGAGCAGGTTGTGCCGGTAGTCGGCCTCGCGCATGGAGCGTTCCAGCGCCGGGAAGAGGAAGGGAAGCGCCTGGGCGTAGTTCCAGACGTGCGTGCAGGAGCCCTCGCAGCAACCCGAACCCGGGTGGCATCCCTCGAAGCCGTAGAAGGCCCCGTCCTCCAGCCGCATCACCGTGGGTGACTTGAGGATGCTCAGGTTGGCGGAGATCGCGTCCAGCGCCACCTCGGGTAGCGTGGAGGCGAAGAGCGCGTCGCGGAAGGTCCGGGTCTCGGCCACGAGCCGCTTCCAGTTGGCCAGCACCTAGCCGGCGCTCTCCCGCGAGTTGGGCCAGACCGTGGCGTACCAGTTGCGCCAGTTGCGCGGCAGGCCCGCCTTGGCGCAGGCGTCCCCGCACCCGGTGTTCCAGTAGTTGGTGCAGTTGGGGAAGCTCCAGCTGATGACGAACCGCACCTTGCCCGCCTTGCCCGGCGGCACCGTGATGCGGGCGGCCAGCGTGGCGTGGTTGTCGCGCCCGGCCGCGTCGGCGGCGTAGACGCGGTCCGTCGGCAGGCCCGGCGCCGTGAAGTCGCGCCAGTAGACCTCCAGGTTGTCGTTCCATCCGCCCCGGTACCAGTAGGACTGCAGGGCGGCGTCGGCGGCGTCCGTGGCCAGCGTCAGGTCACCGAAGCCGGGGTCGTCGGTCGGCAGGCCCGTCGTGCCCAGTGTAACCGACCGGAGATCGTCCGCAGCGATGTGCAGGTTCGGCGCGGGGAGCGGGTTGGCCAGCGTCCCCGCGAGGGTGTAGGTGACCGGTTCCGCGCCCGTGTTCCGCACCTCGAACTCAAAGAGCGCGGCCGGGATGCCCGAGTCCTGCTCGTTGCCCGGAATGAAGGGGTTGAGCGCCGTCAGCCGCACGCGCCCGGGGAAGCTCGGATCGATGAATCGCAGGCAGGCGATGGGGAACCTCCCATCGAACTCGGCCGCCCGGAAGTGCGGCATCCCCGCCATAGTCTGCCGCGGCGCCCCGAACCCGAATGAGCCGAAGTCGCCCAGGCCAAACTGGCCGGAGTAGGGCGGCGGCAGGTCGCCGTTCAGGACGCGGGCATCCAGCACACGGTCGCCCGCCTCGGCCTTGATGGCGAAGTGAGAGAAGCCGTTGAAGCTCCCCTTGTTCGGCCGGTTGAAGATCTCCCAGTCCAGAAGCCGTCCGTTGCCGCCCAGCCCGATGCTCCCGGTCCCGATGCCGCCCAGCGGGAAGGAGATCTGAGCCGTCTTGCGGCCCTTGTACGTGAAGCGCGCCATCGGTCAGGCCACCGTCAGGACGAGTGCGTCGCCTGCGCGCAGCTGCACGCCGCCCTCAAGCACGAAGGAGCCGCCCTCGGTCCGGCGCGCCGCCACGGGCGACCCGTTCAGGGCCGCCTTGGCGCGCCCCGACGGCGATTGCGGCAGCACGATCTCCGCCAGCGTCACCTCGCCCCACTCGATCGTCAGCTCGGCGACGTAGGCCGGGCCGCCGACCTGCTCGATGACGCCCCAAGCCGTGCCCGCCGTGAAGAAGCAGCGGAAGGCGTGCGACCGGATGCGCGGCTCGAAGCGAATCTGCTGCTTCGGCGCACGGTAGACGCAGCCTGAGAGCGCCGTGACGAGGCTCCACGAGGCCATGGCCCGGGCGTAGTGGTGTCCGCACTCGAACTCGTTCCAGGGGTTCCGCTTCAGGCCGTCGTGCCGGTTTCGCACGGCCCGCACGATAGAGAGCCCCTCCTCGATGAGCCCCTCGTAAAGCATATGCGCGGCCACCTGGTACTCGATCCCGGTCCAGACCTCGTCTGCGTAGGGGAACGGATAGGTGGGCCGTCCGCCGTTGGGCCACGAGCAGAGGAGCAGTCCCGCCTCGTCGTTCAAGGCATAGACGCGCTGCACCGAGGCGTGGGCGCTCAGGTCGGGCCGGAAGTTGTGGGTATGGATGGCCTTCAGCGCAGAGCGGACCTGGTCGGCAGGCAGCACGTGGCCCAGCCCCACGACCTCGGCGAACCACTGGCCCAGCAGGTGGTCGCTGAGGCATCCCGCACCGTACTGGTATCGCGGCTCGTCCGTGGCGCCTTCGGGCCGTATGACGGTTTGGGTGAAGTACTCGCCGTTCCAGAGCCGCTCCGCGGTGGCGGCCGCGCCCCGGGCGAAGAGGTCGCGGTACCGGGAGGCGCGGTCGGGCTCGCCCATGGCCTCGGCCATCTCGGCGCCGGCCTTCAGCGCGGCCAGGTAGAGCGTGCCCATCATGGTGTTGGGGCCGTAGAACTCGATGTCGTAGGTGTTGTGCTGCTCGCCCTCCATCACGCCGTCACCGTCGGCATCCCAGCTTCCATGGCTCCAGGCGTACTCCAGCGCGCGGACGACGCCCGGCCAGAGCGCCTGCAGGAAGTCGTCTCCGCCGCCCTGCTGCCACTCGCGGTAGGCCTTCAGCACGGTGCCCATCTGGCCGTCGGCCGCGGGCTTGAAGTCCCACAGCTGATCGACCAGCGGCAGGAGCGTGCGGAACGCCATGTTGCCGTCGGGACGGGTGTTGTGCGCGAAGTCGGTGTACCGGACGGTTCGCTCCAGGGCGGGGAAGAGGTGCGCTACGGCCTGCTCGTAGTTCCAGACGTGGGTGCAGTTCATGGGGCAGCAGCCGCAGTTGTCGCCGCATCCCTCGAAGGCGTTCAGGCGGCCGTCGCCGGTTCGCATACAGGTCGTGGTGCGCAGGATGGAGGCGTTGGCCGAGGCGGCATCCAGCACCTCGTCGGGCAGCGTGCTGCTGAAGAGCGCCCGGCGGTAGGCAGCGGTGCCGGCCTCCAGCGCGGGCAGGCGGTCCAGCGCTTCGCGGGCGACGGCCCATGCGTCGGGCCAGAGGCCGGCGTAGTAGGTGGTGAGCGGCTTGCCCTTCACGGCCTCTTCGCTGTTCCAGTGGTTCGACAGGTTGGGCACGTGCCACGCGATGATGAAGGGAATCCGTACGGTCTGCCCCGGCGCGATCTCGGCCAGCGCCGCCACGGAGCCCACGTCGGTCTGGCCGTCGGGCGTCGGATCGGCGGGCCGCTCGTCGGTGAGGCGGCCGTCCGACGCGAAGTCGTCCCAGAAGCTCTGCACGTCGTCCCACCAGCCGGCGCGCTCCCATCGGGTGGCGACGGAGATGTCGGGCCAGGGCGTGACGAGGGCCATGGTGGCGTGGCGCGGGCTGTCGGCCTCGTACTTGCCGGTGGTCATTGCCACTCCCGCCATGCCGGCCTCGCGGCGGAAGGCGTTCTGGTTCTGGCCGAAGCCCGCGTTGTGCCTGTTGCCCAGCTTGTCGACGCCGTCGTACCCGCAGGCGTTGAGGAGGCTCAGGCAGAGGCTGGCCGAGACCGGCTCGGCGCCCGTGTTGGTGAGCGACCAGGTGAAGAGGGCCATGGGCATGCCGCTGGACCGGTCATCCATGGGGATGAAGGGGTTCATGGCCTCCAGGCGCACCTCGAGCGGCAGGACATCGTCCGTGAACACCAGCTCAGCCGTCGGGTAGCCGCCGACGAACTCGCACTCCGCCAGCCGGGGCAGCCCGCTCACCGCGCCCGTGGGCAGGCCGAAGCCGCAGTCGTAGGGCGGCAGGACGCGCCGCTCCAGCACGCGGGCCACGGGCTCCTTTCCGACCGCCTGGGCCCAGAGCGCGAAGAACGTGTAGGGCAGGTCGCGGCCCTTGGCCGGCCGGTTGAAGATCTCCCAGTCGCAGAGCTGTCCCCGGCCTCCCAGCGAGACCGTTCCGGTGCCGATCCCGCCGAGGGGGAAGGCGATCCTCGCCAGGCTGGGGCCGGTGAATCGGCGCAATCGGTCGAACGTGGTGGCGTGTGTCGGCATCATGGGGCTCCCTGATCGCGTATATCGGTCCTATGGGTTTGGCCGCGCGGCTCCCGGAATCCTGCCTGGGCGCACCGATGTCCCTGTGCATGGCCTCGGACCTGCATTACCTGCCCGCCCACGCGAGCGTCAAACTTCTACGGAGGTGGCCATTGGAACCTATCAACGTGGCGGCAAGCGTCAACCGCATCGTGGACTCGGTGGAGCTGGCCATCAAGGGCAAGCGCGGCGCCATCGAGGCCTGTGTGGCGACGCTGCTCTCGGGCGGTCACCTGCTGATCGAAGATATCCCCGGCGTCGGCAAGACGACGCTGGCCAAGTCCCTGGCCCGAGCCCTGGGGTGCTCCTTCAAGCGCCTGCAGTTCACGCCGGACCTCCTCCCGTCGGATGTCACCGGTACGTCGGTCTTCAACCAGAAGACGGCCGAGTTCGACTTCCGCCCCGGGCCGGTCTTCGCCCACGTCGTGCTGGCCGATGAGATCAACCGGACCACCCCCAAGACCCAGTCGGCGCTGCTCGAGTGCATGGAGGAGCGGCAGGTCACGGTGGATGGCGTCACGCGGCAGCTTCCCGCGCCCTTCTTCGTCATCGCCACTCAGAACAACCTGGAGCATGCGGGGACCTACCCGTTGCCGGAGGCGCAGCTGGACCGCTTCGCCGCGCGCCTCGCGGTGGGCTACCCGTCTGTCGATGACGAGATCGCCATCCTCAAGTCGCAGCGCCTCTCCGGCGCCGTGGACGAGATCCAGCCCGTCATGTCTCCGGAGACCGTGACGCAGGCCCAGGAGGCGGTCCGCAGTGTCTATGTGTCGGATGAGCTCTACGGCTACGTCCTGGGCCTCGTCAGCGCCACGCGGTCGCATCCGGCCCTCTCGCTGGGCGCTAGCCCGCGCGCCTCGCTTTCGCTGCTCCATCTGGCGCAGGCCGTTGCCGCCATGGACGGGCGCACCTTCGTGAAGCCCGACGACGTGAAGCGCAGCGCGGTCTCGGCTCTGGGCCACCGTGTGATCGTCCGCCCCGAGCATCGCATCCGCGGTGTCGGCGGCGCCCAGTGCGTGGCCGAGGCTGTGCAGCGGACGCCGGTTCCGCTGGAGCCCCAGAAGTGAGCGAGACCGCCACGACCGCCGCCATGTGCGTGACCCCGGGCGGCGTGTCCGGCATCAAGCGGCTCTTCATTGTCTTCGCCGTCGGCTTCCTCGCGGCCACCGGCGCCGCCGCCAACAGCTTCCTGCTCTGCTACATGGCGGCCATGCTGCTGCTGCTTCCGGCGATCTCGTTCTTCATGGGACGACGTGCCGTGCGCGGGCTTCGTGTCACGCGGATCGCGCCGGAGTCGGTCTGGGCGGGGGACACTGTGGAGATCACGCTCAACGTCCAGGGCGGGTCGGGCATGCTCTACCCGCTGCTTCGCGTCCGCGATGAGGTGCCTGCCGACTTGGCGCCCCAGGGCGACCTGGAAGCGCAGGTGACGGCAGACGCGGACGGAGCCCGGGCAACCTACTCGGCACTGGTCCGACGGCGTGGTGTGCATCGGTTCGACCGCGCCGTCGCCATGGCCTCCGACCCGTTGGGCGTGGTCGACTTCCACCTTCCGCTTCCGGTGGAGACCTCGATCGTGGCCTATCCCCGCCCGGAGCCCATCCAGTGGCTCACACTGCCCGGTTCCGAGCGCTACGGGGCCGTCGACATGGCCCGAGCGACCGCACGGGGAGCGGGAGTGGACCCGGACGGCGCCCGCCCCTACGAGCCCGGCGACCCCCTGCGCCGTATGCACTGGCGCGCCACCGCCCGCACCGGCGTGCTCAACGTGAAGGAGTTCGAGGAGGCCCGTTCCCTCTCCGCCCTGCTTGTGCTGGACTGCTGGAGCGGAGTGCCCGGCGGCAACGCTGAGGACGGCCCGTTCGAGGTGATGGTTCGCACGGCCGCCTCACTGGCTTCCATGTGGCTGGCGTCGGGTGCCGCCGTCGGCCTGGCCTGCGGCCCCGAGCTTGGGCCTGCCTTCGCTGTGGCTCGAGGCTCGGCGCACCTGCTGGCCCAGCTGGACGCGCTGGCACATGCCGCGCCCAAGGATCCTCGCAGCCTGGCCGAGGCGCTGCCCGCGCTGGCCGGGATGATCCACCCCGGCGTCACTCTGGTGGCCCTCACCGCGGACCCTTCGCCGGAGCTTGTCGGCACGTGCACCCAGTTGGCCTCGGCGGGCGTCGGCCTGCAGCTGATCTACGCAAGCACGGGCACTGGGCCCGCCGCGCCGGCGCCGGCCTGGTTCGGCGCCGCCGGCGAGGCGCCGCCGCTGGTGGTCGCCTCGGGGCCGGGGCTTCCGCTGCAGCTTCGGGGCGTGGGCGGTGTCCTCCGTGCAGCCTGAGGCGACTTCGGTGCGCCCGGCCGCCATCCTGAGCCCGGTGGCGTTCGCGGCCGCCTTTGCGGCTTCGGCTTGCGCGTTGCTCTCGCTGCGCATCGGCCTCGACGCCGCACAGGCCGACGCGCCGGTCTTGCTGATCTGCCTGACTGCGGCCGGCTCCCTGGTCAGCCTGGCGGCCCGGTCGCGGCCCGGCGTTGCCGCCGTCTCCGAGATCGGCGCCACCGTCGTCTTCGCCCTGATGGCGGCGGGCCTCGTGGCTGATGCGGGTCCGTTCCGCGGCCTCGTGGCCTCGGGGGCCTTCTCCGACCGCCAGCAGGGCATGGCGCTCTTCCTCGGCTGGCTCCTGGTCTACCTCTCGTTCACGCAGTCGTCCGGACCACGGATGCTCTTCATGACGGTGCCGTCGCTGAGCCTGTTCGGAGTGGTGGGCACCATGACGGTGGAGCCCGAGTTGATGGTCCTGTTCGTCGGCTTCGCAGCCGCCACGACCTTCCTGGCGCTCCACGAGCATCGCGGCGCCGGACGTGCGCCGGGCCGCCAGGCCTCGGGCCGCATCGCCTTGGGCCATGTGACGCTCTCAGTCGTCTGTGTCGCCGTCGCCGTGGCGGGCGGGCGGCTACTGGCCGTTCCGATCCACTACGTAGGTTCGGAGGTGCTTTTCCCTATGGGCCTGATGCCCATGAACCAGGGGGCCGACCGCATGAGCCGCGGGCCGGTCGTCACCATGGGCGAGGCCAACAGCGTTGATGTCGGCACCGGACCCGTGACCAAGACCGACACGGTGCTGCTGCGGGTCCGCTCGCCGGAGCCGGCGCTCTGGCGCGGAGCTACGTATGACGCGTACACAGGCCACGGTTGGCGCAACACGCTGGACCACGATAGTGTGCCGCGTGTTCGGGCGCAGGCGCCGCCCTCGGGCGGCTGGGGCGGCGATGAGCGCCTACAGGACCGCGGCGTCACGGTCTTGCCCGAGCGGACGGTCATCACCGCCACGCCCGGGAGCCCGCGCACACTGCGGCATGCCGTCTCCGTGGCTCAGAACGCCGTGGTGACGCAACTCTACGGCGCGGGCGAGATGCGCTCCGTACGGCTGATCCCGCCCTACCGATCGTGGCGTGTGGGCGTCGTCATGCAGGATGACGGCGGCGCGCTGAGCCTGGCGACGCCGCTACCGGGGCTGGTCTACATCATTGAGTCGGAGACGCCCCAGACTGATCCGCAGGCGCTACGCACCGAGGCCGGCCCGGCGCCCGACGAGGTCGCCGCCCGGTACATCGCCCTCGATGACATGGCGCCGGACGCGCTGGCGGCCGTGCGGGCCGAGGCCGAGAAGGCGACCGCCGGCAAGCGCACGAAGGTCGACCGCGTCGAGGCGTTGCGGATGTGGGTGGCCTCGCGCTGCAAGTACAACCTCGCCGCCGCGGCTGCGCCGACCGACCAGGATATCGTCCGCCACTTCCTCCTGGAGAGCCGTGAGGGCTACTGCGACTCGTTCGCTACCTCGTTGGCCGTCCTGTGCCGTTCGCTGGGCATTCCCGCTCGCGTGGCGTCAGGCTTTGCCACTGGCGACTACGAGAGCTCTAGCCGCCTCTACCTGGTCCGCGATCGCGACAAGCACATGTGGACCGAGGTCTACTTCGCGGGCTTCGGCTGGGTGCCGTTCGATGCCACATCGGACGCCGAGGACGTGACGCCTCGGGCCGGAGCCGCCGTGGCCGCGGCAGGCCGGTCGCTCTGGCAGCGGCTCCGTGCGAACGGCCCACTGCCGATGCTGATGCTGCTGGCGTGCTTCGCTGCGCTCCTTTACGTGCTCAAGAGCGAGGTGTTTGATCGTCGCAGGTCCGTCGCGAAGGACTCCGCGCTCTCGCCCGAGGTCCGGCGCATCATGCGCAGCTACGCCGGCGCCGGCGCGGCGCTGGCGCACCTGGGCTTGCGAAGGGCGCCCTCGGAGACCGCCGATGAGTTTGCACGGCGTGCCGTGGAGCAGGGCGGCCTGGGCGAGGCCGCTGAGCGGCTCCGAAGCCTGACCGCGCTCGTGGTCTCTGCGAGGTACGCTGTAGCGCCGGCGCCCGACGGCGCGGCCGCGCGTGCCGAGGCCGACGCGGTAGCGCTCCGACGTGCGGCGGCCGACCTGCGCAGGCAGCGCAGGCGACTGCGGCGAGGTGGCGTTTGAACAAGCGGACCGGTGGCCACTCAGGCGACCCGCTGGACCCCATACGGCCCATCTACCTGATCCACGGCGACGACGACCTGGCCGTTCAGCAGTTCATCGACGAGCTCCGCAAGCGCACCGCCGATGAGTCGTTCGTGGAGTTCGACTGGCAGGAGGTGGATGCATCCGCCCTGACGGTCTCGGCGTTGCTCGCAGGGATCGGCCAGTTGCCCTTCGGCTCCCCCTACCGGACGACGGTAATCCGCGGAGCCGAGGTCTTCAAGCCAAAGGGCCGCTCCGATGACGCGGACGCGCTCGTGGCCGGCCTGGCCAAGCTCGGACCGGCTGCCTGCGTGGCCATGGTGGTCGGGCCCTCCGAGGAGCGAGTACGCGGCAAGGCAAGCGTGGCGGGCCCCGGCCTGGATGCGTATGCCGAGGAACGAGGGGTCATCCTCCGTTTCGCCGCACCGAGCGCGGCCGACCTGGCCGACCGTGCCGTGGAGCTTGCCCGCGCCGAAGGCTTCCAGCTCTCCGCCGATGCGGCGGAGAGGCTGGTACAGGCCGCCCACGGTGACCCGAGGGGCTTGCGCAACGAGCTCGCCAAGGTGCTGTCCTATGCCGGCGAGGGTAAGCGCCTGACTCTGGCGCATGTGGACGCCGTCTGCAGCGTCGATCCGGAGGATGTCATGTTCCGGCTGGTCGATGCCATCGGGCACCGCCTGGCGCACCGTGCCCTGACGCTGCTCCGCGAGGTCTGCCGCTACGAGACAAAGCCCCATGCCGTGGCAGGGAGGATGCTGGCGCTGGTCAACCGGCAACTCAAGCTCCTGTGGCAGTGCCGGAGCCTGATCGAGCAGGGGGTACGTTCGCGAGACCTTCAGACGCTACCGCCGCACATCGCCGCGGAGCTACCCACGGAGGCGTCCGTGTTGAGCATGGCCTTCAAGATACGCGATCTGTACACGATGGCGCAGAAGTGGGACGCTAACGCCCTGGCTGCCGGCTACGACGCCCTGGCCGCGTGCGACGTGGCCAACAAGGGGGGCGACGAGGGCAGTCAGGACGTGCTGGTGAACCTGGAAGTTCTGATCGTCCGGTTGTGTGCCGCGGGGTAGCTTCGGCTCGCGGGGCAGGGGGGGTAGGGCGGCTTGCGCCGCCCCTAGGCCTGGGCTGCCGACTTGGCCGCGCGCTTCATCATCCGGGACTTGCGGCGGGCCGCCGCGTTCGGGTGGATGATGCCGCGCTGGGCGGTCTTATCGATGACGCTGAGGGCCTTGCGGACCACGTCATCGCTTACGGTGGCGGTCCCCGCGTCGATCGCGGTGCGGGCCTTCTTGATGTAGGTCTTCATGGCCGACTTGGCAGAGACGTTGCGCAGATGGTTCTGGCGCGACTTCTTGACGTCCTTAACGACTGACTTAATGTTGGGCACAGGCGTGTCACCTCCTCAGAGCGCCGTTCAGTATACCTGCAAGGCGTCCGATCACTACAACTCGAGTTTGTCGAACCGGCCGGCGGCCGGGTCCAGCGCTTCAGCCAGGGCCTTGTAAGCGTCCTCGACGCGCTTCAGGATATCCCTGGCGTTGGCTTCGTCGGTCGAGCCGGGCTCGAACCGGGTGGGGTCGGAGCGAGCGGCCAGCTCCTTGTAACGGGCCGCCACCTCCGGTAGCGTTGCGCCCTCGGGCAGGCCAAGGATGCGGTATGAGCGCGACAGCGGCGTGGCGGCGGGCGGGGCGACCTGCATCGTCGGTTCAGTGGCGGTCCGCACCGTGCGCGGCTGGGCTCCCGCCGCGATCCCTGTCGGCGTCCGAAGCGGACCTGGCGCGGTCTCGTGCAGGGCGTCGGAGAGCTCCTGCTCCGCGGCCGCCCGTGCTCCGACCCGCTCCAGCGTCTCCATCGCCGATTCCTCGTCGATGCGGTCCAGGCGATCCTTGATGGCATTCAGCTGAGATGCCGCGATGTTGCGTATCCGTTTGGGCCAGCTCATAGTCGGGGGCCTCGTGCGCCTGTCACAGGCTCTGCCGCAACGCCGCGGGCTCGTCACCCGATAGCGCTTCGGTCACGCTGCTGTCCAGCATCTCGATGTCGTGGCTGAGGCCGTCCAGCTCCAGGTTCATGTTCTCGCTGAGGGACGCCGCGCTGCTGATGTCCAGCGTCTTGATGCGGATTACCTTGGCCTTCCAGCTGGCGAAGGTGGCCTCGACGTTCTCCAACTGGCTGTCGATCCGGCCGCAGGCCTTCTTGATCGATGCATAGGTCGATAGCTCGGTCTCGCGGGCCTTCAGCGCCTGCTCGTACTGCTCCCGCGAGACGGGATCGGTCGTGGCAGCGATCTTCTGGCGCAGGCCGGCGCAATACGATGTCAGCGAGCGTTCGTCTACCTGCGCCAGGTAGCGAGCCAGTTGCTGCTTGCGCGTACCGATTCGGATCGCGCGCTGCAGCAAGGCCGGGAGGCGCGAGGCGATCTGGTCCAGGTCCTTCTTCGCATAGTCCGCTACATCCGAGCCGCGCGCCTCCCGCAGTATCTCCTTCTGGAGCTGCAGGATGTAGCGCACACGCTGGCGCGTCTCGAAATCCATCTGGTCGAGCACATCCTCGACCTGCTCGTCGGTGAGGTCGTACTCCTTCTCCTCGCGCTCGGCGAAGGTCTTGCGGAGGTACTCCTCGTCGCGCAGGCGGCGGGCGAGCATGACCACGTCTACCGCGAGCGCGACGCCGAACGCGGCCTCCGGAGGGACCCCGGCGCCGAGCCAGACTCCGGTCGCGGCGATCCATGCGACCAGCGAGGCCGGCGATAGGATCACCTTGCGTGCGACGTAGCCCAGTTTGCCCCCGGTGGTCAGATGGGACATATCGTCATCGCGCTGTGCTCAGGCGTCAACAAGGAGGCCCATGTCACGATCGGCTCAGCTTCTGCTCCAGTTCGCGCAGCTGCCGGTCCACGTCGTCCTCCTGCGCACCCGACGCCGCGACGGGTGCCGCCACCGTCGCCGTGGCGGTGGAGAGCCCGAGCTTGGCCTCCAGGGCGGCCAGGGCGTTGTCGGTCTCGACATCGATCTGCTGGTCCTGCAGCTGGTCGAGCTTGGCGTTGATGTTCGTCGATGCCACCTCGGCCCGTGCGGCGGCCTCGGACTGCATGTTGCGGATGCGCTCCTCCGCGCGGTCCCAGCTCTGGGTCGCGTCGCTCATCTGCAGGCCGTCCAGGGCCTTGTTGATCTGGATCTGAATCTCGGCCTGCTTCATGTTGGCCTTGAGGGCCAGCGCCTCGGCGGTCTTCTGGCGAACCCGCTCTTCGTCGCGCTGGATGGCCACCTTCACGGCTTGCGCCGTCTCTTCCGCTTGCTTCAGGGAGACGCGAAGCTGCTCGAGCGCCTTGTCGTGTGCGCCCTTCTCGCGCAACAGGCCGCGCGCCAGCTCCTTGTTGCCCTGCTGCAAGGCCAGGGCTGCCTTCGCCTCCAGGTTCTGGCAGAGGCGCTCCTCTTTGGTGACCAGGTCGAGCAGGTTGTTCTTAGCCGTGATGGCCTGCACGGCCCGCTCGCGGTTCTTGGCCTGGGACTCCTTCATCTCCCTGACGGCATCGTCCAGGATGATCTGCGGATCCTCCAGCTCGTCGAGCTTCCCAAGGATCAGCGCGCGCAGGTAACGGAACAGGCGTTTGAACATAGCGGTCCTCACAGAGGAAAAGGAAGGCAAGCCAAAGGGCGGGCCGGCCCCAGTGGCCGACTCTGGCCCACATTATCGCACGTAGACAGCCGTAAGTCAACGCAAGCGGGAGCGCGAAGGGGGCCATCGGCGCCTAGTCGCTACCCCAGCAGAGCATCCGGCCGCAGTTGTCGCAGGTTCGGAGGCCCAGGTCGTGCTTGACGCTATGGATGGTCTGGGCGGGAAGGTTGGTGTGGCACGCTCCGCAACGCCCCGCATCGATGCGGCCGACACCCACGCCGTGCGCGTGCGACCGGATGTTGTCGTACCTTCGCAAGAGGTCGGCGGGGACGGCGGGCAGCCGTTCCGCTCGGAGGCGCTGCAGCTCCTGCAGCTTGGCTGCGAGCAGGCCGGTCCGCTTGGCATGGGCCGCCACCTTGGCGTCGTGGGCCCGGCGGGCCTTCTCCATGACGGCCCGTGCCGCGGCCTCCAGGGGCGTCAGCCGCTCGACGTCGTCCATCAGTGTGAGGATCCGCACGTCGAGGTCGCCTCGGCGCCGGTCGAGGGCGACGATCTCCTGCTGCAGGGCCTCGAGCTCTTTGAACGCGCTGACGCGACCACCGTAGAGCTTATCCTCGCACTGCTTCTTCTTCGTCTCGACGCTCTTCTGTTCCAGCTCGGAGTCGGTCAGGTCGCGGGAGGCCTGGTGGAGGGCTCTGTGCGCCTCGTCGTGCTTCTCCGTGACCTCCTGGAGGGCGGCCAGTTCGGCCTGGCCCTTGTCAAGCCCGTGCAGAGCGCGCTGCACCAGCATGATCTCGCTATCCGCCTCCTGGACCTTGTACAGCGCTTGGAGATCGTTGTGCATGCGGCGTTCCCCCTTGTGGCATTCTAGCACCGCCTGTCGCGCGTTTCCTATCCCACGAGGCCCGAGGCGGTAGACTGAACCGAGGTAGTCACGTTGATCACCCTATCGCGACATATGATCGCTGCGTCGGACGCCCAGCTGAGCGCCGTACTCTACCAGCCGCACAGGCCCCGACGGAAGGGCTGCGTCCTGTTGACGCACGGGCTGACTGCCTCGCGGGCGGGGATGGACCTGCTCGCGGCCTATGTGGCGGGGAAGGGGTTGCCGTGCGTGACCCACGACCTACGCGGCCACATCCTGGGCGCCTCCACAGGGAGGCTTGTGAGTGTGCAGGACGCCGTTGATGACCTCCTGGCTCTCTGCCGCTGGCGCCTGGGCCAGACCGATGACATGCCCCTTGCCCTGGTTGGGCACTCGCTGGGAGGGCTCCTCAGCATCGCTGCCGCGGCGCGCTGCGCGAGCGTGTGCGCCGTTGCCTGCCTGGCCTCCAGCGCGGACCCCGATCGCTCCTTCCAGGGCGCAGCCGGCGAGGCGATGCTGCGTCAGCGAGGCGGGTACCTGGACGGCGCACCGGCCCTGGACTTGCTCGGACAGGCGGCGGGGCTGGCGCGCCATGCCGACGAGCTTGGCGCCCTGCCCGCCCTCTTTGTGGCGGGCAAGACCGACATCCTGGTGCCGCCCGAGCGCGTCCGGGAGCTTGCGCTACGGGTGGGGCCGCACGCCGAGTACGCCGAGGTGCCCGCCAGTCACCAGCACCTCCCCGACCATGCGCGGGGCCTGGTCGGGGGATGGCTGCTGAACCGCGTCGGCTAGGTCCGGCTGATGGCGGTGACCTTGAGGCGAGCCACGCCTGCGGGGATGGGAACCTCGATGGTCTCTCCCACGCGCTTGCCGGTCAGCGCCTGGCCCACGGGCGACAGGATACTGATCATGTCTTTGAGCGGGTTGGCCTGGACCGGGTCTACCAGGCGGTAGCAGACCTCCTCCTCGTAGACGAGGTCCCACACAGTCACCGTCATGCCGAGGCCTGCCGCGGTGTCATCCGCGTGGGCGTCGTCTGCGACGATAACTGCATGCTCCAGCAGGGCTTCCAGGTCGGTGATGCGTCCGTTCAACATGCCTTGATCGCGGCGGGCGGCGTGGTACTCAAAGTTCTCGGAGAGGTCGCCGAAGGCCCGCGCCTTGCGGATTGCCTCGGAGATCTCCTGCCTCTTGGTGGTCTTCAGGTGGCTCAGCTCGGCCTCGATCTTGGCGCGGCTGGACTCGGTGAGGACGATTTGGTCCGTCATGCGGTCAGGAACTCCTGATGGATGGATCGGGTACCTTACCACAGCCGTTTCTGCCTCGTCAACACCGGTTGACTCCCCGCACCCGCGCAGGGTACACAACCCGAACCAAGCCAAGCCGGTCCGCGCCGGCCAAGAGAGCCATCCGTACGCATGATTGACCTCCACAATGTCTCCGTTCAGTATGATGAGGGGCACAGCGCCCTCCGAGGCGTCTCCTTGCATGTCGAGGACGGGGAGTTCGTGTTCATAATCGGTGCTACGGGAGCCGGCAAATCGACCCTCCTGAAGCTCCTCTACCGTGAAGAGACACCCACGCAGGGGCGTGTCGTGGTGAACGGATGTGATGTTGCCGCCATGCGTCCCGGCGACGTCCCTCGGTTCCGGCGCCGTATGGGTGTTGTGTTTCAGGATTTCGGCCTGTTGCCCGGCCTGACGGTCTTCGAGAACGTGGCGTTCGCCCTCCGGGTGACCGGGGCCAGGCGCCGCGCCATTCGGGCGCGCGTTCCCGAGTGCCTGGAGACGGTGGGACTGATGGCCCGGTGCGACGCTTTTCCCGGCCAGCTCTCGGGAGGCGAGCAGCAGCGTGTGGCGATTGCCCGCGCGTTGGCGAACCATCCCGCGTTGCTGGTGGCCGATGAGCCGACCGGCAACCTGGACCCCGCGACCTCGCTGGGTATCGCGGAGGTCCTCTACCGCATCAACGAGGCCGGCACCACCGTAGTCGTTTCAACGCACGACCACACCATGGTGGACAACCAGCCGCGGCGCGTGGTGGAGCTGGCCGCCGGCGAGGTGATCCGAGACGAGGCCGAGGGTACGTACCAGTCTGCCCCGAGGGCCGAGGCATGAGTTTCTCCGCCTTCGCGTTCCTGGTGGATGATGCCGCCAAGAGCATCCGCCGCAACGGGCTGATGTCCATCGCCGCGCTGACGACCGTGACGGTCGCCATGGCCGTGCTGGGGGGATCGCTGTTCACCATCTACCGCCTGAAGCAGTTCGCCGATAGCCAGCCTCGGCGGTTCGAGATCCTGGCCTTCGTGGAACCGAAGGCCGATGCAGCGACTGTGGAGAGTGTGCGTGATCGGGCGACGCGCATCCCCGGTGTGGCTTCGGTGCGCGTCTACACCAAGGACCAGGCCCTCCGTGACCTGCAGGCCGAGGACCGGCGCCAGCACACGGAGATCGTGGCCAGCCTGGAGGGGATCAATCCGTTGCCTGACCGGATCGACGTTCGCGTCTCTGATCCGGCCGTGACGGAGCGTGTGGCGGGCGAGCTTCGTAGCCCGCGTTTCCCGGAGATCGAACAGGTGCGCGACGAGAACGACGCGCTCAGCAAACTAATCGCCCTGTCGAACGTCATACGCAATGTTGGGGGCGCTGTAGCGGTGCTGCTGTTCATCGCTACCGCGTTCGTCATCCAGAACACCATTCGTCTGACCATCTACGCCCGCCGCCGGGAGATTCGCGTCATGCAGCTCGTTGGCGCCACTCCGGCGTTCATCAGGCTTCCGTTCCTGCTGGAGGGGACTTTCTATGGCTCCGCCGGCGCCACGGCCGCGGCCTGCCTGGTTCTGTTCGTCGTGGCCCAGGTCTCCAGTTACGCAGGGCAGTTCCAGACGCCGCTGACCCAGGGCGTGCCGCCGGCGGTTCCGTCGGGCGTGATCGTGATCATGATGGTCGCCGGCGGCGCGGCGGTAGGGATTGTGACCAGTGCGATCTCTCTCCGCCGGTTCCTGAGGAAGGTCTAGAGCATGCGGCTCTGCAGGCTTCGCCGCAGCATCTGTCGTTGGGCCCCCGCGCTGGGAGCGGCGGTGGCGTGCATGATCAGCACGTCGGCCGTTGCGGGCCCCATGCAGCCCAAGAAGACGCCTGCCGAGCTCCGGTCTGCGCTCCGCACGATGGCCGCGCAGATCAGCCAGAAGCGGCGGCAGATCACGGTGAAGCGGCGTCAGGAGCGGCGCATCAAGGGCGAGATCGGCGAGGTCGAGACCCGCATCGCCTCCACCCGGTGCCGCCTGGGCCAGGTGCATAGCCGCCTCAGGTACCTGCGACGCGAGCACGCCGTGCTGACCGAGCGCATCGGTGCCACCGAGAGGCGCCTGGCCATGCGGCGGCGTGCGCTGGCCAACCGTGTGCGGGAGAACTACGAGCGTGGGTCCGGCGGTTACATGCGTGTATTACTCTCCTCGCGCAGCCTGAACGACTACATGTCGCGCTCCTACTATGTGCAGCGGATCGTGGCCAGCGACGCCGGTCTGATCAAGGCGGTTAAGTCCGACCGGGATCAGCTCTCGGCCGACCGCCGGCAGTTGGAGGCGCAACAGCGGGAGAAAGAGCGCCTGGGCGTCGAGTTGGCCCAGCGTCGGGAGCAGTATGAGAGCGACTGCGGCCGTATGGTCGTGATGCTCCGCGATGTTCGCTCGTCGCGCGAGGCCTTGGAAGAGGCGCTCGACATGCTGGAGCAGTCCTCGCGCGACATCGAGGCCCGGATCCGCGCCATGATGGCCACGCCGTCAGGCCGCGCCCGAAGCCTGCGCGCATGGACGGGCCGGTTCATCCGTCCGGTGTCGGGCTCCATCACATCGCGGTTTGGGATGCGGTACCACCCGATCCTGCATAAGACCAAGCTCCATACGGGTGTCGACTTCGGTGCGGCATCGGGCACTCCGATCCGTGCCGCAGCAGGCGGCGTCGTGATCGCCTCCTGCTACCTGCGCGGCTACGGCAACACGGTGATCATCGACCACGGGGGCGGCGTGACCACCCTGTACGGCCATATGTCGGCGTTCGGCGTCTCCGACGGCCGGGCCGTCTCCCAGGGGCAGGTGATCGGTCGAGTGGGCAGCACAGGGTTCTCCACCGGGCCGCACCTCCACTTCGAGGTTCGCCGCAACGGAACCCCCGTCAACCCACGGTGAGCCGGCCCGTCGTGCCGTCGCCGTCGGCGGCCCACAGCATGCATGCCGTCGGCGCCATGCTGGCCTCGGCGGGGCTCTTTGCTGTGATGACCGTGGCGGCCAAGATGCTGGCCAACCCACGCTACTGCCGCCCGCTACCTGCCGCCGAGGTGACGCTGATCCGCTTCGCCTTCGGCGTCCTGGTGATGCTGCCGCTGCTGGGTCGGCGCGACGTGAACCTGCTCGGCACGGACAGGCTCGGGCTCGTTTGGCGCGGCCTCTCGGGAGGCGTGGCGGTGCTGACCTACTTTATCGCTATCGAGCACACGACGCTGACGAACGCCGTCCTGCTCAATCTGACCTCCACCGTATTCGCCCCCGTGAACGCGGCGATCTTCCTCAAGGAGAGCCTGAGCCTCGGCGCGCTCCCGACTTTCGGCCTTGCCACGGCCGGGGTGCTGCTGGTAATCCGGCCCGGCCCTGGAGGCCAGCATCTGGGCGACCTGTATGGCCTGCTCTCGGGCTTCCTTGCGGGCACGGCGATCACGGCGGTGCGGCGGCTCAGGCGCCATGAGTCGGCCTCCAGCGTCTTCTTCTACTTCTCGCTAATTGGCGTGCCGGTCTCCCTGATCGCGTGCCTTGGCCGGCCGATGGTCTTGCCCGATGCCGCAGGCTGGGGTCTGCTCTTCCTGATGGCGTCGGCCAGTGTCGGCGCCCAGCTTCTGATGACCTACGGGTACCGGTACGTCCGCACCTCGGAGGGCGTGCTGCTGATGCTCTCCCAGGTGGCCTACTCAGCGGTGATCGGCGTGCTGGTATTCGGCGAGCGGCTCTCGGCGCTCACGCTCCTGGGCGGCGTGTGCATCATGGCGGCAACGGTCTGGTCGGCCAGGGCGGCATCGCGATGATCGTCCTTGATGATCTCATAGACAGGTACCTGCAGTCGTTGCGCTCTGTGCGAAGGGCATCCGACCACACGGTGGCCGCCTATGGCGCTGATCTAGCGGCGTTTGCCGAGTTCGCCGAGCAGGGCGGCGCGGTATCGGCCGAGGATGTGACCCTCGTTCTGGTCCGCGCGTATCTGGCGCGATTGGCCGAGGCAGACTATGCGCCCGCTACCGTGGCGAGGCGCCTCTCCGCGCTGCGTTCGCTCTACAGGTGGGGCAAGAGGCAGGGCCTGACGACCGCTGACCCCACCCGTTCGTTGCGTTCCCCTCGGCAACGCAGGAAGCTTCCGGGCGCGCTTCGCCCTGCCGAGGTCGAGGCGCTGATGGATGCGCCCGGCGCCACGCCGGCCGGCCTGCGCGACCGCGCGATCCTGGAGCTGCTCTATGGGAGCGGACTGCGCGCGTCGGAGTTGGTCGCGCTCGATGTGGGCGATGTGGACATGGTCGCCCGCGAGCTTCGGGTCCGGATGGCGAAGGGCGGCAGACAGCGGATGGCCCTCTTCGGCGAGCCGGCAGGCGACGCACTGCGTCGGTACCTATCGGTTGGGCGCCCCTGCTTGGCCCGCGAGCCCTCCGGTGCGCTCTTCCTGAACAAGCTAGGCGGGCGCCTGTCCGACCGTGGTGTGCGGCGCCTGTTTGACAGGTACGCTTCTGCGGCAGGTGAGAGGCTGAAGGCGACGCCCCATACGCTCCGCCATACCTTCGCCACGCACCTGCTGGCCAACGGTGCCGACCTGCGGTCGGTGCAGCACCTGCTCGGCCACGCCGGCATCGGGACGACACAGATATACACTCACCTGACCGTAGACCACCTGAGGGCCGAACATGACCGCGCACACCCGCTGGCAGGCGCTGTCGCAGGAGCCGAGGACGAGGAGGAGTAGATGAAGCACGAGGTACGCTCGACGACGGTGCTGGCGATGATCCGCGATGGCCGGCTTGCCATGGCGGCCGACGGCCAGGTCACCATGGACAGCATGGTCGTTAAGCACACCGCGCGCAAAATCCGCCGGATGTACCACGGCAAGGTCCTGACCGGCTTCGCAGGCTCCGTGGCGGACGCCCAGGCGCTCTCGGACCGGTTCGAGGGCAAGCTGGAGGGTGTAGGCGGAAACCTGACGCGTGCGGCCATCGAGTTCACCAAGGAGTGGCGCACCGACAGGATGCTCCGCCGGCTCGAGGCGCTGATGCTCGTGGCTGACACCGGGAAGCTCTACCTGCTCTCAGGCGACGGCAACGTGCTGGAACCCGACGACAACGTGGCCGCCATCGGCTCCGGTGGACCCTTTGCGTTGGCGGCGGCCAAGGCCCTGCTTCGAAACACCGACATGGACGCGCCGGCTATCGTGGAGCAGGCGATGCGGGTCGCGGCCGAAGTCTGCATATACACCAACGACCAGCTGACGGTTGAGCAGTTGCCCTGACCTACCGCCTCTCTGCGGCCTCTGCCTCCGCGGCCAGGATCAGGTAGCTCTGATGGCGCCGGGCGGCGATCCCACCCGTCTCGACGGCCTCCTTCACGGCGCAGTTCGGCTCCGACTTGTGGCGGCAATCGTCGAATCGGCAACGCGCCTCGAGGGTATGGAACTCGGGGAATGCGTCCGCGATCTCCTCGGGCGCGGCGTCCAGGATGTCAAGCTGGCGTAGCCCGGGAGTATCGGCCACCCAGCCGCCCGTGCGGAGCGGGATCAGGTGCGCCGCTGTCGTCGTGTGCCTGCCCTTGTGGGTGAGCAGTCCCACCTCGGCCGTCCGCAGGTCGAGCCCCGGCTGCACCCGGTTCAGCAGGCTCGACTTGCCCACGCCGGAGGGACCCACTACCGCCGAAACACGGCCCTGCATCGTCCTGCACAGCGTCTCGAGGCCCAGGTCGAGCTTTGCGCTGGTGGCTATAACCCTGTAGCCGGCCCGGGCGTGCTCGGCGAAGATCCCGGCAACCGTGTCACCGCCTACGAGGTCGGCCTTGTTGGCGATGATGATCGGAGTGAAGCCCTCGACCTCGCCGGCCACCAGGAAGCGGTCCAGCTTCCAGAGGTCGGGCTTCGGATCGGCACACGAGAAGACGACGAGTATCTGGTCGATGTTGCAGACCAGCACCTGCTCGCGTCCCCGGAAGCCCGCACGGCAGAACCGCGTGGTGCGCGGCAGCACCTCCTCGATGACGCCCGCGCCGTGCCGCGTCTCGGTGAACCGAACGCGGTCGCCGACGGCGACGATATCCTCACGGAAGATCGTCCGCGCCCGAATCACGCGGCGGGCCTGCACATTGGTGGCGTACTCGAATGTCTTGCGCAGATTCCCGCGCAGGCAGCAACGAACCGTCTGCCCGTCGCTATGGACAGTGTAGGCTCCGCTGATGGCGCGGAGGATGATGCCTTCTCTGGTTTGCGGCTGCATAGGTGTGTGCCGGTCCCGTCTGGGCCCTGAGACGAGCCCGGCCCACACTATTCGCCTGAGCGGCTCGCGACTCCTTCAAGGCCGCGGGCCCCGCAGCCCTTCAGTCGCTGCCGCGACGGGCACTCAGGATCGGCCCGCCGATTTCACGGACTGTGAGGCGCATGCGTTCCGCGCCCTGCGTGTCAGGGCAGACGATGCGGAAGGAGCCGGTAGCCCCGGGCGCAAGGCTCGTGGGCTTGACGACAACTGCGGCATGGCCCAGCGATCCCTCGTCGGCGCTCAGCAGCTGGACCGCCGCCTCGGTCGATGGTACGTTTCGTCCGGTGGTGTTGCGCACGGCGCCGGTGACGATGGCGAAGCCGGAACTGCGCTCAACCGTGATGGCGGAGACTTCCACCGTGTCCACCAGGGCAGGTGCGCCCTCAAGATCCACGGGTATGTCGAGCTGGGGTCGCCGTGCGGGACGAGCCAGCGTGGCGGCCAGTGCGAGCAATGCAAGGCAAAGCAGGATCGCCGGCCGTCGCCGCATAGCGCGGTCCGTCTGGGCGGACCAGCGATGTGCACTCATTACGTAGACGCTCATCGATTACTCCATTGAGACAAGGGCGGGCACCCAAGGCGGGTCACCCGCTATGCAGTACGCGCTACGGCCCACAAACGTTCCAGATGTCTACGTGAACAGTGTACAACTGAGCAGGTGTCTTTGTCAACCCCTGTCTGTACCGCCCGTCCTCCGGGCCGCAGGTATACTGTGCTACTCCCGTTCCCTCCGCGAAAGCGGAAACAGGGCGACGAAAAAGGGCGGCGAATGACGATCTCCTCCGATGACCTGCGGCAGCGCCTCGCGGACGGCGTACTCGTTGCCGACGGCGCCATGGGCACCGTCCTCAGCACGAAGGACCTGCCGTTGCCCTACGAACGGGCTAACCTGTGGCAGCCCGACCTTGTCCGGTCGGTCCACGAGCTCTATGTAGCTGCCGGTGCCCAGATCATCGAGGCCAACACGTTCGGCGCCAACGCCGTGAAGCTCTCTCAGTACGCGCTGGAGCACCAGGCGACGGCGATCAACACGGGCGCCGTTCGGGTCGCGAGGCAAGCCGCCGGCCACGGTGTGCTGGTTGCGGGGGCCATGGGGCCCTGCGGCAAGGCGCTGGCCCCGCTGGGGGCTGTGGAGAAGGATCTGGCCCGGTCGGCGTTCCTGGAGCAGGCCACGGCCCTCCTGGACGCCGGCGTCGATCTGATTATGCTTGAGACGTTCAACGACCTCGACGAGCTTCAGATGGCGTTCGACGTGGTCCGCTCGCTGGATCCCGACGTGCCTGTGATCGCCCAGAAGGTCTTCATTGAGGACGGCGACACGATCCGGTCGGGCCTACCGGCCAGGGTGGCATCCATCGTCGGCGGCTGGAAAGGCGTCGTGGCTGTCGGCGCCAACTGCGCCATCGGCCCGCAGCGCATGGCCGAGGTGGTCCAGGCCATGGCCGATGCCACCGGCTGCGCCATCTCTGCCATGCCCACCCCCGGGCTGCCGCAACGCGTGGGCTCCACGATACGGTACGCCGTAACGCCTGCCTACTTTGGCGCGGCCGCGCGCGCCCTGGTCCAATCGGGCGCCTCCATCGTCGGCGGCTGCTGCGGCACCGGGCCGGACCACATCGCAGAGGTCGCCCGCGCGCTGGAGGGCATGCGCCCGGCCGTCCGTGTACCACGCACCACGGCGGCGCCCGCGGCGACGGTGCTGGAGCCCACCTCCACCACGCCTGCGGTGGATGAGCGCTCGCCGATCGCGTCCATCGCTGCGACGGGCTACCTGAAGGCAGTCGAGCTGGACGTGCCTCGCGGGCTTGACATGACCAAGGTGCTTGAGGGCGCCCAGGCGATGAAGAGCGTGGGCGTGAACGTGGTTGATATCTCCGACGGCGCCCGGGCCCGGCTGCGCATGAACGTAGTCTGCGTGGCGCACCTCGTCCAGCAGCACGCCGGCGTCGAGGTGATGATGCACTTCGCTTGCCGCGACCGTAACCTGCTGGCCGTGCAGGCCGACCTGCTCGGAGCCTACGCCCTGGGCATCCGCAACATCCTGGCCGTCACCGGCGACCCCGCCATGATCGGCGACTACCCGGCCGCCACCTCGGTGTATGACGTGGACAGCGTGGGACTGATCCGCATCCTGCGCCGGTTCAACGAAGGGATCGACCTGGCGGGCAACAGCATCGGCCGGGCTACGGCCTTCACCATCGCGGCGGCCTTCGATCCGCTGGCCCCCGATCCCGCCAAGGAACGCGAGCGGCTGGCCCGGAAGGCCGACGAAGGCGCGCACCTGCTCTACACCCAGCCGATCTTCGTTCGGAAGGCGCTGGACGAGGCCGTCGAGGCCGCGGCGCGCCATCGGTTGCCGCTCATCTTCGGCCTGCTGCCCCTGCGAAGCTCAAGGCACTCGGAGTTCATGCACAACGAAGTGCCGGGCATCGTCATCCCGGACGAGATTCGTGCGCGCATCGCCGGCATGGCCGACGACGACGCCCGCCAGTACGGTCTGGACGTGGCGCGGCAGTTCCTGCTGGACGCCCGGCCCATCACGCAGGGGGTCTACCTGATGCCGCCGTTCGGCAACCACAGGATCGCCGAGTCGGTCCTCAAGGTCCTCGACCACCCAGGCTGACCCGGGCGCGGTCGCCGCGCACCCCTCATCACGCCCACGCACCGCGGCGCCGATCGCCGCTTCTGCTACTGGAGACATCAGACATGCCCAAGGACAACATCACGCCGCGCGGCGACAACTATTCACAGTGGTACCTCGATATCGTCTCTCAGGCCGACCTGGCCGAAAGCTCCGAGGTCCGGGGCTGCATGGTGATCAAGCCGCTGGGCTATGCCATCTGGGAGAACATCCAGGGCGGCCTCGACCGCCGTATCAAGGCCACAGGGCACTCGAACGCCTACTTCCCGCTCTTCATCCCCATGAGCCTGCTGCAGCGCGAGGCGCAGCACGTGGAGGGCTTCGCGCCCGAGGTGGCGGTGGTGACGCATGGTGGGGGAGAGGCGCTGGCAGAGCCGCTGGCCGTGCGCCCAACCTCCGAGGCCATCATCGGATGCAGCTTCGCCAAGTGGGTCCACTCCTGGCGCGACCTACCGCTGCTGATCAACCAGTGGGCCAACGTGGTCCGCTGGGAGATGCGCACGCGCCCCTTCCTCCGCACCACGGAGTTCCTCTGGCAGGAGGGCCACACCGCCCACGCCACCGAGGCGGAGGCCGAGGAGGAGACGCTCAAGATCCTCAACGAGGTCTACGCCGACTTCTCCGAGCGCGAGATGGCCGTGCCCGTCCTGCGTGGACGGAAGACCGACCGCGAGAAGTTCGCCGGCGCCCTCCGCACCTACGCCATCGAGGCCATGATGCAGGACGGCCGCGCGCTGCAGGCAGGGACCTCGCACAACCTGGGTCAGAACTTCGCCCGCGCGTTCGGGATCAAGTACCAGACAGTCGACAACCTCGAGGAGTTCGCGTGGACCACCTCGTGGGGCGTCTCGACCCGCCTCGTGGGCGCCCTCATCATGGCCCACTCGGACGACGAGGGCCTCGTCTGCCCTCCGCGCCTCGCGCCGATCCAGGTCGTCGTGGTGCCCATCTACAAGGGCGAGGCCGAGCGCGCCACCGTGCTGGAGGCGGTCGACCGCGTGGTCGCCTCTTGGGGCGGCCGCTTCCGCGTGAAGGTGGACGACCGCGACCAGATGACCCCCGGCTTCAAGTTCAACGAGTGGGAAGTGAAGGGCGTGCCCGTCCGCGTCGAAGTCGGCCCGCGCGATGTGGCCAAGGGGACTGCCGCGGTGGCGCGCCGCGACAAGCCGGGCAGGGAAGGGAAGCAGTTCGTCGGCCAGGACGTCCTGTCCGACCATATCGCCGCCTTGCTGGAAGAGATCCAGAACTCCATGTTTGAGCGCGCCCTGCGGTTCCGCGACGAGCACACCGTGGACGTGGCCGACTACGGCGAGTTGGTGGAAGCGGTGAAGACCGGCTTCGCGCGGGCGCCCTGGGCCGGAACCGGCGCCGACGAGGAGCGAATCCAGAACGAGACCAAGGCCACGATCCGGGTGATCCCCTTCGATCAGCCCGGCAAGGCGGGGCGGTGTGTGGCGACCGGGGTAGAGACCGATCAGGTGGCGATCTTCGGCCGTTCCTACTGACCTTCGGGCGGGGTGACCTGGGCGAGCAGGGCGTCGAAGACCTCGGCGCCCACCGTCGCCTTCAGGCTCCGGTCCAGGCGCTTCTGCTTTCGGGCCAGTTCTATGCAAGCGGCCGCGGCGCAAACATAGGCGCCGCGGCCGCTGGCTTTTCCGGTCACATCGAAGGCCGTGCCCGCCTCGGCCGTGCGCACGACCCGCAGCAACCCCCGCTTGTCGCCGGGCGTGCGGCAGACCACGCAGGTGCGGATCGGCACGTGCGGCGGGCGGCGCATGGCCTGCTGCCTCAGTCTGTCGGGGCGGCGCCTGCGTCGGCGTCCGTGGCGACCTCGACTTGCTCGGCGGGCGTGACTTCGGCGGCTTCGGCCGGCCCCGGCTCCGTGGCGATAACCTCGACCTCAACCACCGGTGAGACCTCTTCGGCGACGGCTTCGACCGGAGGCGCGGGCTCAACCGGCGTTTCGTCTACCGGCCTCGGCTTCGGAGCGGGCTTCGGCGTGGGCGTGGTCTCGGATGCGCCTGCGGCGGGCTTGGCGACCTGGCTCTCGCTTCGGATATCGATCCGCCAGCCTGTGAGCCGTGCGGCCAGGCGCACGTTCTGCCCCGACTTGCCGATGGCCAGCGAGAGCTGGTTGTCCGCCACCACAACCAGTGCCGCCTTGTTCGACTCGTCCAGCTTGAC